>URQK01000040.1 GCA_900549975.1 uncultured Mollicutes bacterium
GGAACGCCCATAAATGCCCAATTACGATACCATGAATAAGGCCACCCTTTGCATCCTACATATAATCCAATAAGAAAAAGAATAGGAATCACCCATTTAACTTTGATTTTCAATTTATCTATAACATAAATAGCTATAAATGAATAAAGCATAGCATATAGATACCATAAATGCCCAACGCCTGGAGTGTCATTTATAAGCACCCAATTCAGTATCGATATAGAATTAAAAGTGTCCATAAACCATTGATAGAACATATTATTTTTTAGAGCCATACAGCCATAGTATATCCAATAAAACAGAGAAGATGCAATAGCCAACAAAAAGATCTTTTTCAGTTGCACTCCATATTTTCCTTTTTCTACAATAGATGTGTAATAATAACCCGTGATTAAGAAAAACAAAGGAACAGCCAGTCGTGCAATTACATTCAATAACGGACACACAGTCGCAGGAATAGTATGCAATTGCACCACAAAAAATGCCGCAAAACATTTCACAACATCAAAACTGTCTTTTCTACTATTCTTCTCCATACCGTAACACCCACTATCATTAGTATTCCTTGAAAACGTATAATGCCAGAAATACTGTTAATCCACTATTATTTTACTCTATTTCTCTCCAATTCGTGTATAACTAAATCCCATTTCTTCCAGCTCCACACGATTCCAAATGTTACGTCCATCTACGATATACTTATCAGTCATCACCTTCTGAATCACGTTCCAAGTAGGCAGGCGGAATTGTCGCCATTCAGTCATCAGCAGCAACGCATCAGCACCATCGGCACAGTCATAGAGATTTTCAGTATAAGTCACAACATTGCCGATACGACGTTTACATTCAGGCATAGCGATGGGATCAAACACTTTCACGGTAGCACCATCCTTCAGCAACTTATCAATGACTACTAGAGCTGGAGCTTCACGCATATCATCAGTATATTGATTTTCTTTGCTGCTTGCGTTAGTTCTCAATTTAGATGAGTTAACAGCTTCTTCAATTTGAATAATGTAATATGTAGAAGTTCCTTTATCATAAATTACACAATCCATATTTTCAGCAATATCATGTTCTACTGATGAAGGTTTTAAATAATAAACACCATTAAGATATTTAACATATTTATTATCCTTATTATTAGCAATGATTTGTTCTTCTTTATAACCATTTAAATTGCTATAAGTGTTATTAGCAATAGAAATATCAAATAAACGGCTAGTAATTGTTGAAGGAAGAGAAGTTGTGTCGCTAGTTTTAACATACCAACCATCTTCATTTAAAGCTTTCTTTCTTAAAGAATTCTTTTCCATTTCTAAGCCGGTTTCTTTTGCATATGCACCAGAACCTGTGAAAGCAGCTTCTTGTGTTGCATCAGTTAATGCTTCAACATCATTGATTTTGCTGTAATTTGTAGCAATGTCGCCAAATAATGTTTCAACATAGTATGTTCCAAGATTGCTATCACCAGAAGTGACTTTTTCAAATCCTGCTTCTTTTAATAAAATGTTAATAGGATCACTTTCATCAGATGGAAGATCAATACCTTTCCAAGCTTTTTCTAATATTGACAAATCTGCGACAGTATCATTTTTAGTAAGATACTTTTCTACGAAAGCATGCACTAAGTTAACAGCAGCTTCTGGGTGAGTTTCACTTTCACTAATAGCAACGTAATTAATTTTACGTCCAGCCGCACGGCCTAATGAATCAGCCTCATTATCTTTAATATACTTTTCAACTAATAATTCACGATATACTTCTTGTAAATATGTATCTTCTTTATATTGCGCATATGAGTTAGATAATACATATTTTCCAACGTTAGGAACATTATCGTCAGGAGTATAAGCTGTACCATCTTCTTTAAATCCACCTTCATATAGGTGATCTAAAGAGTCATTTAAGAATACATAATCGTGATTGTAAGAAGTGAATGAATCACTAATTGAATAAGTTAATGATTGTTGAATTGTTTTAACAAATAATTCTTCGTTAAATTTATTACGATAATCATAACTTCCGCTAGAAATAGCAGTATATAATTTTTCATCCATTCTAGCTTGAATCTTTTTTACTAATTCCTTATCTTCTTCTTTGGTGGACTTTAGTAATGTGCCATAATCACCAATTTCTTTTTTGGCAATTAAATATAATGTTTCATTTAATACTTCAGAATTAATAGAACCATCATCCAATAATTTATCGTATACAAGAGTACGTAAGTTATTTGCTAAGCTAGTAGCGTTTTTGTTATCAATGGTATCTCCACTGATAAGCCAGTCATTGTCATATGAAGGTTTTGCTGTGACATCGCAACCTGCTAATAAAAGCATTGATGAAGCGAGAACAACGAGTAGTTTTTTATTTCGTAACACTGCAAGCACCACCTTTTTTAGTCAAATTGTTGATATCTTCTTTAGAAGTAGCAGCATTAATTGATTTTGCACAATCAATTGATAATAAACGATTTTCTCTATTTTGATCGATTATTTGTAAACTATCAACAAATTCATTCCAAGTTTTTTCCATACTGTTTTGTGTTGTGTATTCTTTATACATACGAGTATTGATAAGATATTGATTAATAGCATTTTCTAATGTTAAATATTCAACACCATCACGTTTGCCATTAACATATTTTGGAACTTCAACCTTGATTTCATCATTAATTTTAAGATTAAGTTCAGTTTTACCTTTTTCTAAGTAGTAAGTAAAGATTGAAGAATCAATTAAACTATCATAGTTTTTAACTGCGCTTTCAATTTTACTAGCACGTTGACGATAATCTTTATTTTCTTGTTGATTGAAGTTAACGTACATTGTGCCAATACTTTTACTATACTCTTCAACTGTCTTTGTGTAATCGTAGTATGTTGTTAATGTTTCTGTATTTTCGATTAATCCTGATTTCTCAGCAACAATAAAGAAAATACCTTGATAACCAGAATCACCATCGCCAGAACCAGAACGAACAACTAAGATTGGGTTAGTGCCACTGCATAATGCATATTCACCATCATCAAGTAAACCTGCAAGTGCAGGAACCTCAGTTGCATTCTTGAATGCTTTTTGTTCAATACCATTAACTACTTTGTTTTTAGTTGTAATTAATGAAACTTGATGTGAGTTAAATAAGTTATTGAAATAGATGTTTCTTGGATAGTATGTAGCATCATTATTGTTAATATCAATGCTTTCGCCGGTTGGAAGTTTTTCTTTAGAAGCGACTTTCTCCATATCTAAGATTTCTTGGAAGTCAATTTTATAATCTTTGCTTGTTTTCTTCGCAGTGAAATAATTTTTGGCGTTATCCGTCATGTGGATGCTTTCTAAACGAGTTTCATCAACATTACTTGCTTTTCCATTGAAGATAGAATCAAAGGCATATAAGCCAAGTTTGAATTCGTTAACATAGCCAGTATCGACTGTAACGATATCACCTTCACCGAATTTTTCAGCAGAACTTGAATCGCCTGATAAACTTTGTGCGACAGAACCAAAAGTTTCATTACCTCTTGCTAAACGTTTGATAGTACCAATAAGTTTTGTTGCTTCTGATTCAGTGATTTGACCTTTGTAACCAGAGTCAGTAGAAGAAGCACTGACATTGATTAAAATGTGACTGATGTGATAAGGGACTTTTTGGTTGATATATTCTTTTAATAACCCAAATGTACCTTTACCGCCATTTTGATCAAAATAATCATTACGGGCTTTTTCTTTTAATTTCTCGTAAACATACAAATCTTGTAGTTCTTTTAAAGTTTCGACACCCTTACTTTGAAGAATTTTGTCGAGTTCGTCATCATACTTTGTGCCATTAGTACTAGCATTAGATTTAGCGTCATCTTTTGCTTGGTTGACACGTTGTTTTGCGTCTGTTGTGATTTCTGGTGTTTCTTTGATAGAAGCACGGATGATGACTTCAGAAATCGCATTATAGTAAGTAGAAATACCAGTAGATTTAGTGATATATTTGTTGAAAATATCATCAACGGTAATTCCATGTGCTATTTCGCTACCATTGTTAATAGTTAATATTGTACCCTCTTGTTTTTTTACATGATCGCAAGCGGTAAGTGATAATCCACCAACCATGAATGCTACCATACCGAGTACAAGGTTACGTTTTTTCATAAATAGCCGTCCTCCTTATAAATATAGCATTGTTATTGTATACAATAATGATTTACAATTCAAGTTTTTTCTTCTAAAAATGTATTTTTATAAAATACAGGGAGCATTATTGTTAATATTTGGGCTATCAAGATTAAAGTTTTCTAAAATAAGTTACCTTTTAAATTAACTTGCATAATATATCGTGAAAAACAAAGGAGGAAAGTTTATGAATCCAAATTTAGGATACCAAAATGGTGGTTTCGGCGCCGCTTTTGCCTTCATTCTTGTTCTTTTCATTTTAATTGCTATTATTGGTTGCTTTGGCTGCTGCTAAACATCTAATAAGGTAATTGCTTTGAGGAGGTGAACTTATGAATAACAGTTATTTTGCAATAATCCTTGTATTATTTATTTTACTTGTCATCATCGGTTACGGATGCTGGACTGGTTGCGGTTGCTAGTTTAAGGGGCAAAGGAAACTTTGCCTTTTTTAATGCTTTTTTATCAAATTTTATCGTTTTCATTGTTAAGAAAACTATAGTGGTGTAAAATAATTAAGATTTTTGAATCTTAGGAGAGTGACATTTTATGCCAACTTTAGAAATTGTTAATTTACACGCTAATGTGGAAGGAAAAGAAATTCTAAAAGGAGTAAATTTAAAAGTATCAACAAATGAAACCGTGGCTTTATTAGGCCCTAATGGACATGGTAAATCAACATTGCTTGCTGTTATAATGGGAAATCCACGTTATACAGTAACCGAAGGCAAAGTATTGTTAGACGGACAAGATGTTTTAGCAATGTCTGTTGATCAAAGATCACGCGCTGGTATTTTCTTAGGAATGCAATATCCTAGCGAAGTTCCAGGAGTAATAAATGCTGATTTCTTAAAAGCAAGTATTAATGCTCATCGTGAAAAGCCTGTAACATTATTTCAATTTTATCGTATGCTAGAGTCTAATTCCAAAGAAATGAAAATATCAATGGATATGGCAAATCGTTCTTTAAATGAAGGATTTTCTGGTGGAGAAAAAAAACGTAATGAAATTTTACAAATGCGTTTATTGAATCCAACAATTGCTATGCTTGATGAAATTGATTCTGGCCTTGATGTCGATGCTTTACAAACTGTTTCCGAAGCAATTAGAAAGCAACAAGAATTAGGAACAGGATTTTTAGTCATTTCTCACTATGCAAGATTATATGATTTGATTTCGCCAACCCGTGTTGCGGTTATGGTTAATGGCAAGATTGCTGTTGAAGGCGGTAAAGAAATTATTAAAAAAATTGATACAACAGGTTACGAATGGATTAGAACAGAATTAGGAATTTCTATTGAGAAAGACGAACCTAGTATGCGTGATGTATCAATTGGAAGTTGTGCAACGAAAGAGGTTATTAAAAGTGGAAAATAATTTGCTAAAAAGTAATAATGTTACAAGCAAATTAGTGGATGACACTTTTTATATCTCTATTAACTCTTCAAATGAAGAAAATTATTCGATATTAACTTTAAAAGATATATCAAGTGAAAATATTGAAATTACTTGTAATGAATTTGTAAAAGTAAAAATTTTAATCAATGAGTTTGAAAACAAAAATGTTAAATTTATTTTAAAAAATAATGCATTTTTGAAACTAAATTTTTTATCTTTAACTCAAAGTGCTTGTGGTAACTATACTTTTGAACTAGAAGATTCTTCTAATGCTTTGGTTGCCATGGCTGACTTAGTTAAAGGTGATGTAGACTTTAATGCTACATTTAATCTTATTGGAGATAACGCTAATAGTGAATGGCATTTAGCCTCTTTAGGCGCTGATAATGATAGAAAAGTGTTCAATATTAACTTTAATCATGTAGCTAAAAATACTACTGGAATTATGTCTAATTATGGCGTTGTAGAAGATGAATCAATGATGCATTTTAAAGGTATTTCCCATATTAAAAATGGATCAATTAAATCTAAAACACGTCAATCTGCTAAAATTATGGTGTTTGATCCAAAATGCCATGCAAAAGCAAATCCAATCTTAAAAATAGATGAAAATGATATTGAAGCAAGTCATGCTGCAATTGTCGGAAAAGTAAATGATGAACATATGTTTTATCTATGTTCAAGAGGCATTAGCGAAAATGATGCTAAACAATTAATTACATTAGGATACTTAAAACCAATTACAAACTATTTTGAAGATGAAAAATATGTTCAAAAAATAGTTGATGGCATTGAAAAGAGGTTATAAGTATGATTGATTATGAAAAATGCTTAAAAGATTTTCCTATCTTAAATAAGACAATGCAAAATCATCGCCTTGTTTATTTAGATAATGCTGCGACTACTTTTAAACCAGCAATTGTTCTTGATTCGATAAAAGATTATTACGAAAATTATTGTGCGAATACGCATCGTGGTGATTATGATATTGCCCATACCGCTGATGTGAAATATGATGAAGCACGTCAAGTTGTTGCGGATTTCATTGGTGCTGATAAAAATGAAGTTGTCTTTACTGCTGGGGCATCAATGTCTTTAAATATGATTGCCTATGGGTATGCTAAATTCTTGCATGAAGGCGATGAAATTCTTATTACGGAAGCAGAACATGCTTCTAATGTTTTGCCTTGGTTTACAATTGCTAAAGAAAAAGGCTGCATTATCCGTTATATTCCTTTAACTAAAGAAGGAAGACTAACAATAGAAAATGTTAAAAAAGCCATGACTAATAAAGTGAAGGTTATTGCGGTTGCCCAAGTTACCAATGTGCTTGGCTTTACTGTTGATATTAAAAGTATTGCTAAAATTGCTCATGGGTACGGCGCAATTTTGGTTTGTGATGGTGCTCAAAGCATTCCGCATTTTAAAGTTGATGTTAAAGATTTAGATTGTGATTTCCTAGCATTTTCTGGGCATAAAATGTGTGGACCTACTGGCATTGGTGTTATGTATGGAAAATTTAATCTTTTAAAAGAAATGGAACCTCTAATGTCGGGTGGCGGAATGAATGCTAGATTTAATATGTGTGGAGAAGTTAGTTTATTACTTCCACCTGCAAAATTTGAAGCTGGAACACAAAATATTGAAGGTGCAATTGGTTTAGCTAGCGCTATTAAATACCTAGAAAGCATAGGTATGGATAATATTGAAAACCATGAAAAAGAACTAAGAAAATACGCTATTGCTAAATTAAAGCAACTTGATAACGTTATCTTATATAACGAGAATGCAGAATCTGGTATTATTACATTTAATATTAAAGATGTATTTGCGCAAGATGCTGCGACTTATTTTAATTCTAAAGGTATATGCGTACGTTCGGGACAGCATTGTGCCAAAATATTGATTGATTTTTTAGGCACAGTGGCTACTGTTCGTGCTAGTATATACTTCTATAACACATTCGAAGATATAGATGCTTTAGTTGAAGCATGCAAGAAAGCAGGTGACTTCCTCGATGCCTATTTCAATTAGTCCAATGATGATGCGTCAAATTATTATGGATCATTATGAACATCCTCATAATAAACGCACACCAACTGATGATAGATATTTAAAAATCAATATGAATTCTGAATCATGCATTGATAATATTGATGTATTTTTACTTGTTGAAAATGGAATTGTTAAAGATTGTTGCTTTGATGGAATTGGCTGTACTATTTCTACTGCCTCTACATCAATTATGACAGATTTAGTAAAAGGCAAAACTATTGAAGAAGCAGAAAAAATAATTGATAATTACAAGAAGATGATTTCTGAAGATAAGTTCGATGAAGAACTTTTAGATGAAGCAATTGTGTTTATGAACACTAGTAAACAAGCTAGTCGTATTAAATGTGCAACAATTGGGTGGAATGGCTTAAATGAATTATTAGAAGAAAGTAAAGGTGAGAAACATGAATAATAATGAATTACCTACTGATGATTATAAGTATGGATTTAAAAATGAAGATGTTTCTATTACTAATACTGGTAAAGGTTTAAATGAAGATGTAATTAGGGAGATTTCTAAATTAAAAAACGAACCAGAATGGATGCTGGAATTCCGTTTAAAAGCATACAAATTATTTAAGCAATTACCACTTCCTTCTTTTGGACCAGACTTATCAAATTTAGACTTTGATTCTTTTACATATTTTATTCGTCCTTCTGAAAAAGTGGAAAATAGTTGGGAAAAAGTACCTGAAAAAATCAAAGAAACTTTTGATAAATTAGGAATCCCTGAAGCTGAACAAAAATATTTAGCTGGTGTTTCAACCCAATATGAATCAGAAGTTGTTTATCATAATATGCTAAAAGAAGTCCAAGATAAAGGTGTTATTTTTCTTGATACTGACTCAGCTTTAAAAGCTTGTCCGGAATTATTTAAAAAATATTTTAATAGTGTTGTTCCAGTGGGAGATAATAAATTCTCTGCGCTTAATGGAGCGGTGTGGTCAGGTGGATCATTTATATATGTTCCTAAAGGCGTACATCTAGAAAAACCACTTCAATCATATTTTAGAATTAACAATGAAAAATCGGGACAATTTGAACGTACTTTAATTATTGTTGATGAAGGTGCTGATGTGCATTATGTTGAAGGATGTACAGCCCCAACATATTCAAAAGAATCTTTACATGCCGCAGTGGTAGAAATTATTATTTTAAAAGGCGGAAAATGCCGTTATTCAACAGTACAAAACTGGTCTAACAATATTGTCAATTTAGTTACAAAACGCGCTCTAGTCATGGAAAATGCTCAAATGGAATGGATTGATGGCAATATTGGTAGCCAAGTAAATATGAAATATCCTGCTTGTATTTTAGCGGGAAGAGGAGCAAAAGGCACATGTATTTCAGTTGCTGTTGCTTCACACAACCAATATCAAGATGCTGGAGCAAGAATGATCCATTTAGCACCAGATACAGTATCTACTATTATATCAAAATCAATTGTTAGAAATGGCGGAGTTGCTAATTATCGTGGCACTGTTCGTCATACTAAAAATGCTATAAATTGTAGAAGTCACGTTGAATGTGACACATTAATACTTGATAATATTTCTCGAAGTGATACAATTCCTACGAATGAAGTCATGAATGACAAATCATTTATTGAGCATGAAGCTACAGTTTCTAAGATTAGTGAAGATCAATTATTCTATTTGATGTCGCGTGGAATATCAGAAAAAGATGCCACTCAAATGATTATTATGGGATTTATTGAACCTTTCTCAAGAGAACTTCCTATGGAATATGCTGTAGAACTCAATCAATTAATTAAAATGGATATGGAAGGAAGCGTAGGATAGTGCAATACGATTATGACATCATTGTTGTTGGCGGTGGACACGCTGGCATGGAAGCAAGTTTAGCTAGTGCTCATATGGGCGCTAGTACTTTGTTATTGACTTTAAATATTAAAATGATGTCGAATATGCCATGCAATCCATCAATTGGTGGGTCGGCAAAAGGCATTGTAGTACGTGAGATAGATGCTTTAGGCGGAATGATGTCTAAAGGTGCGGATCATGAATATTTACAGATGAAAATGCTTAACACGGGTAAAGGTCCAGGTGTTCAATGTTTAAGAGCGCAAGAAGATAAAAAATCTTATCCACGATACATGCAAAATATTGCTTTAAATACGAAAAATTTAACTGTTAGAGAAGGAATGGTAACTGCATTACTTCACGACAATGAGAAAGTATTTGGAGTAATTGTTAATAATGAAGAAAAAATATATGCAAGAGCTGTTATTTTAACAACAGGAACATATATGGAATCATGTATTTTAAGAGGGCATCATAAAGAAAGTGCTGGTCCAGATGGTGAGAAACCTTCTTTGGGCTTATCTCCATACTTGGCTTCAATGGGAATTCAATTATTAAGACTTAAAACTGGTACGCCTCCACGTATTCAAAAGGATTCTATTGATTATTCAGTTATGGAACCACAATATGGTACGGAAGGTAATTTAGGATTTTCTTACGAAACAAAAGTATTTAAGCCATTAAAAGATCAAGCTTTATGTTGGTTAATATATACAACGCCAGAGACACATCAAATTATTCGTGATAATTTAAAAGAATCAGCGATGTATAGCGGACTTGTTCGTGGCATTGGACCAAGATATTGTCCAAGTATAGAAGATAAAATTGTGCGTTTTGCCGATAAGCCACGCCATCAATTATTCTTAGAGCCTGAATCTTTAGAAATGGATTCAATTTACTTGCAAGGTTTTTCTACATCAATGCCAATTGATGTACAAGAAAAAATGATTCGCTCATTACCAGGCTTAAAAAATTGTAAGATTTTAAAATATGCTTATGCTATTGAATATGACGCAATTGAGCCACTTCAATTTGATGCTACTTTACAAGTAAAAAGATGGCCGGGTTTATATTGTGGGGGACAAATTGTTGGAACATCAGGATATGAAGAAGCAGCAGGTCTTGGCTTAATGGCGGGTATTAACGCCACATTAAAAATTCAAGGCAAATCGCCACTAATTTTAAGAAGAGATGAAGCTTATATTGGTGTAATGATTGATGATTTGGTAACAAAAGGCACTAATGAACCATATCGTTTACTTTCTTCTCGTGCGGAATATCGTTTGTTAATGCGTCATGATAACGCTGATTTACGTTTAACTAAATATGGTTATCAAGTAGGATTAATAAGCGAAGAAAGATATCAAGAATTTTTACATAAATCTGAAGAAATTAATAAAGCTATTAATTATTTGTCTAACCATTATATTGGTATAAAAAGTCCACTTCAATCTTATCTAAAAGAATTAGGATTTGATGACTTATTAGGTGGAATATCTTTAATTGATGTATTACGTAGACCAGGTGTAGAATTTAATAAAATGCGTGAATATATTCCAGAATTAACTCAATTTGATTTATCAGAAATTGGTATTTCACAATTAGAAATAATGGTGAAATATGAAGGATACATCGAAAAACAAAAAAAAGAAGCGCAAAAACTAGCTAAATTAGAAGAAATGAAATTACCTCTAGATATTGATTATTTACATATGGATGGTTTAGCATTAGAAGCACGTCAAAAACTAGATAAAGTTAAACCAATATCAATTGGTCAAGCAAGCCGTATTAGTGGAGTTAATCCTGCTGATATATCCATGCTTATTTTGCACTTAAAAAAGGAACATAAATAATATGGATTTTGTAACATTTAAAGCAAAATTGCTAGAAAATAATATTATTTTAGATGACAAACAAATTGAAAGTTACGGAACTTATTCTAAACTGCTTCAAGAATGGAATAAAGTAATGGATTTAACCGCGATTGATGATGAGGCGCAAATTATAGAAAAACATTTTTATGATTCTTTAATATCCGCTAAATACTTTAAATATGAAAATCAAACATTACTAGATATTGGTAGTGGCGCGGGTTTTCCAGGCTTGGTTTTGGCAATTGCATTTCCTAGTTTAAAAATCACTTTATTAGAGCCTACACTTAAAAGATGTAATTTTTTAAATGAAGTAATTAAAGTGCTTGATTTATCAAATGTTAAAGTTGTTAATGATCGTGCTGAAAACTATATCAAAGAAAAAAGAGAATCTTTTGATTTAGTAACTTCGCGTGCTGTATCACGTTTAAATATGTTGCTTGAATTATCTATTCCTTTTTTAACTATTCAAGGCACTATGATTGCCCTAAAAGGAAAAAATGCTAATTTGGAATTAAAAGAAGCGGAAAATGCACTAAAAATATTAAATGTAAAATTATTAAAAAACTACGAATTTAAACTTCCAAGTGAAGAGGAAAATCGAAGTATCTTATTATTAAAAAAAGAAGCTCGAACAAATATTAAATATCCAAGAAATTATGGTACAATAAAAAGAAGCCATTATAAACTTCTTTGTGTGAGGGCTAGGAGGTTAGTTATGACAAAAATTATTGCAATTGCGAATCAAAAAGGTGGAGTTGGTAAAACAACAACTGCTATATCTTTATCTGCGGCATTAGCTAATTTTAATCGCCGTGTTTTACTTTTAGATATGGATCCACAAGGTAACTCATCTCGTGGCTTTAGTATTGATATTACTTTAATTAATAAAAGCATGTATGATGTTTTAGTAAAAGATTTAGATATAAACAAAGCAATTCGTAAAACTGTTACCAAAAATGTTGACATTTTGCCTGCTAATTTAAAATTAGCATCTACTGATGTAGAGGTATCTAATAAAGTTAGTAATCCTTTGTTTTTACTTAAAAATGCCATTGAAAAAATACATAAAAATTACGATTATATTATTATTGATTGCCCACCTTCTTTAGGATTATTAAATATTAATTCGTTAGTTGCTGCCAATAGTGTAATTATTCCTGTCCAATGTGAATATTTTGCTATGGAAGCAGTTGCGCAAATCTTATCTTCTATATCACAAATTCAATCTACTTATAATTCTAATCTTACCATTGAAGGATTTTTAATGACGATGTATGATCCACGAGCAAGATTATGTGTTGAAGTGTCTACTCAAGTACGGGGTTTATTTAAAGAAAATACTTTTATTACGCAAATTCCACGTAATATTTCGCTTCCAGAAAGTTCGGCGCGTGGATTACCAATTACGATGTATCGCCCTACTTCCGCTGGATCTATTGCCTATTTAAACTTAGCAAAGGAAATATTAGAGCATGAGCAACAAGAACGATAATCAAATTTTAAAAAGTAATCTCTCAACATTATTAAAGAGATTTGCTAACACTAGTGTAATTGAAAAGTTTAATGATGCTTCGCAAAACAATACTGTTTTTACAATTGAAGTTAGCAATATATCTAATAATCGCTATTTAAAAAATATTGAAATTGATGAAAAAGCAATTTCTAGTGTTATAAAAGATATTAAATACCATGGTATTATCAGTCCATTATTAGTTCGTACAATCGAAGAAGGAAAATACGAACTTATTACTGGTAGAACACGTTTTATGTGTGCAAAAAGACTTAAACTACAAAATGTTCCATGTATGATACAAAATTTTTCGGATGAAGATATGTTATTGTACATGCTTTTTTCTTATAAACTAGATAAAACTAAGTCAGTTGTAGAAATGGCTAATATTTGTAGTGTGTTATGTAAAAAATTTCATTATACACAATCCACAATCGCAGATTTATTAGATATTTCTAGAGCTCAAGTAACAAATTTAATTCGCATTTTAAACTTACCAAAAAAGATTCAAAAAGATGTTGGAAAAGGAAGACTTACATATGGACACGCTCGCGCTATTGCGATTTTAAATGATGAGCAAATGCAAGAAGTTGTTAATATAATTTATGAGAAGAAGTTGTCTGTTCGTGATACCGAATATTTAGTAAATGAAATGCGCAGCACCCATAAATATGAGGATGTATTAAGTGATTTTAAAAAGCGTAATAATTTAAGTGCTAAAATTAATGGCCGACAATTAATTTTAAGTTTTAAAACTAAAAAAGATTTAATGAAATTTATTAAAAACAATTAATATCGATGTTTTGTAAATGTAATTTTAGCATAATCGCCATTTATCGAGTCGACATGAAATTTAAATCCCACTGAAGTCCAATCATTAAAGTAACCATTGTTGCCAAAAAATG
>URQK01000041.1 GCA_900549975.1 uncultured Mollicutes bacterium
TGGATGTAAAAAAGACCGCCGCGGGAATTTTTTCCGCGGCGGCTGTGATAATAAGATAGAGATAACTATTTGGCGCGCTGCTGACAGTGGGGGTGCTGAATAGTTACGATAGGAGTTTACTCATGAGTTACACTGCTCTTTACAGAAAGTTCAGACCGGATAATTTCGCGGATGTCAAAGGTCAGGATCACATAGTGACTACTCTGACAAATCAGATTAAGCATAACCGTATCGGCCATGCGTATTTGTTCTGTGGCACCAGAGGAACCGGTAAAACAACAGTAGCCAAAATTCTGGCGAAGGCAGTCAACTGTGAGCATCCCGTAAATGGCAGCCCCTGTAATGAATGTGCCATGTGCAAGGCAATCCAGGCAGGAACTGCAATGAATGTGATCGAGATCGATGCGGCATCCAACAATGGTGTGGATAATATACGTGAGATCAGAGAAGAGGTTTCTTACCGCCCTACAGAAGGTAAATATAAAGTATATATTATTGATGAGGTTCATATGCTTTCCACAGGTGCCTTCAATGCCCTGCTGAAAACACTGGAGGAACCACCGTCTTATGTTATGTTTATCCTGGCAACTACAGAGGCGCACAAGATTCCGATTACGATTTTATCCAGATGCCAGAGATATGATTTCCACAGGATCACCATAGACACTATCGCGGCCAGACTGGATGAACTGCTCAAAGTTGAAGGTGTAGAAGCTGAGGAAAAAGCAGTCCGATATGTAGCGAAAGCGGGAGATGGTTCCATGCGAGATGCGCTCAGCCTTCTCGACCAGTGTATTGCTTTTTATCTTGGACAGGAACTTACCTATGATAAAGTTCTGGAGGTTCTGGGAGCCGTTGACACCGAAGTGTTTAGCAAGCTTTTGCGAAAAGTGATCCGGGGAGATGTGACAGGTTCCATTCATATCCTGGAGGAACTGATCGTAGGAGGCAGGGAACTGAGCCAGTTTGTGGGAGATTTTACCTGGTATATGAGAAATCTTCTTCTCGTTAAGACTTCTGAGAATCCGGAGGAAGCGATCGATGTCTCATCCGACAACATGAAGCTTCTGAAAGAAGAGAGCACCATGCTGGATGTGGAGACGCTGATGCGGTATATCCGTATTTTTTCGGATTTGTCCAACCAGATCCGATATGCAACCCAGAAAAGGGTCCTTGTGGAGATTGCACTGATCAAGCTGTGCCGTCCTGCAATGGAGACTAATCTGGACTCTGTTCTGGACAGACTGCGTGTGCTGGAACAGCGGATGGATGAACGTCCGGTACAGCAGGTGATCGTGCAGCAGGGTTCAGGGAAAATGCCGGCAGAAACCGGAGCAGTTCAGGAACCGGCGGGAAACAAAGCACCGGCGAAAGCGGCACCGGAAGATTTGCAGAAAATCGTGGCAGGCTGGAGAGTGATCACAGGACAGACAACAGGGATGTTCAAACAGATGCTTCAGAAATCTGTTCCGAAGTATAACAGTGAGACAGGAGAACCTGTTCTTTATGTGGAATTTCAGGATTTCCTGGGAATGAATTATGTAGACAATCCGGAGGCGCAGAAAGAACTTCAGGACATTATCGCGGCCCGGACAGGAAAAAGCGTGGAGATACATATGCTGGTAGCCAACAAGCATCAGCACACCAATCTCGCGCAGATCACAGTAGACGATGCACTCCGGGAGAATATCCACATGGATATCGTAGTGGAAGAAGACCCGGACGATGAGTCATAAATCTGTAAAATAAAAACAGGAGGATCATTATTATGGCAAAAAGAGGTGGATTCCCAGGCATGGGTATGCCGGGGAATATGAACAATCTTATGAAACAGGCGCAGAAAATGCAGCGTCAGATGGAAGAGAATCAGAAGGCTCTTGAAGAAAAAGAGTTCACAGCAACCGTAGGCGGCGGAGCTGTTTCCGTTACCGTTTCCGGTAAACGAGAAATAACAAAAGTCACACTTTCCGAGGAAGCAGTAGATCCGGATGATATCGAGATGCTTGAGGATATGATCGCGGCAGCAACAAATGAGGCGCTCCGTCAGGTTGAGTCCGAGTCAGCAGCAGTGATGTCCAAACTGACAGGAGGCCTTGGCGGTCTTGGCGGAGGCCTTCCTTTCTGATGGAATATTACAGCACACACATCAATAAGCTGATCGAGCAGCTTTCCCATCTTCCGGGAATTGGAGCAAAATCTGCCCAGCGTCTTGCGTTTCATATCATGAATATGCCAAAAGACCAGGTTGAGCAGCTGACCGCTTCCATCACCGATGCAAGGCAGAATGTTCAGTACTGTAAATGCTGTTACACGCTGACAGATCAGGAACTCTGCCCGATCTGTGCCAATCCCAAACGGGATCACAGCACCATCATGGTCGTTGAGAATACCAGGGATCTGGCAGCATATGAGAAAACAGGCAAGTTTGACGGGGTTTACCATGTACTTCACGGCGCGATCTCTCCAATGCTTGGAATCGGACCGGATGATATCAAGCTGAAGGAACTGATGAAGCGCCTTCAGGGAGATGTAAAAGAAGTTATTGTGGCGACCAATTCCAGCCTTGAGGGTGAAACTACAGCCATGTACATCAGCAAACTGATCAAGCCCACCGGAATCAAAGTAAGCCGTATTGCCAGCGGAGTTCCGGTTGGCGGTGACCTGGAGTATATTGATGAAGTGACACTTCTACGCGCCCTGGAGGGAAGGGTAGAACTTTAACCGGATCAGGTGAAAAATTTTCCCAGGCAACAAAGGAGGTGAGCCGGTGGCAAAAAAGAAAGCAACTTCATCGGATGTGGCAGCACGCGCCGGGGTTTCCCAGGCAACGGTATCTATGGTGCTGAACCGGAAATACAATGTTTCTTTTTCGAGAGAAACCGTAGAACGGGTGGAGCAGGCAGCCAGAGAGCTTGGCTACGAGCTTCCGGGACGTCGGAAACATAAAGATAACAGAAAAGAAAAGTTGATCGTTGTTTTCTGCCCCACACTCACCAGTCCCTATTATGTACTGTTGCTTCAGGGAATCGAGGCCGTAGCCAATGAGAAGGGGTATGGCGTTTTTACCTGCAACACACAGAGAGATGCGGGGCTGGAAGAAAAATATCTCCGTATGATGCAGACCATGCGGCCGGCAGGAATCATTTATACCTGCAATCCCCATCCGGATTTTCAGCATCAGGTAGAAAAGATCGCAAAAGAAACGCCCCTTGTTATCATCAGCAACAAGGAAAAAACAACCACAGTAGATGCCATCAATCAGGATAATACGGTGGTAGGAAGGCTGATGGCCAGGCATCTTCTGGATCTGGGGCATACCGATGTGGCGTTTATTACGCCGCCTCTTACCAGACGCCAGTGGCAGCGCTCCAAACGTGTAGAAGGTTTTGTCCGCGAGTTTGAAAAAGAGGGCAAAAAAGATCACGTGATCATCAAGGCGGCAGATGAGTCCAATGACAGAAAAATCCCGCGAATGGATTCGGAGTATGCCATGGGCTACGAGCTGACTATGGAGCTTCTCCGTGAAGGCAGAAAATTTACGGCTATCGCAGGCCAGAATGATATGATGGCCATAGGTGCCATTGATGCACTGCATGAGATGCGCCTCCATGTGCCAAAGGATGTTTCAGTCATCGGATGTGATAATATTTTTTATTCCAGTATCCGCAGGATTTCACTGACCACCATTGATCATTTTGTAGCGCTGAAGGGAAGAGATGCCTGCGACATCATTATCCGTAAAATCGATATGAATGATAAATTTTACCTGGATGAAAGACCTGCCAGTCTGTATAATATCGAATATACCCCGAAACTGATTACGCGCCGCACAACGGGGTATGCAAAACTGGACAGAAACCTGCCCGGCGAGCAGAAAAATAAATAATGGCGTATAAATTATTAATAATAATATATAGAGAGAGTTTCCATGATACATTCGAATAAAAATCTTGATAGCCACGATAATTACGGCGATATTCGAATCGGATAAAAATGGAGATAAGCTGTTTTGGGTGAAAAAATTGACAGACACTGTTAATAAAACAACATTTTATTAATAAAATATTTATGAATCTTTTTTTAAAATTAAAAACGCAGATATTAGGCATAAAAAAGCACAACATTTCCGTTATGCTTTTTTATAATTTATAGCAAAAATGTAATATTTTTAATCTACTCCATATGTTAAATATGTTATTGCGCGTTGATAAGATAAATCATCCTTACCAATAATAATAAGTTTATCCCCCGCAATAAAAGTAAACTCTGGACCTGGAGAAGTAATTAGTTTGTTACCTCTTTTGACTGCCACAATAGTGGCCTCAGTATAATTATAGAAATATACATCACCAATTGTTTGATTAATTACCCAACAATCATCTTTAATGATAATTTCTTCAAAATATAATTTATCGTTATTAGATAGATTATGCATTTTTGATAAATCTTTAATCGCAGCATTAATTTCTTTGTTCATTTCATCACGTTTTGCTAATAATTCTGTCAATTTAGCCATTTCGCTTTTTGTATCACTAAGATTAGAAATCTTATCTAAAAATATATCAACACGATCTTTTGATTCAACAAATATTCCTACTCCGCGTTTAACAGTAACTATTTGTTCTACTTCTAAAACATTTATTGCTTTTCTTATTGTTTCTGAAGATACTTTATATTCACCAGAAAGCAAAGTCCTTCCTTTTAGCATTGTCCCAACTTTATATGTTCCATTTTGTATTTTTCTTGCTATATCTTCAGCAATTAATAAATATTGAGGATTAACTGTCATAATACGTACCTCCATGTTCATAACAAGTATACCATACTATAACGAATTTTTCATTGCCTAAAAAAATACTTTCACTATACGCTTTCAATGAATTTTTCTTGGTTGAAATTGTTTATTATATACTATATAATAAGTCATTGAAAAGGATGATGATGAAACATGAAAACTCTTAAATATGTTTGGAAGACATTGTTTAACAATGCCGCTGTCTATGAAGGAAGAAAAAGAAAATGGTATGAAGCCTTAATTATATTTTTATTAGCAATTATTGTTGCGCTTATTCCTACTCTTGTTAGTGTAAGTGGTGTAAAAGGATCATCTGTATTGACTTCTAATACAAATAATATCGATATTGCTTTAAAAGATTTCTCTAATGACTTATCAACTAAAGGGATTAAATTTGTAGTAAAAGCAAATGAAGATACTAAAGCAAGTGCCAAAAAAGTTCTAGCTCTTGAATCTGGTACTTGGTCATATGGTGATAAAGGATTCATTTCAAGTCGTAATGATGGAGATAAAATTGTCGAACGTTTAAAAGTATTCTATTATGATGAAACCGCTAAAGATTTACAAACTAGATTAAACGCCATCTTAAAACAAGTTTATAATCCAGATAGTGATAAGAAAGAAGAAAAAACTCCTATCGTATCTCACTTTATTATCGGTAAAGAAAGTGCTTGTTTAATTGTTTATGCTAAAAACGCTACTGATTGGGCAAAACCTTCTTCAACAAGAAGCCTTAATTATATTGGATTTAAAGAAGGAACTGAAGTAATGTCTAATTATAACAATGAACATTATTTAGATAATTGGAAATCATTTTTTGATAAAGGATATTCTAATGTTAAATCTAATTATTTATTAGCGCAAGTTGGTATCTATACCGCTATTAACATTGCTGTATCATTCTTTATGTCATTAATTATATTTATTATGACTCGTGGTAAAAAGAATCCATTCCGTGAAATTAAGTTCATTGAAACAATGAAGATGATTGGTGTAGCGGCTTTATGTCCTGCTCTTGTCTCTTGTCTAGTCGGATTTATGCTACCGGGATATGCACCTCTACTATTTATGTTAACTCTTGGTATGCGTGTTATGTGGATGTCAACTAAAACACTTAGCCCATATCAACAATCACAAAGTAAGTAAGAAAAGCAAAACACCGCTTGGTCAAGGCGGTGTTTTTATATGCTTAATCACTATAGGTAATTATCTTTTTTCCTAAAGTAGAATGATATTCAATCTTTTCAAAATTATAATTCTTAAAGAAATTATATGGATCAAAAACAACTTTACTACGTGGCATATTAGTATAAATAAAATCTTCTTTTAGATTTTCAATATCTTCTATCTTATTCATTATAACTACACAATCTACTTTTTTTAGCAATGCTTTTAATGTCGATGAGTAGCGTAATCTTCGATTCGATTTTATATTTTGTTTAAAATCTAGTTCTGCTTTTGTATCAAAGCAATAAACTATAGTTCCTAATGGCAATAAAGCATTCACAAGATTTATTGTCATTGCATTATTAACATCACTTACACCGCCATAATAAGATAATCCAATTATTCCAATATTAGTATTTGATAAATCTTCAAATCGGTTTTTAATATCATTAACTATATTAGTAACAAAATCATTTTTGGTTTCAATTACTGAATCAAGCATTTTTAAGCGCATAGATTTTGGTAATTGCGCATTTAACTTTATGGCATTAAAATCTGGACCGTCTAATCCTAATTCGTTGCTTTTTAAAGTACTTGTCGTTAGTAAGATTTTTCTAAAACAATTCATGAATTCATTACCGTCAATTTTTAATTTTTGTGAAATTCCGTTAATTTCATACAAAAAGCTATTTCTAATTAAAAGGAAATCCAATACTGCAATACGCATAAGTTCTGCACATCTTAATGAGGTAAAATAAATAAAAATGTTTCTTTTTAAATAATATTCATATAAAAAATTAATTGTTAAATGAGCATTTTTAGATGATGTTCCGACAACTAAAAATGTAGGAGAAATTATCTGGGATAAAATATCATTGGTTAATAAATTTTCCATTTGATAAGCTACGTGAATTTTTTGATTATTAACATCATGTAAATACTTCTCAAATTTTTCACTAGTACCTACTGGCATCTTATTTTTAAATAAGAAAACGCATTCTCCTCTTATATAATCAATAATCTTTAAAAACAATTTTGTAAATGCTTTATAATTCTCGTTATTTTCAATATCATATGTAAAAACTATTACTGCTACTTTAGATAATTCGCCTAATGAATCTACAAAACTTATCCTGTTTTTATTTTCAAAAAGTAATGTTTTTATTTGTTTATTATCAATATTAAATATATATTTTTTTAATAATTTAATCTTTTCTTCATTATCATCATAGACTAACACATCATGGCCAAAAATAGCAAAACTTGTTGCATTAGCTAATGATTTATCGCTAATACCAATTACTCCAACCCTCATATAAATCTCTCCTAACTAATCGCCGTAATCTGAACCACGTGACTTATCTTCAACAAATATTCCCAATTTATTGGTAATATCAAATATTTCAAGCACAACATAATCATCAATATTAATTGTTAATGGATGATCATAATTACCTGTAAAAACAACTTTATGATTTACTTTTACCACACGATCCATTTCTTTTAATATATCATCAATTTTGTTGGGATGATGTTCTTTAAAAGAAGATAACATTGTATAAAATACAGGCTCAATATAGAAAATATCTCCATCATTAGTTATGTATTTACTCGAAAAAGGATTAGAGATATCTAATTCTTTATTATATTGTTTCCATTCTTCATAATCTTTCATTACCAATCACCTTTTATTATTTTAAAGCATTTTCTTACATAAAACAAATATATTAATCACAATTTGTGATCTTTTGTTTCACCACTTTCTTTATTTAATACTAAATAAAAATCATAAAAAGTGTATAATATTCATAAGTGGGGTGTATGTATGAAAAAAAAGATATTCACTATTATTAGTTTTGTAATGGCATTTTTAATACCTTTTAGCGTATTTCTAATAATTTTAAAAGAAAATGGAATCCAACCATTTGGTTCATCAACAATTCTATTCGTTGATTCTCAAGGACAATACATCGATTTTTTGGCTTATTATAAAACTATATTTACCTCTAACAATGATTTTTTCTATACATTTGCTAAACCACTTGGTGGTGATATGTTATCGTTATTTTGCTATTATCTTTTCTCACCATTTAATATTATTTATTTATTTGTAAGTACAGCAAATTTACCTATTGCATTAAGTATTGTTACTGCTTTAAAAATCGGCACTATTGGAGTGACAATGCATGTATTAATGAACCATTTATATAAAGAAAAATATATTTCCAATTTAATATTTAGCGTCTCTTACGCTCTAATATCTTATGTTATTGTATATAACTTTAATATCATGTTTTTAGATGCTGTTTTATGGACTCCTTTAATCATTTTAGGATTAGAAAAAATGTTTGAAGGGAATAAAACAACTTTATATAGTGTTTTCTTAGCACTTGCCATTATTTCTAATTACTACACAGGATTTATGATTTGTATATTTGTAGTAATGTTTTTCTTATTTAAACTTTATAGTAACAAATACGAGAAAAGTGCAATAAAAAGCTATTACAAACAATTCATCAGTGGTTCCTTAGTAGCGGGTGGTCTTAGTGCATGTGCTTGGTTAGTGGCTGTGTTAAACATGGCAGGATCAAAAACATCTATTAATAACCGCTCGATGTTTACTTTTGATACATTATTTGAGTTAAAAGATTTCTTAAAAAACTTTGCTGGTAGTTCGTATAAAGGTATGAATGATATTATTTCTGGTGGCCCATTAGTGTTCATTGGTGTTACTTGTTTAAGTTTAGCCATTATGTATTTTGCTAATAATAAATTTAGCAAAGACGAACGCACTAATGCAGGTGTTGTGGTTGCAATATTTATTTTATGTATGACTTTTAGTGGATTAAATAACTTATTCCATGGCGGATCTGCACCAGTATGGTTTCCGCATCGTTTCGCTTTCTTATTTGACTTTTTCTTAATCTATCTAGCGGCACGAGAATTAAATAATATTGACGGGTTAAAATGCCATCATTTTGTTTTACCTCTTGGTATAATCATAATTATTTACGCAATATTAGCTATAGATAATGTAGAAACCAACATCATTTTAGATTTCGTATTATGTTTAGTTAATTTATTAGCTATCATCATTATGAAAAATTTTAAAAATAAATATGTAACAATTGCGTGTATGTCTTTAATGTTAATTTGCACCACAATCAATATGAAATCTAGCGCATCTAACAATATCTTAGTTAATAAAGAAGAAAAAGAAAATGGTAGTTCTAATTATATTGATTATGAAATATATAAAAACCAATATGAAGAAATATCAAAAATTATTAATTATGTAAAAGAATATGATGAAAGTGAAGAATTCTACCGCATAGAAAAAACATTTAACTCATTAGCTACTTATAATTTAGCCAACAATGATTCATTTATGTATGATTACGCTGGTATTGGCCATTATTCATCTGTAGACAAACTAGATACGCGTAATTATATTGGTAATGTTTTAGGATTCCACACTAATGGTAACTGGAACTCGTATGGATTAGGTTCTACACTTACCGCAAATTCATTAATGGGTGTTCGTTATATTATTGATCGTGATCAACAATCAGAAAGTATTATGATCAATAACCGCCACTTTGGCGCCCGTAAATATTTAACAAGCATAAAAGATTTTGAAAGTGAAAATGATAACATTCATGTTTTTAAAAACGATTACGCGCTTGGATTAGGATATTTAGCATCTAATCGCCTAGAAACTAGTGGTAGTGCTGGTGTTTATCTAGATGAAGAAAAAACAATTTTCCATAAATATGATATATTTCAATATCAAAATCATATGTATATGGATTTAACTAACAAAAATTATGGTGATATTTTCTCTTCAATTAATTATGAAGTAACTTATAATAACATCACTAAAATTGATGAACGCCATTATAAACTAAGTAATACTGCTAATCCGGGATATATAACATTTAAACTTACTTTAGATGAGAATGCAATGAAATATCCTAGCTACTATCATATCTCGCCTGGCTTTAGCGAATATATGGCGTTATATGAATCCAATTATTCAAGTAACAATATTTATTACTTTAATATGTATAACTATGGTATTAATCCTATTAATAGTTCTAGTAATACTAAATACTACACATTAATGTTAAAAGAAAATCTCATTTGGGATGAAGTTGAAATCATACCATCGTTTTATTATGAAAATGTCGATGTTTTAAATACCTATTATCAAGAATTAAAAGCCAAGGTCTTCCAAACGGAACTCCGCAATACGACCAATGCAGCGATTCTCAGAGAGGAGACGGACTTTGCGCGACATGCACAGACCCTTTCCAATTAAAACGTTATTAACTACTTCTATTCCTTATGCTAAAAATTGGAAAATTAAAATTAATGGTAAAAATGTTAAAACTCGAGTAAACCAAAACATTTTTCTTGCCGCAGATTTGAGTAATTTAAATTATCAAAATGGAGATACATTAAATGTCGATTTATCTTATCAAGCAAACGAATTTACTTTTGCCATAATCATTTCTTTAATTACAATTGCTTATATTTTCTTATATGATTATAAATATTATGAAAAAATTAAAGCAAAATTAGAAAAAAATAACAAAAAAGAAAATAAATCAAGCGAAAATATTGAACAAAACAAAATCGAAGAAAAAGAAATCACAAACAATAATTAATCGTTTTTCTTTATAATATCTAAAAGATGAGAACTAGCTCCTAATAAATCTTTTCTTTCACATACTTTAAAGTGGTAGTTTAAAAAAATCTTAAATTCATCATCACTCATTTGATTAAGTGAAGTACGAATATAATCGCTTGCTCCATCAGAAGCAATTATTTTAATACGTTTTAATCTTAGCTTATTGTTAAATTTGTTAATGTCTTCTATTCTAACCATAGAATATAAATCATTTTCTTTATTAATTATGTGGAAAGACTTATCCACTCTTTGTTCTTTTAATGAGTTCATAATATTATGTTTAATAAAGCCATAACTAATAATGGCATATTCATTCATATAATAGCTAACAAATATGATGCCACTTTTTTTTGTCACTCTTTTTGCTTCGTTCAAAGCTTGTAGTTTGTCTTTTTCACTTAATAAGTGATACATCGGCCCAAATAATAAAGTCACTGAGAAACTTTCATCTTCAAACATTGATAAATCCAACGCATTCCCTTGATATATTTTCACATTACTATTTTTCTTTTTGAAAATTTCAATATTATGTTCCACTAATTCAACTGCGGTAACTTCATAACCCTTATTAGCCAAATAAATACTATAAGCGCCAGTACCTGCACCGATATCTAAATATTTTTAGTTTTATCATTTTTTAAATATTTTTTTATATATTTAATATTTGTTAAAAACTCCACTTGCCCATGGCGAGTTTTTAAACGATTATCTTCATTAAAATGTGAATAATAATCTTCTAACAATGATATTTTTGTGTTTGTTCTTTGAAAATTCATATTACAACACCTTGCCTAATATTAATGCATTTATGCTTTCTATACCACATAATTTAACTATTTCTTCGAAACTAGAAATAACTAGGTTTTTAGTTTGAAAATAAATATTGTTAATAATTTTATCTTCTTCATTTTTGGCTTTTAAATAGTTCTTTTCTGGTAATCCTTTATATTGTTCTTCAATAGTGGTAATTAGTAATCTTCGAAAACTAGCTATTAAAGAGTCTTCTAGCCAATAAGAATATTGACATTTTCCCTTCTTTTCTAGTTGCTTAAAGCGAATATAAAGCGGTAAACCATCGATAGGAGAATGCCATATATCCATAAACGCATAATCAAATTTATTAGCAATATCAATATTTTTATAATATTCAAAAGCATCACTTTCAATAATTTTTATTTTATTTTTGTTATTAAAGAAAGGTAAAATGTTCTTTTTAAATAAATTAATAATATTTTTATCATTTTCTATAATGGTAACACTTTTAACATTTTCTTTTTGTGCAATCATAAATTGGTAATAACCTAACCCTAAACCAAATGTTAAAACATCACCGTGAGCCTCTTCTATACTTCTTTGCATGGTAACAATTTCATTAGGTGTAATACTCATCCATGTTACATCATCACTTGATATAGCTAAATATGATACATCTTTTTCAAAGAAAGAAACGCTACTTAATTCTTGATAAAATTCACCTTTAAAAGTAATATCTTTATAAACGAATGGTTGTAAAGCATGAAATGTTTTATAAAATAATTCATATTTACCATACTTGGCTCTTTGTGGCTTAACATTTAAATAATATGGATTATTTTCAATTATTTTAGGATCCACTAATGCAATCGCGGGTTTAATATAATTATTAAATAGTTCATAATCATTAGCGTCTTGTAATTCAATATCAAAAAAACGTAAAAATTCATAGGCAAAAGCTTGTTTTTTATCTTTTGCTGACAGGAACTTATTTTTATCAATAAAATCATAATGCTCACAAAATTCTAAAAGCATATTAGCAACTGCCACATTATTTTCTAATGTAGCAAATAAATGGTGTAATTTATTAGTATCTTCTTTATTTAACTTAATTTTCATAGTCTAATCCTAACCTAACTTTTCTAATGTTTTTTGTACTGCTTCATTTAATTGATTATATACTTTTTCGTAACGACCAGTATACCATGGGTCTTCGATAAATCCTGGCATATCCGCAAATTTTGTAATCATAAATATTTTATGTTCATCGTCTTCTATTATATTACGCATTATATTATGCATGTTATTATCATCCATAACAAATATATAATCAAATCTTTCATAATCAATTCTCGTAATTTGTGTTGAATAATGTCTATCTATATTAACATTATGCTTTTCTAATACTTCTCTCATAGGCGGATAAATCTCATTACCAATTTCTTCTAATGATGTCGCACGCGATTCAACATAAAATTTATTTTCTAAATGATTCTTTTTTATTAAGTCTTTACAAATAAATTCCGCGGCCACTGAACGGCAAATATTACCATGACAAACAAATAATAATTTAAGCATACAATTCCCCCTTAACACCAAAAAATTATAGCATTTTTCATTTTATTAAACTAGTATGTTTAATAGCTCATTAATTATATATAGAAATTATTTTTAAAATTTTACCAATAAATAATTAAGCATTTTGATTTATATCTTGCAGATAATTTGTTACAATT
>URQK01000042.1 GCA_900549975.1 uncultured Mollicutes bacterium
TACATCATATTATAGAGATTTTTGGAATGGAATGAAAAACACATTAATTGCCGCAGCAATAATTGTACCTCTTTGTATTTTAATTCCTCTTGGATTAGCGTTATTAATTAATGGAAAACCACCAGGATATAAGATTTATCGCGCAATAATATACTTACCAGGTATTTTCCCAATAACTGCCACGGGTGTTATTTTTCTAAATATGTTTAATAATGAATATGGTTTTATAAATAACTTACTAAAAATAAATGTTAACTGGTTACAAAATCCTACAACTGTATGGATAATTATCATTTTGTTTTGTGTATGGGGAGGATTAGGAACGAACTTTGTTATATTTACAGCGGCTTTGCAAAATGTTGACAAATCATTATATGAAGCAAGTGCTATTGATGGTTGCTCTAAATTTAGACAAAAATTTGATGTTACATTCCCACAAATAAAGAATCAAATGATTATATGTTTATTTACTACTGTTTGTGGATATATGAATTTATATGGGCAATGCTACATTTTAGGCTCATATGTACAACCGCAAAATTCTGTTTACACAGTAATTTATGTTATACAAAATCAACTTAAAGGAACAAACTTTGCGGTATATGGAATGACATCGGCAATGGCAATTTGTTTAGGAGTTTTCATAGCAATAATTTCAATTATACAAATGGTAATTACTAAAGAAAGAAAGGGAGGAAATAAGTATGCAAAACAATTTAAAGCGTTCAAAGAATCTGGGAAAATATCTTAGTTCTTTAGTTTTATTCATTGTTTGTTTCATCTTACTTTTTCCTTTAATTTGGGGGATAATCTCTTCTTTTAGAGACGCTAACGACCTACGTTTTTATCCTGGAAGCTTTTTTCCAACTAAGTTTAAAGCATGGACAATTCAAAACTATATTTCTATTTTCTCAAGTGAAGAATATCCTGTTTTTAATTGGATAATTAATAGTTTTATTGTGGCATTAGCTACAACTTTCTTATATTTAGCTATTGCTGCTTTAGCGGCATATGCATTTGTTTTTATGGAACTTAAATACGCTAATGTATTATTTGGCTTCTTGATTGCTACTATGACAGTTCCAGGAATTGTAAATACGGTACCACAATTTACTAATATTATTCAAATGGGATTAAATAAGAATTTGTTAGGACTTATATTACCGGGATTATGTGGAGTTTATGGCCTTTATTTAATACGGCAATTTTTCTTAAGTATTCCTAAAGACTTAATTGAAAATGCTCGAATGGATGGAGCGAGTAATTTCCGTATTTTTCGTACTATTGTTCTTCCTTTAGGAAAATCAGCGCTTTTAGTGCAAGGATTATTTAGTTTTTTAGGAGCATGGAATGATTTACAATGGGCAGAATTAGTAATTGGTAAAGCAGATAAAAAGATGTGGACTCTAGCAGTAGGACTTTCTAAAGTTATCGAAGGAAATCAGTCTTACACCAAAGTGGGTATTCAACTAGCTTGTTCAGTAATTTCAATGATTCCGATTTTTATTCTTTATTGTATTATTCAAGATCGCTTAGTTGAAGGTGTATCGATGACAGGTATTAAAAGGTAGTGAGGAAAAAGTATGAAAAATGAAAAAAAGATTACGATAAAAGAAGCAAGAAAACAATATAAAGATAATCACAAAATGCTTCGAAATGAAAGTATTAAAAGTTTTGTATCATTGCAAGGAATTAATAAGGTTTATCCTAATAAAGTTCAAGCAGTGTTTAATTTTAATCTTGAAATTGATCCTCATGATTTTATTGTTTTAGTGGGCCCTTCAGGATGTGGAAAATCTACAACTTTAAGAATGATCGCGGGGTTAGAAGAAATCTCCAGCGGATATCTTTATATTGATAAACAACTTGCTAATTATTTACCGAGTAAAGATCGAGGAATTGCTATGGTTTTCCAATCATATGCCTTATATCCGCACATGACAGTTTATGAAAATATGAGTTATGGATTAAGAGTAAAAAAAGAAAAATTACCTAAATTAGATAAGAAAACCAAACAACCTATCCTTGCAATTAATTATGAAAAAATTGAAGAGTTGAAAAATAAACTTGCTTTAGTAGATGGTGCAAATTTAAAAGAAAAAGAAAAATTGCAAAAAGAAATTACTAGATTAGAAAATAATCCGGAACCGGTATATATTTTACGTAAGTATTTAGAAAGTGAAATTAAAGAAAAAGTATTTAATGCTGCAAATTTTTTAGATTTAGGTGCTTATTTAGATCGTAAACCTAAAGAACTATCTGGAGGGCAAATGCAACGTGTTGCTTTAGGAAGAGCGTTAGTAAGAAATTCTAAACTCTTTTTAATGGATGAACCATTAAGTAATTTGGATGCTAAATTAAGAGTATCAATGCGAAGCGAGATTGTACGAATTCACAAGAATGTAGGTGCAACCACGATTTATGTTACTCATGATCAAACCGAAGCTATGACTATGGCAACAAAAATTGTTGTCATGAATAAAGGATGGATTCAACAAATTGGTTCTCCTAGAGAAATCTATATGAATCCTGAAAATTTATTTGTTGCAACATTTATTGGCGCGCCAGCTATGAATATTTTAGGTGGTGTTTATAATAAAGGAATAATTACTTTAAATGATGGTACAAAACTTGAATATTCAAAAAGAATTGAAGACCAACATCAAGAATTTTATCAACGAAAAATAAAATATTGGAAGACTCTACTAGCAAGAATTCATCATCCTATAAGTAAAAAAATTAAAGAACAAGCAGAAAATATTATTTTAAGAATAAAAAATAAAGAACTAAATGACACACAAAGTATTAAAAAAGAAATACTTTCATTAAATGATGATTTATTGCTAAAAGATATTTCTTTAAAGATTCAAGAAGAACTAGATACATTAAATAATATTTCATATAAAGGTAGTTTTGCCAAAATTAAAATGATAAAAGTACTTAAAAGAATTATTGAAATACTAAGTGATAAAGAAGATGGTATAATTGATTTAGAATTACAAAAGATTAAATCTTTTAAAGAATTTACTCAAAATAAGGATAATTTGGTTAAAGTAACAGACAAAACACCAACAACCATGGAAGAAAAAAGAGCAAAAATACAAGAGATTATTTGCGCTTATGAAAAATATTTAAAGGAACCACATCATGTAAAAGTTGGAATTCGTCCAGAGGATTTAGCACTTGTACGAGAAAATGAATCTTCTTGTATTCAAACAAATACAACAATTGTTGAACTCATTGGAAGTGATTATTATGTACATTCGGATATGGCTAATTCCGATTTAATTGCCAAAGTACCTAATAATTATATGATTCGTTCGGGAGCAAAAATATTATTAAAAGTTAATATGGAAAAACTTCATTTGTTTGATGATATTAGTGGTCAAAAAATTACAAGAATTGAGGAAGTGAATTATGTTGATTTATTATAATGAGAAAGAAAAATACTTTCATTTATCTAACAAGAAAATTTCTTACTATTTAGGAGTAAATGATTTTAATTATTTACAGCACTTTTACTTTGGCACATACATAGAAAATTTAGATTTAAAAAATATTACTTCAAGAGGAGAATGGGGTTGGCAATATTTAGATAAAAAAACGAATTCAGAAAAAATGACCCCTTGGACAAATTTCAATTATTATGAAGATTTTTCAATGATGGAACTTCCTGTTCATGGGGGATTTGATAAAAGAGGCGCGCAAATTGTTATCAATAAACCCAATATAAATACAAATTATACAAAATTTATTTATCAGTCGCACCAAATTATTAATGGTAAACCAAGTATTGCAACACTTCCTTCTTCGTTTGGAAAAGAAGGAGAATGCATGACATTAGAAATTGTTTTAAAAGATGAATTAAGTGAAGCTTATGTTCATGTATTTTATACAATTTTTGAAAATTTAGATGTTATTACTAGAAGTGCCTATATTGAAAACAAAGGAAAAAATTCATTTAATGTTATAAAAGCTTATTCTATGACACTTGATTTGCCAGATGATAATTACATGTTAACGCATTTTTATGGCGATTGGTGCAAGGAAAAGAATATTTGTCGAAGAAAAATACATGATGGAAAAGAAAAAATTCAATCAAACTATGGATTTACTTCACATAATGAGAATCCAGTGGTTTTCTTAGAAAGACCAGATACAAATGAAAATACAGGAGAAGCATTTGCTTTTTCATTAATGTATTCTAGCAATTTTGCTTTTGAAATTGATGTTAATAAATGGAATTCTACTCGTATTTTATTTGGAATAAATGATGAAGATTTTTCTTATTGCTTGGATGAAAATGAAAAATTATTCTTACCAGAAGTTATTATGTCATATTCTTCTAATGGACGTGGGCAATTATCTAGAACTTTACATGATTTTGTACGTAATCATATTAATCGTTCACCTTATACATTTATTGAAAGAGGCATTTTATTTAATTCATGGGAAGGAACGACATTTGATTTTGATACCAAAAAAGTTTGTGACTTCATTGAACATTCTAAAATATTAAATACTGAAGTATTTGTGTTAGATGATGGTTGGTTTGGGGAAAGAAATGACGACACGACATCTTTAGGTGATTGGTGGGTCAATACTAAAAAAATTGATTTAAATAAAATTATTGAAACTTGCCATCGTAATAATATTAAATTTGGAATTTGGTTAGAGCCAGAAATGATTTCGTTTAACTCAAAACTTTATCAAGAACATCCTGAATATGCTTTAGGATTACCGGGAATAAATATTTCTTTAGGAAGACATCAACTTGTACTTGATATGACAAATAAAGAAGCAATAGAAAATGTATATACACAAATTTGTGATTTGCTTGATAACTATAAAATTGATTACGTAAAAATTGATTTTAATCGTTGCTTAAGCGAAGTTTATTCTGCGACCTTAAATGTAAAACACCAAGGAGAAGTATACCATCGTTTTATGGAAGGGTCATACCATCTTTATGAAATGTTGGTGAATCGTTATCCAAATATTTTGTTCGAACATTGTGCTTCTGGTGGTGGACGTTTTGATATGGGAATGCTTTATTATTGCCCGCAAATTCAAGCAAGTGATTCTAATGATGCGGTAGAAAGAGTATATATTAATTATGCTTCTACATATGCTTATCCATTATCTTGTATTGGTTCACATGCTTTTACAGGGGCGTTATTACCATATTCTGCCAAATGCGCAATAGCACTTTTTGGTACATATGGTTATGAAATGAACCCACTTAATTTAACTAAAGAAGATATTAAACAAATTAATGAAGCTGCAACAATTTACAAAAAATATCATTTAGATTGTATTCAAAATGGTGATTTATATCGTATGGAATCTCCTTATGAAAGTAATCATATGTCGATGATATGTGTGGCCAAAAACAAAGAGAAAGCTATTGCTATTTTCTTTAATAAAAGACGAGAAAGTAATTTGTCTAGATTCTTAAAATTTGATGGGCTAGATGATGATTCTTTATATCAAAATTCATGGGATAAGAAAATATATTCTGGCAAACAAATTCGTTTAATTGGCATCAATCTCATCAAATGGTTAGAAGAGTTTGAAACTATTATTATAACATTTGATAAGGTCAAGGACTGAGTAGAGGGTGAATTTATGATAAAAAAAGAAAATCTTTATATTCGGGATCCGTATATTTATTTTGAAGATGGAATTTATTATTTATATTCATCTTATCAAAAAAAAGAAGATTTATATCCATCATTTGTTGTGTATAAATCAAAAGATTTAGAAGAATTTTCAGAACCAATTACTATATTTAAGGGAAATTCTCATTTTTGGGGTAATAAAGATTTTTGGGCGCCAGAAATGCACAAATATAAGAATAAGTATTATTTGTTTGCCTCTTGTAAATCAGACAATTGCTGTCGTGGAACACAAATTTTTATTTCAGATAATCCTGATGGTAAATTTGTTTGTCTATCTAATCACGCAATCACACCACAAAATTGGGAATGTTTAGATGGCACACTTTGGATAGAGAATGGAATCCCTTATTTGATTTTTTGCCATGAATGGTTACAAATCGGTAATGGTACAATTTGTCTAATGCAATTATCTGATGACTTGACACATTCAGTAAGTGAACCAAAAGTATTGTTTTCCGCAAAAGATGCTAAATGGCCAATAGCTTTTCAAGGCAAAAATAATTATGTAACAGATGGGCCATTTATTATCAAACAAAAAGATTGTTTAGAAATGATTTGGTCAAGTTATTCAAAGACTGGTTACGCTATCGGGGTGTGTCGAAGTAAGTCTATTAAAGGACCATGGATTCAAGAAGACCAACCAATTTATAGTGATGATGGTGGACATGCAATGGTATTTGAAAAAGATGGTCAAAAGATTATTACATTTCACGCACCAAATACATTTGATGGAAATGAGCGATTAGTACTTTATCCATATCACTCTAAAATTGAAAACAGCCAAAATTAAAGGAGAAAAACAATGAAAATAACAAGAAAAAACACATTATTTCCACTAAGTTTAATGATGTTTATGATATGTGGATGTTCTAATACATCAGCATCAACATCGAATAATAATCCAACGACAAGTATTGAACCAGTTATGAAAGAGGCTAATGTAATTATTTTGTGTGGGCAATCTAATGCTGAAGGCAATACTTGGAATCGTATGCTTATGGAAAAAGACCAAGCTTTATTTGATAAGTATTTTGAAGCACATAGTTCAAAAACTAAGATTAAATTTCGTTGTAATGCTATGGATAATGCTCATCTTAATGAATCAAAAACTTTTTCATCAATTCGTTTAGGAATGGGATATGATTTTGAAAGATTTGGACCAGAAATCGGTATGAATGAAATTTTTGAAACTAAAAATTTTGAACGAGATTTATTTATTATTAAATATGCTAGTGGTGGTACCACTCTTCAACGTGATTGGTTATCACCTAGTAGTGCAACAGAAACTATGCCTGTAGGTGTACTTTATAGTGGCATGGTAGAGTATATACATCAATGTCTAAAAGAATTAGAAGATCAAAACTATTATCCATTTATTAAAGGAATTTGTTGGATGCAAGGAGAATCAGATGGTGGTTACTATGCAAATCAATATAAAAATAATGAATTGAATTTTATAAATGATTTAAGAGAAGAATTTAATTATTATATGGAAGAAGGAGATAATAAAATCAAATTTATTTCAGGTGGAATTTCTCCTTATTGGGCTAATTATTCAATAATTAATAATGGAAAGAAAGAAAATGCTCTTTTAGATGCGCAAAATAATTACTATATCGATACAATTCAAAATAATCTCTCATATGATAAAGAACCCACTAATAGTATTGATTATTGTCATTATGATTCATTAGCAATGATAGAATTAGGAAAATTATTTGCTAATGCTATGTTATCTTTTGATGTGTTGCATTAAAAAGAAAGATAAAATTAAATATTAGATAATGCGAACTTTTACTATAATTAGTAGAGTTCGTTTTATTTTTTAATATCAAAATAAATAAGAATAGTTGTTTTTAATTAATTTATAAAAGAAACATAAAACATGCACAAAAAATAGGCAAATGCATAGTTTAATTATGGGTGATAATTATGCAGATTTATGTTACTAAACCAGGTGACACGCTAACAAGTATTGCAAGAAAATTTAATGTCGATTTAGAGGAATTGATTGAAATTAATGATATTAAAAATGTTAATAGTTTAGTTGTTGGTCAAGCATTAATTATTGAAACAGATTTTAATAGTGTTTATATTGTAAAACCAGGTGATACATTATCAAAAATAGCTAGAGAGAATAATATGCCTTTATTAGAAATATTAGATCTTAACCCAACATTACAACCACCTTATCGTCTTTATGTTGGTCAAAGAATAAATGTTGAGCCTAATGAAGAAGCAAGAAAGCACATTACTTTAAATGGCTTTGCTTACTATACTAGTAGCAGTGAAGAAGTCGCTAATGCATTAACAGATTTAACATATTTATCAATATTTGCTTATCATTATGATGAAAATGGTCGTTTGATTGATTTAGATGATAAACGTTTAGTCGAATTATCAAAATACTATGAGACAATGCCGCTTTTGACAATTACTAATCAAAATGAAAAAGGTTCATTTTCTTCCGATTATGCTGATAAACTTTTTAAAGATGAAGATATGCAAAAAAATCTTATTGAAGATTTAACAGTTAAAGTTCGTGATACAAGATATTCTGGAGTTATTGTTGATTTTGAATATATTTATCCTAGAAACATGGCCGGTTTCATTGATTTTATTTCTAAATTACGTGAATCAATAAAACAAGCAGGAGATTTTTCGCTTCTTGTTGCTTTAGCACCTAAATATTCTTCGAGTCAAAAAGGAATTTTATATGAAGCACATGATTATGAAAGAATTGGTAAACTTGCTGATTATGTTATTTTAATGGCTTATGAATGGGGATATACCTATGGACCACCAATGGCGGTTGCGCCACTTCCTGAAGTAAAAAAAGTTGTGGAATATGCAACGCGCGTAATTGATAAAAGTAAGATTCTATTAGGTTATCCAAACTATGGTTATGATTTTACTCTTCCTTATGAACAAGGAAAATCAAAAGCAAAATCCGTAGACAATCGTTCAATACCAGAACTAGCTAAAAAATATCATGCTATAATCCAATATGATGAATACCAACAAAGTCCATATTTTACATATACGAGCGATGGTGTAAAGCATATTGTATATTTTACTGATGCAAGAAGTATCCAAGCAGAAGCAAAACTAGTTGAGCAATATGATTTAGGTGGCATAAGTGTTTGGAGTTTAAATAAATATTACGCACCAATATTTGAGATTATTACAAATTTATATATAGTCAAAAAGAAATAGTTGAATCCTTTTTTGGACTCAACTATTCTTTTAGTTCATGACAATGTCTACATCTAGGTTCATAGCATTCGCTAGCGCCAACGATAATAATTGGATCATCTTTTTTGGCTGGTTCTCCATTAACAATTCTTTGTGTTTTTGTCGCTGGAGCGCCACATTTAACGCAAATTGCGGTTAATTTGGTAATGTATTCAGCTTTTGCAAGTAAATTAGCAACATTTTTAAAAGGATCACCTTTAAAGTCAGTATCTAATCCGCCAACAATAACGCGAATTCCTTTATTAGCTAAATCATCACATACATCAACGATACCATCATCAAGAAATTGCACTTCATCAATCACAATAGCATCGACGTGTTTAGTTTTTGCTAGATGTTTATATACATCACTAGAGTGTTCAATATTAATTGATTTGGTATGACGTTTAGAATGTGATACTATTTCATCTTCCGAATATCGGTTATCAATTTTTGGTTTAAAGACTAGTGTGTCTTTTTTTGCGTATTCTAATCTTTTAATACGACGAATTAATTCTTCGGATTTACCAGCAAACATTGGTCCGCATATAACTTCAATCCATCCTGTTTTTGAAACTTGTTCCATAAAATCACCTACATTATTTTAAACCAAAAGTTAATGCGGGTCACTATTAAAATAAAATATTTTAAGTTTTTTTCGGAAAACAAAAAAACTGCCACTATATTATTAATGAGCAGGTGAAAAAGTCTTACGGTTAGGAGGATAAACTGTGTTTATCATTATCAAGGGAGATGTATTTACTTGATAATGTTGGTACTTAGTTATATATCGGAGCATTATGGAAGATTTGCTTTTCCTGGCTCTCGTCATCATTCTAGCTTTAATTAGCAAAGATAAGTCGAAAAAAAGATAATAACTAATGCTACCGACACTAGTAAATATTTTTCCTAATTAAAGGGCCAGTGATTCACAGTCACTGGCCTTTTTCGCTACCGACACTATTAGTTTATGCTATGAATTAGCAAATTACAATAGTTTATGTAAATTTATGTGAATTTTAAGTTTGTTTTCGGAAAATAAAACACCGCCCACTATATTATTAATGAGCAGGTGAAAAAGTCTGCCGGTTAGGAGGAACAATAGTGTTTGTCGTTATCAAGTGAGATGTATTTACTTGATAATGTTGGTACTTAGTTATATATCGGAGTATTATGGAAGATTTACTTTTCCTGGCTCTCGTCATCATTCTAGCTTTAATTAGCAAAGATAAGTCACAAAAAAGATAGTAACTAATGCTACCGACACTAGTAAATATTTTTCCTAATTAAAAGGCCAGTGACTAGGACTCACTGACCTTTTTCGCTACCGACACTATTAGTTTATGCTATGAATTAGAAAATTACAATAGTCTATGTAAAATTATATGAATTTTTTAGTTGAATAAGTAAATGTAACAACCGCTAAAATTACCATTAACACAAAAGTAATATCAAATAAGATAAATCAACATTGAATTAAATTTTTCTTGTTTTATAATTCATCCGTTGAGGTGGAATTATGAACGCTTTTAAGAAAATGTTTCAACCAATAGATTTAACAAAGAATAAACCTTATAAAGTAATGCTTGCATTTGCTTTACCAGTGTTTTTATCTTTACTATTATCTAACGCTTTTTCGCTTATCAATTCTTTAGTTCTTAAAGTAACAGTGGGAGGTAACGCAGTTACTTCCATTAGTGCGACAGGAAGTATATCAGTTATTTTGTTTAATTTTGCATATGGATGTAGTAATGGCTTTTCAGTGATTTCCGCTAATAAAAGAGGGGAACATAATGAAAATGCCATCAAGAAGATATTTATTAATGCATTGTTTTTGGTCTTTTTAATAGGAATTATCATTACTATTATAGGACTAATATTTTATAAAGATTTAATTGCCTTTTTAAAAGTAGATGCAATATATGTTGATATGGCGGAACAATATTATCATCTCATTTTATTGATGTTTGTTTTTATGTTACTAAGTAATTATTTATCACATTTTTTACGTAGCATGGGTGATTCAATTTTCCCTTTATTTATATCTATTATTACAACTATAAGTAATATTGCTTTTGCATTCTTATTGACTGGAGTAATTAAATTAAATACTCGAGGTGTGGCAATTGCAACAGCATTATCAAATGTAGTTAATGTTGTTATTTCTTTTATTTATATTTTTAAAAAATACTCTTTTGTTAAATTTGGTTTTAAAGAGATAAAACTAGAAACAAATATTATTAAAGACTTGTTGAAAATGGGATTGCCATTAGGATTTCAATGGTCAATCTTATTTATTGGAAGTTTTATACAAAGTAGAACAATAAATGGCTTTGGACGCTTTGCTACTAAAGCAGTAAGTTGTTATGCACCAATTGAAACATATTTAACAATTCCTTTTTCTTCACTTTCAACAACAACTTTAGCTTTCATATCTCAAAATTATGGGGCAAATAACAAAACTAGAATTAGGCAAGGAATAAAGACATCATTAACAATTGTATTAATTGCTTATTTGATTGTTGGTATTGCTGGATTTAGCATTTATAAATATACACCTTATATTTTCTTACCAAAAGAAGATGTAAATGATGAAGTAATATATTTTACTGCAACTTATTTAAAAGTGTTGATACCATGTCTAATTTTGCAAGGCTGTTTGACTTCGTTTAGATCAACTTTATTAGGAATTAAAAAACCACTTATCCCTCTTATTAGCGGAATAGGTGAATTATTAGCAAGAATTTCTATATGCTTATTTTTACCTAGTATAATTGATGCTAGTAACCCAATTAGTCACAAAGCCTATTTAGGAATTTGTTTTGCTACGCCAAGTGCTTGGCTAGTTAGTTTTTTAATTATGGGAATAAGTGTAATTTATTTTGTTTTTATAAAAAAAGAGCAAGTAACAAGACTTGCTCAAGATGATAATAATTAGTTACTTTCTGTACCACGAGTGGCTAAATGTCTTCCACCATCAACAATTAAGTCGTGGCCAGTAATAAATCTAGCTTTATCAGAGGCTAAGAACATAATAGCGTTAGTAATGTCACGTGGAGAAGGTGTCATATGTAAGTAGTTAGTATGACTTAAATCTCCGCCAGTGGCGTTTTGCGTTGGAATCATACCTGGACATACGCAGTTTACGTTAATACCAAATTTACCAACTTCTTTAGCCATTGATTTGCTCATAGATAATACTGCACCTTTAGAAGCACTATATTCACTATGCATAACATGTCCTTCTAATCCGACTACAGAAGAAGTATTAATAATTTTACCACCATGTTTTGCTTCAATCATATATTGTGCACATTTGCGACAAAAATAGAATGTGCCAAATAAATTAACTCCAATAACATTTTGGAACACTTCGTCACTTTGCTCGTAAAATAAATGACGATTTTTTCTTGCAGAGCCACCAGCAAGATTAACTAAGATATCAATTCTTCCAAAATCTTTAATGATTTGATCAACACAAGCATTAACTTCGGCAGAATGCAAAATATTAACAACATAAAGTTTAGCTTCTCCGCCAAGTTCTTTAACTTCTTCAATTACTTTTTTACCTAATTCTTCATTGAAGTCTACAACCGCCACTTTAGCACCACATTTTGCAAATTCTTTAACACAATCTGAACCAATGCCTCCTGCTCCTCCTGTAACAATTACAACTTTGTTTTTAAATTCGTTTTCCATAATTTTTCCCTTTCCTATAAAACTAGTATAAAAAGTGAGGATGTTTTTAAAATACAAATAATGTTTATTTTTATAAAATTTGCTTTTTTTCTTTTTATGTTTTATTATAAATTTGGAGATAACTTATGGAAAACATTTTTATTAGCAATGTGAAATCAATAACTTGTCCATTTTCTTCTGCTGGGTCAGGTGGCAAGAGAGTAAATAGAACTAATCATGCAATTATATTTAAATTCGAGGGAGAAACTATTTATTCTTCTAATCATAAAACATATATTTCGAATGCAGAAAATATTGCTTTTTTACCTAAAGATTGTAATTATTCTTGGAAATCACAGGTTGAAGGACACTTTTATTCTATAGAGTTTGAAGGAAATATTGATATAGCTGAAATAAAAATGTTTAAA
>URQK01000043.1 GCA_900549975.1 uncultured Mollicutes bacterium
TAAATTAAATAGTGGTTTTTTAGATAATAAAAATGAAGTTAATGATAAGTCGTCTATAAATGATGAGCCTTCTTTCCAAAGGACATTTTTATTATCTAAAAAACCACTATTTAATTTATTGTTGAGCCCTTCATCTAATAAGTGCAGATAGTAATATTTATAGGCGTAATTCGAATCTAAATTACTCCATGTAACTGGCGAGTTACTTGCGCCAATTGCAACATCATCAGTTATATCCCTTGTATAGCCATCATTTGTGGTCTTAATACTTCCAAATAATCCATAAGTTTTTTGAGGATTTTTTACTAATCTTGCATCGACATGATATAGCCTAATGCCAGAATATGAATACATCTTCTTTCGACCAGCATATTTATAAATAGAGTCTTGCTCATTTAAAACATCAGGTGTGTAATATTCTAATATTAAATATTCATCAAATAACCCATCGATAATCGAATTTTGATTTTTAAAAATAATTGCATCTGGATATTTGCTTGATGTACGTATGGTTATTGTACAACTATCATTTACGATATATGGTTTAACCCAACCAAGCGCTAATTTGGAATAAATATTATGATCTCCAACATTATATGATTGCATATCTAGTTCACCCGCAGCATTCCAATTTGTATCGTAATTATAATAGTCGTCTAATCCTAATAAATGGCCTGTTTCATGTATATATGTATGTGCATCTAATCCGTCAGGATAAGAACTATTTTTTGTATCATTCATAAAATCATAGCTTACCCACATATGGGTATTGATTGCTGGCCTATTTGTATCACTATAAAAGTTAGTATTATAATCAACCCAAGCCCAATAAGCATCTTGATTATATTTATGGGAATAGCAAAAAACAACGCTATCAATATAGCCATCTTTATCTTGATCGTATTCTTTGAGTAAATCTGTACTAGCAGAATCATAAAATTGTTTTGCAACTTCATAAGTAGGATTAGAAATGTTACTTTTATAAGCATCGGCAAACGTATAAATGGTATAACTATCTATTTTTAGTGGATTACAATATACACTGCCCATTAAATTAAGTTGCTCATAACTTGATTTATAGAAAAAACTATGAACTGATTCCCAATTTGTTCCTTCTCCATTCTCACTAAAAAATACAGTATAAAGATTTTCTAACATTTGTTGTGTCCAAGTTGGTCCATCTCTTAATTGTACTGGAACAACAAGTATTTTTTGATTGCCGATTGATTTAAGAGATTTCCAATTATTACAATCATTCACATCTTTGATAGTGTATTCAAAAGTATTCGCTTTTTTATAAGCATTATTTGGAGCATATTCATCATTAAGAGGTGTAGAAGGTAGTGAGATAGTATTTTGAGGTTTATTCACATCAACATAATCAATATTAACATTTGTGTTTTGACAAGAAGATAGCATTAGTAACGAACTAATAAAACCTAAATATAAATTAATTTTTCTTTTCATTTTCTCCACCGCCATACATTTTAAAAATCTCTTTTATTATAGCGAAAAATAAAAGTCATTGATATAAATTTATTATCATAAATTATTAAAGGTGAAAAAAATGAAATTATTCTTAAAATTATTGATGATTTTTTGTGCGTTATTTCCAACGAAAATTGTTTATGCTGAAGAAAATATTTTTGCACGTTCTTATGTTATTATGGAACAAAACTCGGGAAAAATTATTGAAAGCAAAGATTGTAATTTAGTGCGAAGTGTTGCTAGTGTCTCTAAAATTATGACAGCAATTATTGCTATAGAAAGTAATGACTTATTTAAAAGTGTGGAAATAGGTGATGAAATTGATCAAGCAATTGGAAGTTCGCTATATCTAGAAAAAGGCACAAAAGTAGATATTATAGAACTAGTTTATGGATTATTACTTCGAAGTGGTAATGATGCAGCGATGGCAATAGCTAAAAATGTTGGTGGTAGTGTAGATAAATTTGTAGAAATGATGAATGATAAAGCTCGATTAATTGGAATGAAAAATACAACTTTTAATAATCCTAGCGGCTTAGATATGTTTGATGAAGGAAATTTGTCAACGAGTTATGATTTAGCTTTAATGATGCGTTATGCGATGAGTAATAAATTATTTCGAGAAATAGATAGTTCTAAAAGCTATAAATCACTAGTAAAAGGCACTTGGTATAATAAACATAAATTACTTCAAAATTATGAATATGCTATAGGAGGTAAAACTGGTTACACAAAAAAAGCACGTCGCACATTAATTACCAGTGCCTGTAAAGATAATCTAGAATTAATTGTTGTCACATTAGATTGTGGAAATGATTTTTCGTTACATAAACAATTATTTGAGAAATATTTTAATAATTATACTTATGTGCCCTTTTTAAATAAAGGAATGAATTACATATTAAACTATGAGTTTTATTCTAATAAAAGTTATGGCATATTAATAAAAAATGAATTAGTGGAAAATGCTATTAAAATTTATAAATTAAATTCCAAAAATAATACAATTTCAATGTTTTTTAAATTGAGCAATGGGACACTTATTGAAATAGGGAGGACGACTTTAACTTCTGTTGCGGTCGTGAATGCGTAATGAATAAAATATGGATTTGGATTATTGTTATTTGCATTTTTTATGGTATTTTTACAGGACGATTTGATTTAATGGCTAATTCAATTTTAGCTTTGCCTAGTGAATCATTAGAGCTTGTTTGTACTTTAGTATTTTCGGCTTGTTTTTGGTCGGGCATTATGATGATTTTGTATGATTCAGGAGTTATTGATAAGTTAGCAAAATTATTAAATCCTTTTTTAAGAAAAATAATGCCTAATTTAAATGATGAAGAAGCATATAAATATGTGGCTATGAATATTGCGGCGAATATATTTGGATTAGGCTTTGCCGCTACTCCAGCTGGCTTAAAGGCCATTAAAAGAATGAAAGAATTATCAAAAGAAGAAGATAAAGAAGTGGCAACTGATGAAATGGTTACATTTTTAGTCTTAAATACAGCAGGTGTAACAATATTACCTACAACAGTTATGGCAATTAGACAAAGCTATGGAGCAAAGAATCCCGCTGACTTCTTAATACTTTCTTTTGTAGGAACTTTAGTATCATGTGTTTTTGGCTTATTATTAGATAAATATTATCAAAAAAAAGCAAAAAGAAAAAATAAGGGTAAATAGTTATGGAAAAATTCTCACTTATTTTTATTCCTTTATTAGTATTATTTGCGGTTGGTTATAGTTTTGCTAAAAAAAATAATGCTTATAATTCATTTGTTAATGGCGTAAAAGATGGGCTTCCTTTATTTAAAGAATTATTTCCTACAATAATTGGAATGCTTTTATGTGTAACGTTGTTGAAATCATGTGGAATAATTGATGATTTAAAATTATTATTAACATCATTTATTCCTAAGTCTGAAGCAATAATTGATTTAACTCCAATGATTTTATTTCGTCCGATATCCGGATCTGCTTCTATTGCTTGTTTTGATACAATCTGTAAAACACTTGGTCCTGATTCTTTGACGGCAAAAATAGCGTCAACTATTCAAGGATCAACGGATACCACTATATATATTCTTGCCTTATATTTTGGTACGGTAAAAGTTACTAAGTGGAAACATGCTTTAAAAACAGGATTATTAACTGACTTGGTTGGTATAGTTATTGGAATAGTTTTAGCACTCATATTTTTAAAATAATTAAAAAAAATAAAAATAATTCAAATAAAATCAGGTGATGTTATTTTTTAATAAGTAGAAAAGAGGAAGTTAATATGAAAAAAAGTTTGAAATTTTTAATCCCATCAATGTTTGGTCTTTTAGTAGCAGGCTGCTCATTAGATGGTTCTACCCCAATCAATAAAGGAGAAAATACCGAATTAATAAATAAATCTCGTTTGGATGCTGTAGCGGTAGATAGTTATACTACATCTGTTATTCTTGATTCATTAAAAGAAGTGAGTACATCCACTGATGTTGAAAATCCTGAAACACCAGAAACACCAGAGACACCAGAGACACCAGAAACACCAGATGAGACACCTAGCGAAGATGAAGCGGTTGATGAAAACTTAGTAATTGTTAATAATTATATTAAATTATTTGATACATTGACTAATGGTGATGGATTAACTGTTGAACAAGTTGCTTCTGATAAAGAAGGATACAAATTTAAAGTTGTTATTTCTTCTTCATTAGTGGGAGAATCAGGTAAATCATATACTATTTACTTTAATGAAGTGATTCAAGAAATTGATGATAGTGAAGAACCAAGTGAAGGAACTGATGGTACTGAAACTGAATCACCAGATGAAAACGAAGTCGATGAAGGAGAAGTTGACGTTACCCCAGAATTACTTAAAAAACATCATCATAATGAATTTAAAGATGCAACATTTACCCGCTTAACAGGAATTATTGTTACTGAAACTGGCGAAATTGCAGTCGAAGGACATAGCCTTGTAACTGATACTAAAACAAAAACAGTATTTAAAGGCAAATTAGAAAATGGACAATCATTAAAAATCACTTCAGAAATCTCCGATTCTAAAAAAGAATATTCTTATCAATTGAAAGAAGACTATCGTGTAATTAATGAATACGAAGTTGAAATTAAAACAAAAGAAGATTCAGTTGAATTAGAAATTGAAGTAAAAAATGGTAAAGAAAAAGAAAGATACATTATTGAAAAGAGTGTAGAAGATACAGATACTATATTCGAAATTCATTACAAAAATAGTGATGGAAAAGGTAAGATTATCGCTGTTATTAGTAAAGATGAAGATGGTAATGATGTAATTACTTATGAATTTAAAGATGGCAAGAAATGGCATCATGATGATCATGGCTGGCATCATGGCTGGGATGATGACTATGGACACTGCTGGCATGACGATTGGCATCACGAGCATCACTTTGATGATGAATATGATTGGGATGACGATTACGAATGGGATGAAGATGGCTTCGATGAAGATGAGTGGAATGACGATACTGAAGATTTACTAAATGCTTTATTAGAAGCACTTAAAGATACTGATTTTGATATTGATGCATTCTTAGAAAATTATTATGCTAATAAGAATGATAATAAACAAGAAGATAATCAAGAAGAGCCAAGTGAAAGTGAAGACTATGAAGATGAATGGGATGAAGATGACTGGTTCTCTCAAGATTATGAAGAAGATTATTGGGACTGGGGCTATGAACATGGTCATGATAATCATAAACCATACGGCCACCGTTAATATAATTCAATAAAAAAACAAATACTCCTAGAGTTTGGTAACTTACTAAGCTTTGGGAGTTTTATTTTAAAAAAATTGGAACTTCAGATTTTAGTCGTTAATGCTGTTTTTAATGTATTAATTTTGGAGAAATCAATCAAATAAATTTATAGAAAACCGGACAAAAAGCATTGACTTTATATTGGAAAACCGGACATTTACTAATAATTTATATTGGAAAACCGGACAAAAAATTCTAGTGGAAATTGATAAAATATTATATAGAAAAGTACAAAAAGATATTGAAAAATGGTTAAATGATGAACATGATGCACTTCTTATAACTGGAGCACGACAAGTTGGAAAATCTTTTTTAATTCGCGAGACATTAAAAAAGAACAAGATTGATTACGTGGAGTTTAATTTTGTTCACAATCCCAATTTGTTAGAAATATTTAATTCAGCACTTAATAATGATTCTGATAGATTTTTGATGGAACTATAACTAAAGATACTGTAATGTTTTTTGATGAAATTCAAGAACGCAAAGAAATAGTTTACATTGATTGAAGCAAAAGCAAAAACAGGTAATACAAAATCAAGCAAAACTGTGATGAAACATCCAGAGCACTATGGAAAAACAAAATTAATAAAAATAGGTGATTATAATATTAGTGAAGAGGGAGATACTATTACTATACCGCATTATTTAACATTTGTATTAGGCAAGGCAAAATATGATTTTTAAATTAAACTAGATTAGTTTGTTTTTAGTTAAATATTCTTTGATTGAAAAAAAGAATGTCTTATATTAAACTAATTTTGATATGGAGATGATTATATGTTTTTTACAATTAAACAATTTCACAAAAAACATCACACAGAACTTTTAGTAATAGAAACTATTATTCTAGTTGGACTTATGACTTTGTTTGCTTTTCTTACTAGCGAAACTATTTATAATAATGATTTAATAGAAAAATCAACATTTGGATTTAATTTCCAAAATGCTAAGATTGTTAATTTAGTGCCAGTGTTTTTAGGAACTTTACAGTTTATATGTATAATTTTGATTATCATTTTAAGAAAATTAAAAGGTAATCCGATTTATGCCAAAAAATGTTCACACGGATTATTCTATTTATCCATTGGATGTTTGGTTGTAGACTTTATTTTAATGATTATATTTTCTAACTATATGACAACATCAGGAACTTTAATAAAAGAAACAAGCCATAGAATTGGTTTTATTATTCAAATTGTTTTACAAGCCTTACTAAGCTTTGATATTTATGTTTGGCGAAGTGATTTTGGATTAGAACAATATTACGGATAGTATTGCAATTTACTAATTGCGTATTATAATTATAAGTACTTTAGGGACAGGTGAAATTCCTTACCGGCGGTAACTCCGCGAGCCGAAAGGTTGAACTGGTGCAATTCCAGTAGCGACAGTAAAGTCTGGATGGAAAAAGTTAATTTATTTTTTTAAGTCCCTAAAAAGAAAGGGAACTTTTTTTATGGATTCTACTAAGCCAAAAATATTTACCACAAAATTTATGGTAAGAACTGCAATATTTTCTACTATCGCGGCAATATTATATGTTGTGCCGGGACTTCAATTTAAATTACCATTCTTTTTAGCATTTTTAGAGGTGCATTTTGATGAAATTCCAGCGTTTATCGCCTCATTTGCATATGGCCCGTTATGTGGAATAATGGTTTTATTAATAAAGACAATTATTAAACTACCATTTACGCATACCGCAACTGTGGGAGAATGGTTGGATTTATTATATGGCATTGCCTTAATATTACCAGCGAGTTTGATTTATAAAAATCATCGTTCTTTAAAAGGAGCGTTAATTGGCTTGTTAGTGGGTTTATTAACACATCTATTAGTAACATTTGTTTGTTCCGCTACATTCGTAATTGATATGTATACTTTCTTTTATTCAACAATTACTAGTGATCAAATCTTAGCGTTAGCGCAACAACTTAATCCTCATGTTAGTAATGTGCATGCATCTATTGCATTTTACTGTTTCTTACCATTTAATGCTTTTAAAGATGCGCTTATAATTATAATTACGATTATTTTATATCCAAGAATTCGCTATTTTACAGAAAAACGTTATCAAAAATAAAAAAAAGCAAATAAAAAATCCTGCGTGCATTATTTATTGGCGCAGGATTTTTTATTTAGTTATTCAACTTCAATAGCTTGAGCTGGGCAGTTGCTAGCAGCGTCATTAGCTTCATCAGTTGCTTCTTCAACGATTGCTTTTGCTTTGCCATCATCATCAAATTCGAATGATGCTGGTGCCATGCTTACGCAAAGGCCACAACCAATACATAAATCTTTGTTTACTCTTACTTTTGCCATTTTTCTAAACTCCTTTTTTTGATACTCAAATTATACTTTATAATATGTTCTTTTTCAAGATTGAAAAAATGAGAAAAAATCATTAATTTTTTGTTTTTACACTAACAACAACTATTTTGTCTTCTCTTATAAGAAAAAAATTAACATAAGCAATAATGATTAAATGCCTATAGATTTATTCATTGAAGTTATATTGAAGTTGACATTGAAGTTATATTGAAGTAAACGTTGAAGTTATGTTGAAGTGATTAAAAAATTACTAAAAAATTATAGATAGATTAATTTTTTCATTTTAATCTATCTTTTTTATTTTAATTCTATTAAAATAGTTAACGAACGGAGGATGGTAAAAATGGAACGAGAAACACGTGAAAAAAAATATGCCAAACTTCGTGATGAGATAGAAAATATTGACACCACAATTTTAGAAAATATGGAAAGAAATAGAAATGAAAAAAAGTCTTCTATTTTAAAAGAATCAATGCAACATTTAGCTAATGCTAAAAAAGTTGGTACTACGTCTAATGATCTTTCTATTGAAGAAATTTTAAAAGCTCATACTGAGTATGTAAGTGTTAATAAAAAAGATAATCATAAACAAAATTTTAAGGAAAAAAGGCTTAAGAATATTTTGTGTGTGGCTATTTGTATTATTCTTGTAATTGTTATTACAATTGTAATTATCTCAATTTTTAGGAGGTAACTGTTATGAAAAAAATCGCTATTGCTATTGATGGACCTGCCGCAGCGGGTAAATCTACTATTGCGAAAAGAATTGCTAAAAAATTAGGATTCACTTATATCGATACTGGCGCTATGTACCGTGCTTTTACATATTACGTATTAAAAAACGGAATTGACCCGCAAAACGAAGAAGCATCTTGCGCAGTAATTGATAAAGTTGATATTAAATTACTTCCTAATGATCATGTTTTATGTAACGATGAAGATGTAACTACTGTTATTAGAGAAAATGAAGTATCAAGAAATGTTTCGTATATTGCTTCTTATAAGGCAATTAGACTTGCAATGGTTGATGCTCAAAGAAAAATGGCAGAATCAACATCAGTAGTTATGGATGGAAGAGATATCGGTACATATGTCTTACCAAACGCCGAAGTAAAAATTTATCAAGTTGCATCAGTAGAAGCTCGCGCAGAAAGACGCTTAAAAGAAAACCAAGAAAAGAACATTCCTTGTGACTTAGAAAGTTTAATTAAGGATATCGAGAGAAGAGACTATATTGACTCTCATCGTGACTTTGCTCCTTTATGCAAAGCAGATGACGCAATTTTATTAGATACATCTTATATGACAATTGAAGAAGTTGTTCAAGAAGTATTAAATATTATTGCCACTAAGGTAGGTAATATCAATGGCTAATGGTATTGTTGCGGTAGTGGGCTCACCTAATGTTGGTAAGTCAACTATCTTTAATCGTATTGTTGGTAAACGTCAATCGATTGTTGATGATGCTAGTGGTATAACTCGTGATCGAATTTATGCTAAAGCTAGTTGGTTAACAAAAGATTTCTCGATTGTTGATACTGGTGGGGTAGAGTTAGAAAATCAACCATTCCAAAAACAAATTCGTGCTCAAGTAGAAATTGCTTTGCAAGAAGCGGATGTTATTTTGTTTGTAGTAGATGGAAAAGTAGGAGTTACTAGAGAAGATCAAATTGTTGCTCGAATGCTTTATAAATCTAATAAACCAATTGTTTTAGCGGTTAATAAAATAGATTCTGTAGAGCAAATGGATAATATCCATGAGTTTTATGCTTTAGGACTTGGTGAACCAATTGCAGTATCTGGTTCACATGGTATTGGTATTGGTGATATTTTAGATAAAATTATTACGTATTTACCAAATAAAACGATAAATGAAAAAGAAAATGTTATATCTTTTTCCCTTATTGGACGTCCAAATGTGGGAAAATCTAGTTTGGTTAATGCCATATTAAATCAAAATCGTGTTATTGTATCTAATGTTGAAGGAACAACAAGAGATGCAGTTGATACACCTTTTAAAAGAGATGGAAAAGACTATGTTATTATTGATACCGCTGGTCTTAAAAAACGTGGAAAAATTTATGAAGCTGTCGATAAATATAGTGCTTTAAGAGCATTAAGCGCAATTGATAGAAGTCAAATTGTTTTACTTGTTATTGATGCGGAAACTGGTATTCAAGAACAAGATAAACATGTAGTGGGTTACGCTATAGAAGCAAAGAAATCTATTATTATTGTTGTTAATAAATGGGATACAGTTGAAAAAAATGAAAAGACAATGGCGGAATTCACAAAAAAAGTTCGTGATGAATTTAAGTTTTTAGATTATGCTCCGATTGTATTTGTATCAGCGTTAACAAAAGCAAGAATTAGTACAATTTATGATGAAATTGATGCTTGTTATGAAGCTTTTAATACTCGTGTAGCAACATCAGTATTAAATGAAGTTATGCAAGATGCCCAAATTATGAATCCTGCTCCATATTTCAATGGTGGTAGAATTAGAATTTATTTTGCTAATCAAGTAAGTGTATGTCCTCCAACATTTGTTTTATTTGTAAATGATCCAGCATTTATGCATTTCTCCTATAATAGATATATTGAAAATCGTTTAAGAGATACATTTAATTTTTCAGGAACACCAATTAGTATTATTTGCCGCGAAAGAAAATAACAAATTTAAACTTACCCGCATATTATATTTTGGGTGAGAAATATGGATGATTCAATTTTTGATAAGGTAGAAAAGAAAACTAATGTAAAGAAAGAAGATATATTAAAGTTAGCTAAGTCAATATCTGGTAAAGACTTAAATGATGAAAGGGTTCTTCGCTCTTTAATTAAAGATGTAGCGCGTCTTGCTAATAAACCAGTATCAAAAGAAAAAGAAGAAAAAATTATTAATGCGGTTAAAAAAGATAAAATTCCAAAAAATCTTAATAAGATAATATAAAGTCTAACTCAAGTGGTTAGGCTTTTTTCTTATTTAAAGGGCACATGCTTTATATTGAAGTTTATTTAAATACTATGCCACTGAAAAAAATGCAATAATTGCAAAAAAATTCAGTCGTATTATAAAATATAGGCACTAAAATGAAATAAGAATCAAACACATTATATTACAAATGATTACTAAAAATGCTATTAGTGTCAAAAATGAAACAATTGATATCGTTTTACCTGATGAAAAAGATAAAGTGTTTTATGAAGTTGTCGTGAAATCAAATGAAATTCGAAAATCAAAACTTGTAACGGGCAATATAAAGCATTTTCCTATAACACATTTTATTGTTACTCCCAAAGAACTATGTGACATAATATTAAAACAATTAGAAGAGCATATTGATTAGTAATTATCAAATTTATTAATAATACTAATTTGTTGTTCTTTTTTTATTTACTACTTCATATCTATTAATAGCGATATTTAGGAGGTTATTTTATGGAGACTCTTTCGGTATTAAAAGATATTGGGCTTCGTGGAAATGGTGATATTTATTTAGGAGTAGTGGGACCAGTACGTGTTGGTAAATCGACATTTATTAAAAGATTTATGGAAGTATTAGTTATTCCGCATATTAAAAATGAGGATGATAAAAAAAGAGCATTAGATGAATTACCGCAATCGGGAATTGGCAAAACAATTATGACAATGGAACCTAAATTTGTTCCATCTAATGCTGTTGAGATTTTAGTGGAAGAAAACTTAACAGTAAAAGTAAGATTAATTGATTGTGTGGGTTATATTATAGAAAACGCGCAAGGATATTTAGAAGATGGAAAAATGCGTATGGTTAAGACACCATGGTTTAGTGAGACTATACCATTTGATGATGCCGCAAAAATTGGCACACAAAAAGTAATTAAGGAACATTCTACTTTAGGCATTTGTGTTTTAAGTGATGGAACAATTAATGAATTTACTCGTGAAGATTATAAGAATAGCGAAGAACAAGTTATTGAAGAGTTAAAATCAATTGATCGTCCATTTGTTATTGTCTTAAATTCTAAAACTCCAACCACGGAAGCAACAACAAAAATCAAAGAAGAATTAATGGATAAATATAATGTGCCAGTAATTCCTCTTAATGTAGAAGAAATGAGTGAAAATGATGCAACGGAAGTATTGCGTGAAGCATTATTCCAATACCCAATAGCAAATATTGATGTTGCTTTACCTAATTGGGTGAGTCAATTGGATGAAGAACATTATATTAAGCAAAGTGTTAATAATACAATTGAGGAAGCCATGAATAGCGCTCGTACAATTAGAGATGTTAATAATATTAATGAAGTACTTAAGAATAATGAATATATCTCTAATGCTTCGATTAGTAATGTTGATACCGGAACAGGCGTTGTTACTATCCAAATGGATGTTAAAGATGGATTATATGAAACAGTATTAAAAGAACTTGTTGGTTGTGAAATTTCCGATAAAGCACAGTTAATTGCGGTTTTAACAGAATTTACAAAAGCTAAAAAAGAATACGAAATCATTGGTGGCGCCTTAAAGATGGCGGAAACAACAGGATATGGATTTTCCAATGCTAGCTTAAGTAATATGAAAATAGAAAAACCGGTTATTACTAAATCCGGCAATAGATATGGAATAAAAGTAAAAGCGCTAGCGTCAACTTATCATATTATTAAAGTTGATTTAGAAACATCGTTTGAGCCAACTTTAGGATCAAAAATGCAAAGTGATTATTTTTTAGATTATTTATTAAAAGCTTATGATGAAGACCCTAATAAAATATTAGATTGTGAAATATTTGGTCAAAAATTTGGTGACATTATAAAAGCCGGAATTACTGGTAAATTAGCAACATTACCTGAACCAGTCAAAGTAAAATTGCAACAATTAATTAAAACTATTTCTAACAAAGGCAAATCTAATTTAATAGCATTTGTATTTTAGTAAAAATCCAGCGGATATTTAAATTCGCTGGATTTTAAACATTAAATGGCATTTAAATTTTCGCAAAACTGATGAGTGTCCATGAACTTCAGCGGATCTTTTATCGTTCACTAAAGTAACAAAAAAAGATGATACATAAATCGTATCATCTAATTTTATAACGATGGTGCCCGGGACCGGAATCGAACCGGTACGGTATCGCTACCGCAGGATTTTAAGTCCTGTGCGTCTACCTATTCCGCCACCTGGGCAAGATGGTGACTCGCCGGAGATTCGAACTCCGGACACCTTGATTAAAAGTCAAGTGCTCTACCAACTGAGCTAGCGAGTCATG
>URQK01000044.1 GCA_900549975.1 uncultured Mollicutes bacterium
GAGTTCACATCGACGATGCGGTTTGGCACCTCGATGTCGGCTCATCACATCCTGGAGGGGTAGTACCTTCCAAGGGTTTGGCTGTTCGCCAATTAAAGTGGTACGCGAGCTGGGTTCAAAACGTCGTGAGACAGTTTGGTCCCTATCTGTCGTGGGCGTAGGAAGTTTGAGAGGACCTGTCCTTAGTACGAGAGGACCGGGATGGACATAGCAATGGTACACCAGTTGTCACGCCAGTGGCATAGCTGGGTAGCTACCTATGGAATAGATAAACGCTGAAAGCATCTAAGTGCGAAGCTAACCTCAAGATGAGACTTCCCATTCGCAAGAAGTAAGACCCCTAGAAAGTGACTAGGTTGATAGGTCATAGATGTAAGTGCAGTGATGCATTAAGTCGAGTGATACTAATAGGTCGAGGACTTAAATACGTAAAATCATTTAAGTTTTAAGATAACGCTTGATATAAAAGAGAGAATATAAGGAATATAGTATCTAGTTTTGAGAGAACAAGATTCTCTTAGAAAAAAAGTCTGGTGGTGATGGCGCGGTGGACACACCTGTTCCCATCCCGAACACAGAAGTTAAGCACCGTAGTGGCGAAGGTATCCCTTTGGGCGAGAATAGCGAGCTGCCGGGCTTTTTTTTTACTCTTTGGATTACGTATTTGTTTTACATATTAGCTAATATGTGCTACAATATTGTGTCATAACTATTGAAAGGAAGGATTACTATGAATATTGATAAACAAACTCAATATGGTGGAATTAATATTTCTATTGAAGCTATTGGTACTGTTGCAGGTAATGCTGCCACTGAATGCTATGGTGTTTTGGGATTATCAGATAAAAAATCATCACTTTCCTTAATTGATAGTTTACTTGTAAAAAAAGAATATTATAAAGGCGTCTGTCCGCACAAAATAAAGAATGGCTATGCGGTAGACTTGTATATAGTAGTGGCTTATGGTGTCAAAATCACTGAAGTTGTCACTGAAGTCCAAAAAAAAGTCAAATATGTCCTTGAAAAGACTTTTGACGTCAAATTTAAAGCCATCAACGTTTATGTTCAAAGCATAAAAAGCATTTAATTTAAGGGGATTTTACGATGAAAGTTATCAATAGCGATACGCTAAAGCGAATGATAATTTCAGGTACTAATAATTTATACAATCATTATCCTGAAATAGACGCACTAAATGTGTTTCCTGTCCCTGATGGTGATACAGGAACTAATATGAATTTAACAATAGCCTCAGGTGCTAAAGAAGTTCAAAATAGAAACGACTCTGATGTTTATTCTATAGCTAAAGCATTTTCAAAAGGATTATTAATGGGCGCTAGAGGAAACTCTGGTGTTATCCTTTCTCAAATATTTAGAGGTTTTTCGCAATCTTTAGAAGGAAAAGATGTTATTACAGTTAAAGATTTATCTGATGCTTTTATGAATGGTAAGGATGTAGCTTATAAGGCTGTTATGCGCCCTGTAGAAGGTACAATACTTACAGTCATTAGAGAAGCTTCTCAAGCTTTACATGATAATCTTCCACGTGCTTCTTCTATAGAAAAAGCTTTTGATATTTTATTAAAAGAAGCACATGAATCATTAGAAAGAACACCAGACCTACTACCAGTACTTAAAAAAGTTGGTGTTGTCGACTCAGGCGCAGCAGGTTTGATAAAAATATTAGAAGGCTTCCAATCTGCTGTTAAAGGCAAAATGATTGAAAAAGAAACAGTATCTGCTTTAGAAAAAGAAGAGCAAAAAATGGCAGGTGCTAAAATCGAAAATGATGAATTTGGTTATTGCACAGAATTTATCTTACGCCTTGCAAAGAGTGAAGATGAGCATAAGAAAAACTTCTCAGAAGCAAGATTTACTAACTGGCTTAATGCCCATGGTAATTCACTTGTCGTCGTTAGAGATGAAGATTTAATAAAAGTACATGTTCATACATTAACACCAGGAAATATTCTTAATTTTGCTCAACAATATGGTGAATTTGTTAAATTAAAAATTGAAAATATGACTGAACAACATACTAAGTTAGGCGAAGCTGATTTAGTTAATGATGATAAAGATAAAAAGATTGAAGAAGAACAAAAAGAATATGCAATTATTGCAGTTGCTGCTGGTGAAGGCGTAGTTAATATGTTCAAAGATCTTCGCGTTGATTATATTGTCAGCGGTGGACAAACAATGAATCCTGCAACTGAAGATTTTGTTAATATTGTTCAAAATTGTAATGCTAAAAATATATTTATCTTACCAAATAACTCAAACATCATTTTAGCAGCGTCTCAAGCATGTGATGTATGTGAACACGCTAATGTACGAGTAATTCCATCAAAATCAATTCCACAAGGTTTAGTAGCATGTATGATGTTTAATCCAGAAGCTGATGCTGATGAAAATTACGAGCAAATGTGTGAAGCATTAAGTAATGTTACTACAGGTCAAGTTACATTCGCAATTAAGGATACTGTTATTGATGGCGTTGAAATCAAAAAAGATGAATTTATGGGTATGAAGAACAAAGAGATAATTTGTTGTGTCAAAGACAAATTTGAGGCTGCTCAGACATTATTAGATTCAATGCTTGATGAAATGTCTTCAATTGTTACTATTATCTATGGAGAAGATGTTAGTGACGAAGAAGCTAACGCGTTTGTAGAAAAAATTACTTCTGAACACGAAGATTTAGATATTGATGTTCGTAAAGGCGGACAACCAGTTTACTCATTTATTATTGGTGTTGAATAGAAAAAAGGGATTTTTCCCTTTTTTGGTTATATTGATTAAAATCAACTTAATTACCGGATTTTTATAGTAACGCTACTATATTATTAGTGGAGGAAAAATTTATGAATTTTTCTAGCTCAGAACGTATAAATTTAGCTTTAGATAAAATGGGCATAGTATCAGTAGAAACATTAATAGAACATTTGCCGCGTTCTTATAATGATTTTCATCTTACTCATGAAACAAATTTGGAGAATAAAGAAAGAGTAGTTATTTTTGCTCGTCTTGTTTCTAATCCGACAATTATTAAAAAAGGAAAATTAACAATTATACGCTTTTCTGTTATTACTAAAAATAATAATTTTTTTCGCGTTGTTATATTTAATCGACCATATATTTATAAAATGCTTAATTTAGCTAATTATTATACAATTGTAGGTATTTTTGATAAAAGTAACACAACTATTAATGTCACGAATATTGTTAAAGGGGAAATACCAGAAAGTGAGAATTATAAAGCAATATATTCTTTACCTAGTGCGATTGAAAACTATCAATTCGCTAAAATGGTGCAAAAATATTTGTTAAATGATAGTTACAATATTACTAATATTATTCCTGATTATTTAATGGAAAAATATCATCTTGTATCAAGAAAAGAAGCTTTTAAATTAGTACATATGCCTAAAAATGCTCAAGATGTGCATCAAGGATTAAGAACATTAAAATATGAAGAATGTTTATTGTTTACATTACAGACGCAAATAATTAGAAAAGAAAATAAATCATTACAAAAAAATACTAAATTAGATATTGATACACAGAAAATTAATGAATTTATCAAATCATTAAATTATAAATTAACCCATGATCAAGTTATAGCGGTAAGAGAAATTATCTTAGACATGAAGGATAAATCGCTAATGTATCGATTACTACAAGGAGATGTAGGCACTGGTAAGACTTTAGTGGCTAATATTGCTATTTATGGCGCATTTTTACGTCATGATCAAGCAGTTCTTATGGCCCCTACTGATGCCCTTGCTAGACAACATTTTGATACTCTTACAAAGTTATTTGATGGAATATTAAAAGTTGACTTATTAGTGGGAGGAATGTCTATTTCAGAAAAAAAAGAAGTTAAAGAACGTATTGCTAAGCATGCAGTAGATGTTATTGTTGGAACACATGCCGTATTTTCAAAAGATGTGAATTATGCTTCTTTAGGTTTAGCTGTTATTGATGAACAACATAAATTTGGTGTAAACCAAAGAATGCTTTTAGCTTCTAAAGGGACAAATACAGATTTATTACTTATGTCTGCAACTCCAATTCCTCGTACTTTAGCATTAACATTATATGGTGATTTAGATGTTTCTACTTTGTCTGAGTATCCAGTACTTAATCGTCATATCGAAACAAAAGTTATTGAAGAAGATGAAGAAGTTATTTTTAAATATGTTGATAAATCGTTAATGGAAAACAAAAAAGTATTTGTAGTTTGTCCATTGATTGAAGAAAAACTCGATAAATCATCGGTAGAAGGTATATATGAAAAGTATCGTGCTAAATATCATGATAAAGTTGGATTATTACATGGAAAAATGGATGATGAAGAAAAAGTAAGAGTTTTAGATCAATTTAAAAATGGTAATATTCAAATATTAGTATCAACAACAGTAATTGAAGTGGGAATTGATATTAAAAATGCCAATTTAATGATAATTTATGACGCTAACAACTTCGGACTAGCCTCTTTACATCAAATTAGAGGAAGAATTGGACGTGATGGTAGTCCTTCAACATGCTTGTTAGTACACAAAGAATTAGAAGATGAAGAAATCGAAAAATTAAAAATTTTAGAACAAACACTTGATGGATTTAAAATTGCTGAAGCTGATCTTTCACTTCGTGGACCGGGTGATATGAATGGCTTAAAACAATCGGGTATGCCTAATTTTGCTTACGCTAATATTATTTCCGATTTTAAAATGTTTGAGATAGCAAGAAATGACGCTACTACGATTTTAAGTAATAGTAACAATCCGGAATTTAAAGATATTATTGAAAAATCAACTGACTTAGCAAATAGTAATAAATTCCATAATGTTTAAGCATACAAAATATTTTGATATTATCTACTACTAATTTATGATAAAATAAATTTATAAGATAAATTTAGAAGGTGAAACTTATGATTAAAATGGTTGTAGATACTATGGGAAGCGATAAAGGTAGTAAAGCCACTGTCGCTGGAATTATAAAATTTTTAGAAACACATAAAGATGTTGAAATTATAGCGGTTGGAAAAATTGAAGAATTAGAGGAACTTAAAAAGTATGAAAATGTTACTCTTGTTGATGCTCGTGATATTGTTCCAATGGAAGCAGGAGCATTAGAAGTAATGAGAATGCGTGGATCTTCAATGATGGTTGCTATTAATAAATTTTTAGAAGTAAAAGCTGACGCTATTGTATCAGCGGGTTCTACGGGAGGCTTTTTATCTGCAACAACGCTTAAGTTAAAACTTATTGAAGGTGTTGAACGTGCGGCGTTAGTATCTCCGTTTCCAACTTTAAAACAAGGTAAATATGTAACAATTTTAGATATTGGGGCTAGTAATGAAAACACCCCTGAGCAATTAGTACAATTTGCTCATATGGGTAAAATTTATGCTAATAAGATTTTTCATATTGAACAACCTAAAGTGTATTTATTAAGCAATGGTGCAGAAGATGAAAAAGGTAGTCCACTTATCAAAGAAACTCATAAAATGCTAAGAACACAAAATATGGAAGGGTTCCAAGGTAATATTGAAGCAAGATACGCTTTAACAGGCGATGCTGATGTTATTGTTACTGGTGGATTTGATGGAAATGTTTTCTTAAAGGCAGTAGAAGGTACTGCTTCAATGATGAATACATTAATTAAGAAAGCATTTAAGAAAAACATATTTACAAAAATTGGTTATTTATTTGCTAAAAGTGGATTTGATGATTTTAAGAAAACAATGGATTATAAATCAACAGGAGGAGCAATGTTATTAGGCGTTAATGGCGTTGTTGTAAAAGCACATGGATCAAGTGATGGCTATGGCTTCTCTTGCGCTATGAACGTTGCTTATAATATGGCTAGTGTTCACATTGTTGATTTAATGAAAGAGGGTATTAAAGAAGATGCATAAAAATATTAATGAACTATTAGAATCACTTAATTTAGAAGTCAATAGTAGTGAATTATATGAATTAGCCTTTACTCATTCATCTTTTAATATTGATGCTAAAACATCACACCATGACTATGAGCGTCTTGAGTTTGTTGGCGATAGCGTTATTAACTTTGTTGTGGCCGATTTAGCCTATTCTAAGCACCAAGAAATGTCTCAAGGTGATTTATCTAAACTTCGTGCTTTTATCGTTCAAAGCAGTTCTTTAGCGGAAAAAGCGAAGAAATATAATTTTAATGAATATATTAGACTAGGTCATAGCTTACCAGAAAACACTCGCAATACTCAACGTATACTTGAAGATGTATTTGAAGCATTCATTGGTGCAATGTATTACGATAAAGGAATTGATTTTACATATAGTTTTGTAAAAAATCTTTTTAAAGATGATGTTGATCATTTTAATAAGAATCAATTAAAAGATTATAAGTCCGAACTCCAAGAAGAAATGCAAGCGGAACATCGTGAATCGGTTAAATATCAACTTGTTGAAGAATTAGGATTGCCACATGATCGTACATTTGTTGTAGAAGTTTTGTATGAAGATACTGTTCTTGGAAGAGGACAAGGAAAAACTAAAAAAGCCGCGGAGCAAATGGCAGCATTAGATGCATTAAGAAAGAAGGCGAAATAATGGGACTTTTTTCGTATTTAAAAGAAAAAATATTAGGAAAATCTACTAAACAAAAAGATAAATATGTTGTTGGATTAGATAAATCTCGTAAGAACTTTGCTGATCGTTTAAAATCTTTATCTGCCCGTTATAAAAGCGTTAATGAGGAATATTTTGACGAATTAGAAGAAATATTAATTGAAGCAGATGTTGGGGTCAATTTAGCTTTAGATATTATTGAAGCTACGAAAAACGAATCACGTGAACAAGGCATTACAGAACCAACAAAAATTAATGAATTATTAGTGGATAAAATGTTTGTTAGTTATGTTAATCAAGGTCAAGATATTGTCAACGAAATCCAATTTGAAAAAGGAACACCAACTGTTCTTTTGGTAGTTGGCGTTAATGGTGTTGGAAAAACGACTACAATTGCTAAACTTGCTAAACGTTATATTGATAAAGGAAAAAAGGTTACATTAGTAGCCGCGGATACTTTTAGAGCAGGAGCAATCGAACAACTTTCTGTATGGGCAGATCGTTTAAAATGTCCAATTTGTGTTGGAAAAGAAAATGCCGATCCTGCCTCTGTAGCTTTTGAAGGTGTGCGCTTAGGTAAAAATAATAATTCGGATTTAATTATTGTGGATACTGCTGGTCGATTACAAAATAAATCTAACTTAATGGCGGAATTAGCAAAAATTCGCCGTGTAATCGGAAAAGAAATTGAAGGAGCGCCACAAGAAGTATTTTTAATTATTGATGCAACAACTGGACAAAATGGTGTTATTCAAGCTAAAGCATTTGGAGAAGTTACTAAACTTACTGGTGTTGTTATTACTAAGATGGACGGAACTTCTAAAGGCGGCATTATTCTTGCCATTCGAGATGAATTAGGTGTCCCAGTAAGATTTATTGGTTTAGGTGAACAAATGGACGATTTACAAGAATTTGACTTAGATCAATATTTGTATGGTTTATGCTTAGGCAAAGAGGAATAAAATGAATAAGTTAGAAGAATTTGATTATATTAATAAGTTATTATCTTCATATGAACCTCTTTTAACTGCGACACAACAAGATATAATGAAACAATATTATGCATATAATTTATCTTTGAGTGAAATAAGTGATAATAAAGGCATTTCACGTACTGCGGTATTAGATTGTATTCATAAATCTATTGCTAAATTAAAAGATTATGAAAACAAGTTGCATTTATTAGAAGTGAAAGATAAACTTTTAAATAAAATTGATAATATAAAAAAAGATTTATCTATTGATAGAATCGAAGAATTAGAGAGGATGATTGACGATGGCATTTGAATCATTAACTGATCGATTAAGTGGCATTATTAAAAAACTTAAAGGAAATTCCACATTAACAGAGTCTAATATGCAAGATATGTTAAAAGAAATACGTATTGCCTTATTAGAAGCAGATGTTAACTTTTTAGTTGCTAAAGAATTTGTTAATAGTGTTAAAGAAAAAGCATTAGGTCAAGAAGTATTAAAAAAGCTTAATCCAAGCCAAATGGTTGTAAAAATTGTTCATGATGAATTAGTGGAACTTTTAGGCGCTGATCAAAGCGAAATTAAATATAATTCCAATAAGCCAACAATTATTATGCTTTGTGGTTTACAAGGTTCTGGTAAAACTACCACAGCAGGTAAATTAGCAAAATTAATGAAAAATAAACTTAATAAAAAAGTTTTACTTGCTGCTTGTGACGTTTATCGTCCTGCCGCAATTGACCAATTAGTAACTATTGCTAAGCAAGTTGGCGTTGATGTAGTTAACATGGGAACTAAAGCAAATCCTGTGGATATTGCTGCGGCTGCTAAGAAAAAAGCCTATGATGAACATTATGATGTTTTGATTATTGATACTGCTGGTCGTTTACATATTGACGAGCCATTAATGGAAGAACTGAATAACATTAAAAATTTAGTTAATCCTGACGAAATATTATTGCTTGTTGATGCAATGTCTGGTCAAGATGCTGTAAATGTTGCTAAAACATTCAATGAAAAACTTACTCTTACTGGATGTATTATGTCTAAGTTAGATGGCGATGCGCGTGGTGGTGCAGCTTTATCTATTCGTCATTTAACTGGTGTACCAATTAAATTAACCGGTGTAGGTGAAAAATTAGATGATTTAGAACTTTTCTATCCGGATCGTATGGCAGATAGAATCTTAGGAATGGGAGACGTGATGTCTCTTATTGAAAAGGCTCAAGAAAATATTGATGAAAAAGAAGCACGTAAAAGTGTTAATAAAATGATGGAAGGTACATTTGATTTGAATGATATGCTTCAACAAATGAAACAAATTCAAAAAATGGGATCTTTAAGTGGTATTTTAAAATTAATTCCAGGTATGCCTAAAATATCTGAAGAAGATAAAGAACGTGCCACACGCGAAATGAAACAAACTGAGTCAATTATTAATTCGATGACACCTTATGAAAGAAAGCATCCAGAGGTATTAAAGAACTCACGCAAAGTTCGTATTGCTAAAGGGTGTGGACTTACTAATGTAGAAATAAATCGTTTGCTAAAAAAGTTTGAACAAATGAAAGAAATGATGAAGCAAATGAAAAATTATCAAAAAGGTGGAAAACTTCCACCAATGACTGGATTTGGAAAATAAAAATAAGCTCGATTGAGCTTATTTTTTAATGAACTTATGTCCTTTATTAATGGCATCTATTTCCCATTTTCCAATTTCGTTATTTTCAATTTCTTTTAATAATTTTAAATCTTTTTTGGAAAATTCATATTTGTTAAATAAATCAGGGCGTAAAGCCTTAGTTAATTTTAAACTTTCTTTTTGACGCCATTTAGCAATAGCTTCGTGATTTCCTGAATATAAAATGCTTGGTACTTCTTTACCATCATAATCAAATGGCTCAGTAAATTGTGGGTATTCAAGAAGCCCGTTTTCAAAAGATTCTTCTATAATCGATTCGCTAGATATTGCGCCATCAATTAATCTTATAATTGCATCACTAATGACCATTGAGCCAAGTTCTCCACCAGTAAGAATATAATCACCAATAGAGACACATTCATCAATATAATCATTTACACGTGAATCAACGCCTTCATAATGACCACATATAATAATTAGGTGATCAAGAGAAGCAAATTCATGAGCGATTTTTTGATTAAAAGTGCGTCCAGTTGGTGACATAAGAATGGTATAAGAAGAAGTTTTTTTGACACTTTTAAGAGCGTCTAGTATTGGTTGACATTTCATAATGAGGCCTGCGCCACCTCCAATAGGAGCGGAATCAACTCGACCATACTTATCTTTTGTGAAGTCACGAATATTGACTAATTCAAGTTCAACACTTTCTTTTGCTAAAGCTCTTTTTATTATTGATGTGTTTATAAACACATCAAACATTTCAGGAAATAAAGTTAATATAGTTATTTTCATAATAATCCCTCAATAACATGAATGATGATTTTTTTGTTATCTATATCAACTTTTTTAATGAAAGCTTTAACAAAAGGAACAAAGAAGTCTTTAGCGCCTTCTCTTTTAATTCTTAATGTTTGATAAGAAGCATATTCTTCCACATCTTTCACTTTTCCTAATTTATTATTATTCTCATCATATACATCGCAGTTTTTTAAATCGGAGTAGTGATAAAATCCTTTAGGTAAAATAGCATTAGATTTTTCAATCTGTACTAAATTATTAATATAAGGAGTAATTGCTTCAATACTAGGAAATTCTTCAAATGACACAATATCAAATTCTTTATCTTTTCTAAATGATTTAACGATGCAAGTTACTCGTTCCTTAGTTTTTTCATTAAAAAGAGTGACATTGTTTCCTTTTTCATAGCGATCATAAGAAAAATCAGAAGAAGAATAAACTTTTACTTCACCTTTTAATCCGATAGTTTTAACAATTTTTCCTAATGTAATATATTCCATAATTTTTTCCTTTAAAAAAATGAGGATAATTAGTCCTCATCTTTTTCATCTTCAAAAGCTTCAAATTTTAAATGAATTCTTTTGCTTTCTAATTTTCCCGCAATAGACATAACTTCTCTTAAAGCATCAGCGACTGAACCTTTGCGTCCAATTAAACGCGCAGTATCACTTGCATCACTCACGATAAGAAGTACAACATCTTTTTCAGAGTCACTAGGCATTTGTCTAATGATCATTGAATCAGGATTTTCAACAAAAGAATCTACGAAAGCATGGATAATCTTTTCGTAATCCATGATAACTATTCTCCTTTTTTAGCTTTTACAATGATACCTTGTTTTGAAAATAAAGCACGAACTGTATCAGAAAGTTGAGCACCATTTCTAATCCATTTGATTGCTTTTTCTTCATCAATCTTTGCAGCATTGTTAACATCTTTAGGATCATATGTTCCTAAAAGTTCAATGTAACGTCCATCACGTGGGAATCTGCTATCAGCAGCAACAATTCTATATGAAGGATCATTGTGACGACCAGTTCTTGTTAATCTAATTTTTACAGCCATTTTAATAATCTCCTTTTTTAACATTATTAGTATAGTAGAAACTTTTAGTGGTGTCAAGCATTTTTACTTAACAGTAATAAAAAATTGAAATTTAGCCAAAATAAAAATGTATTTTATTTGACATATACCTACTAGGGGTATATATTAATATTGTAACGAGGTGGATTTTATGAGTGAAAAAAAATGTTGTTGTGCAGAACGAAGCAAATTAAGAACTCAAGAAGAAAAAAGCAATTTAGAAAAAAGGCTAAATCGTATTATCGGACAAATGAATGGTATTAAAAATATGATTGAGGATGATCGATATTGTAGTGATATTATTATTCAATTATCCGCAATTGACAAAGCAATAAAAAGCTTAGCTAATTTAATGATTGATAATCATATTCGCACTTGTGTTGTTGAACATATAAAAAATGATGACTATTCAGATATTGAAGATATATCGACATTCTTTAAGAGGTTTCAATAATGAAACAAAAATTTTCTATCATAGGCATGAGTTGTGCAGCTTGTGTTAGTCATGTAAATAAAGCAGTAGTGCATCTTAAAGGTGTTAACAATGTTGATGTTAATTTATTATCTAATTCGATGGTAGTGGATTATGATGAAACAGTAGTTAATGTTAATGATATTATTAATGCAGTTAGTGATGCAGGATATGGTGCAAAAATATATGAAAAAGTTAATAACAATGCAGCGTTAAAAAAAGATTTACATAAATTAATCATATCGTTTATCTTATTAATTTTATTAATGTACGTATCTATGGGACATATGATTGGATTACCGTTACCACCATTTTTAACCGGACACATGAATGCCTTGTGGTATGCATTAACACAACTAGTAATTACTATTCCAGTGTTAATTATTTATCGTAAATATTTTATATCCGGTTATAAAAAACTATTTAAATTAGCGCCTAATATGGATTCCCTTATTGCAATAAGTGCTACAGCATCAATGGTGTATGGGATATTTGCTATTGTGATGATTTCAATTGGTTTAGTTAATTCAAATATGGAATTAGTTAGTGAATATAATCATAACTTATATTTTGAATCAGCAGCAATGATTTTAACGTTGATCACAGTAGGAAAGATGCTTGAAGCGCATTCAAAGGGAAAGACAACAGATGCATTAAAGAGTCTGATGAAGCTGGCTCCG
>URQK01000045.1 GCA_900549975.1 uncultured Mollicutes bacterium
GTCCTGCTTCTTATGGTATGACTGACACAATGGGTCGTATGCACTCTGATGCTCAATTTGCCGGTTCTTCATCTGTTCCAGCTCACGTTGAAATGATGGGATTAATTGGTATGGGCAATAACCCAATGGTTGGTGCTACTGTTGCAGTTGCAGTTTCTGTTGCTCAAGCATTAGCAGCTAAATAATTTAAATTAATATTTAATTACTTTAAGGAAGTCAAATTTTGACTTCCTTTTTTGTGTTTGTTTTGAAAGTTCTATCAATACTTGTATCTATAATGTATAATAGAAAAGAAATCGAATACATTTATGTATAAATGTAAATTTTTAAGATTGATGGAGCTATCATGAAACTTAATGAACTAAAACCAGGTCAAACGACAAAGGTAATGTCTGTTGGTGCAACAGGATCTTTAAGGCAACACTTTCTTGATATGGGAATTATACCTGGAACAGAATTAAAATTAGAAAAATTAGCACCAATGGGTGATCCAATGGAATTGAGAATACATGGATATGAATTAACATTACGTATTGATGATGCTAAACAAATTGAAGTCACAGAACCTTATATAAAAAAAATTGAGAATAATGACGCTAAAAAACCAATTAAAGAAGAACACCCAGGTTTAGGGGAATATGGCAAATACCATGATCATGTTAATGAACATCCTCTAGATAAAAACGAAAAAATCACTTTTGCGTTAGTGGGTAATCAAAACTGTGGCAAAACTACTTTGTTTAATCAACTTACAGGTATGAATCAACATGTTGGTAATTTTCCAGGCGTTACTGTTGATCAAAAAAGTGGCGCTATACTAAATCATGAAAATACATTAGTTACCGATTTACCAGGTATTTATTCTTTATCGCCGTATAGTGATGAAGAGATTGTTTCTAGAAATTTTATTTTGGATGAACATCCTAAAGGAATAATTAACATTACTGATGCCACAGCTATTGAAAGGAATTTATATTTAACACTGCAATTGATGGAGTTAAATATTCCTATGGCTTTAGCACTTAATATGATGGATGAGATGACTGGTAATGGTGGCTATATCGATGTTAATAAAATGGAAAAATTGTTAGGCATACCAGTTGTGCCAGTATCAGCAAAGAAAAATGCTGGAGTTGATGAATTGATTGACCATGCAATTCACGTTGCATACTATCAAGAAAAACCTTCAGTTGTCGATTTCTGTGATGAATTAGATCATGGCGGAGCAGTCCATCGTGCTATTCATGGTATAATGTATTTAATTGAAGATCACGCCAAAAGAGCAGATATTCCTCTTCGCTTTGCAGCGACAAAAGTTATAGAAAATGATAAATTAATCATTGATAGTTTAAATTTGTCACAAAACGAATTAGAAATGATTGAACACATTGTTAAACAAATGGAAGCAGAACGCGGTTTAGATCGTAGTGCCGCAATTGCGGATATGCGTTATAGTTTTATTCAAAAAGTTTGCGATGAGTGTGTTTATAAACCACATGAATCTAAAGAACATATTCGCAGTCAAAAAATTGATAAGATTTTAACTGGGAAATATACAGCAATTCCAATGTTTATTTTAATTTTAGCACTAGTTTTCTTTTTAACATTCAATGTATTTGGTGCGGCTTTACAAAAACTTCTTGATACAGGTATATCAGCATTAAGTGATGTTGTTGCTAATGCGTTTGTTAAATGGGATGTTGAGCCAGTACTTCAATCTTTAGTAATAGATGGATTATTTAAAGGTGTTGGGAGTATAGTTTCATTTCTTCCAATTATTGTTGTTTTATTCTTCTTTTTATCTTTGCTAGAAGATAGTGGATACATGGCACGTGTAGCATTTGTTATGGATAAAATGTTGCGTAAAATTGGTTTATCTGGTAAATCAATTGTTCCAATGCTTATTGGCTTTGGCTGTACGGTTCCTGGTGTTATGGCAACGAGAACATTGTCATCTGACCGTGACCGTAAAATGACTGTTATGCTTACACCATTTATGAGTTGTTCGGCTAAATTACCAATATATAGTTTTTTATCAGTGATATTTTTTAAAAAATGGGCTTGGGTTGTAACAATTGGATTATATATTTTAGGTATTTTAATCGGTATTTTAGTGGCATTTTTATCAAAAAAATTTGTATTTAAAGGCGAGGCTATACCTTTTGTTATGGAACTACCAAATTATCGTATGCCTGGTATGAAAAATGTTGGACAATTATTATGGGAAAAGGTTAAAGATTTTTTAAAACGTGCTTTTACAGTGATATTAATTGCCACAATTGCAATATGGTTTTTACAAACATTTGATTTTAAATTAACTATGGTAAGTGATGCTTCTAAAAGTATGTTAGCGGTTATTTCTGGCGCTATCGCAGTAATATTTAAACCTTTAGGATTTGGTGATTACCGCGTTGTTACTTCTTTGATTTCAGGAATTCTTGCTAAGGAAGGCGTTGTATCTTCTCTTATTGTTCTATTTGGAAGCGAAGCCGCAATTGCAGAAGCTATTAATCCTTATGCCGGATTTTGTTTATTAATTTTTTGTTTATTATACACTCCTTGTGTTGCGGCATTATCATCAATTCGTAGAGAATTAGGACAAAAATGGGCACTAGGCATAGCGTTATTCCAATTAGTTATAGCCTGGTGTTTTGCTGGTGTATTCAGCTTGATATTCCATTTATTTGGGGTGATGTAAATGAATTTAATTTCTTGGATTATTTTAGGAATAATCATTATAATATTGGCCCTTGCTATTTATTTCTATATTAAGGAAGATAAATGTAGTTGTTCTTGCTCTTCAAAAAATTGTCCAATGTGTAAGAAAAAAAACAAACATAAATAAGTAATTTTGTTCAAAATATTTTCTGTGATTAGTAGTTAGAAATTTGATATGATATATACGTTATGTGGAATGAAGGTGAAATCGTGAAAATTATTGTAATTGGTAATGGTAAAATTGGTCAATCGATAATTAGAAATGTTTCTGAAGAAGGGCATAGTATTACTATTATTGACTGTGACTCGCGTGTCGTTAGTCAAATGATTGATACATATGATGTTATGGGCATCGTTGGTAATGGCGCTAGTGTGGAAATACAAAAAGAAGCTGGCGTTCAAGACGCTGATTTAGTGATTGCAGTAACTTCAAGTGATGAAGTTAATTTATTATCTTGTTTTATTGCTCATAAATTAGGTGCTTCTGATACCATTGCACGCGTCCGTAACCCTCAATACTTAAAACAACTTGATTTTATGAAAGATGATTTAGGCTTATCAATGATAATTAATCCAGATTATGAAGCTGCAAAATTTATTTCACGAAACCTTACTCTTCCTAATGCTTTAAAAGTTGAAGTTTTTGCTAAAGGCAAAATGGAATTAGTGGAACTTCGAGTTGAAGCAGATAGTATTTTAAATGGATGTAGTTTATTTGAATTGTCAAATAAATATAAATTAAAAGTATTAGTTTGTGCTGTTGAAAGAGATAAAGAAGTTATTATTCCTGTTGGTAACTTTATTTTAAAAGGAAATGATAAAATTCACGTTGCTGCTGCGCATCAAGATTTATTAACTTTTTTCCAAAAATCATTCAAAAAGATGGAAAGATTGCATGATATTATGATTGTTGGTGGTGGACGTATTTCGTATTATTTTTGCGAATTAGTAAGTAGAAATAAATATAACATTAAATTAATCGAAAAAAAACCTGATATATGCCAAAGTTTAAGTGAAAGATTCTCTAAAGTAGATATCATTGAAGGTGATGGTACAAATCAAACTGTTCTTGAGGATGAAGGAATCGAAAAAATTGATGCGTTTTTAGCTTTAACTGGTATGGATGAACAAAACATTATAGTTTCAATGTTTGCAGGTAAACATAATGCTAAAAAGATTATTACTAAAGTAAATAACTCAACATTAAATAGTATGATGGAAACAATAGGCATGGCTAGTGTATTCTCGCCTCGTGAAATTATTGCTAATCAAATTATTTCTTATATTCGTGCCAAAGTTAATAATCGTGGCTCAAATATTCAAACACTTTATAAATTAGTTGATCAACGTGTTGAAGCATTAGAATTCGTTGTCAAAAAGAAATCTAAATTAATTGATAAACCACTTAAAGATTTAAAAATTAAGAAAAATATTTTAATAGCTGGTATCATTCGTGATAGCGAAGTAATAATTCCTAATGGTAATTCAGAAATCCATTTAGGCGATAGTGTCATTGTTATTACAACAGACCCATATTTAGAAGATTTAGTGGAAATCTTAGGATAATCATTATGAATTACAAGAATATTATAAATATTATCGGTAAGGTTCTTCAAATAGAAGCTATGTTGTTACTTCTTCCCTTATTAGTTGGTGCAATTTATAAAGAATCGTGGGACACAACATTATTTGCTTTCTTTATTACGGCATTAGGATCATTCGTTGTAGGAGTATTATTAAATATTCCTAAACCAAAAAGTAAGAAAATACTGCCGCGATCTTCATTTATTATTGTGGCATTATCGTGGATTATCGTAGCAATGGTTGGAGCATTGCCACTAGTAATTAGTAGAGAAATCCCAAATTTCTTTGATGCTTTTTTTGAAATGTCTTCAGGTTTTACAACGACAGGTGCATCAATATGCACTGATGTGGAATCGTTATCGCATAGCATATTATTTTGGCGTTCATTTTCCCATTGGATTGGTGGAATGGGTGTTATTGTTTTTATTTTAGCTATTCTTCCTGATGATAAAGAAGGATCCAATATGCATATTCTTCGTGCTGAATCGCCAGGACCATCAGTTGGTAAATTAGTATCTAAAGTTTCCGCGACAGCGAGAATTTTGTATCTAATATATATAGGATTAACAATAATTGAATTTTTATTTCTATTTTTAGGCCCAGATAAAAAAATGGATTTATTTAATAGTATTTGTATAACATTAGGCACTGCTGGTACGGGAGGATTCTCAGTCTTAAATAGTGGCTGTGCTGCTTATAGCATTTATTCGCAATATGTAATTTCAATATTTATGATTTTATTTGGTATCAATTTCTCACTTTTCTATTTGCTATTAATAGGCAAATTTAAATCAGTTTGGAAAAATGAAGAATTACATACTTATATTACACTAGTGCTAGGCTCAACATTTTTTATTGCTATCACATTATTTGTTAAAAAAATCCCAGAATATAGTAATTTTGAAGAGTGTTTCCGTCATTCATTATTCCAAGTTGCTTCAATTGTATCAACAACGGGATATGTCACAACTGATTATTCATTATATTGGCCACCAGTGTGTTTAATGGTAATTATTCTTCTTATGCTTACTGGACCATGTGCTGGCTCTACAGGCGGAGGAATAAAAATATCAAGAATTAATTTGTTATTTAAATCAATAGTGCAAAAAATTCGTACTATGATTAATCCTCGTAAAGTTGAATTAATCAAGGACAGTGGGCAAATCGTTGATGATGAAGTGGTTAAAGGTGCAGAAAGTTTTATTATTGTATATGTGGCTTTATTATTCTTTGTAACATTTGTTATTTCTTTTGATGGATTTGATTTAGTAACTAATTTTACCGCAACTTTAAGTTGTATATCAAATGTTGGACCTGGTCTTAATGTGGTTGGACCAACGGGTAACTTTGCAGGATTTTCGAGTTTTTCAAAATTTGTTCTTTCTTTAACAATGATCACAGGTCGTCTAGAATTATTCCCAATGATTGCATTATTTGTGCCAAGAACTTGGAAAACAAAATAAAAAAGAGGAGTTTTGAAACTCTTCTTTTAATTTGGCCAAGTACGCCATGGTTTTGCCTTAGCGCCTTCGCTATCTTTAGTTACGATTTTATCTTTTTGATCAACATAAACGGTGGAATTAAACCACTCACTATCTTTAAGTTTGGTTGTATTATTAGTGCATGCAACCGCTACTTCATCACCATTTGAAGAAACAACTACATTACCATTAAGAGGTTTTTCACCTTCACTACTATATAAAGAAGTTACATAAATTTGATCAGTATATTTAGCGATACGATTGATGTAATCTTGTGTTGGAAAAGTGTTTTTATAATAATCTGTATATTGATCGTTTCCTGCAGAGCAAGATACAACACTAATACGTGGATTAATAAGATTTAAGAAATCATCATTTGATGATGTCTCAGAACCATGATGAGCGGCTTTATATAATTCAACACTAGGAAAGTTGCCCTTATAATGTTCAACAAATTTTGCTTCTCCATCTTTTTCTAAATCACCAGTAAATAAAAAGTATTGTTCTTTATATTTAAACCTTGTAATAACAGAATAATCATTTTCTTTATAGGTGGTATTTTCAAAATAATAATTATTCCATAATATTTCAAGAGAGATATCATCTGTTAAATTATATGTTCTTGATGCGCCATTTTCTTCATTATAACATTCTTTTGCTGTATAATGTTTCGTGCCTTTAGAAACAGCTTCATCACGCGCAGTAAGATAGTTTTGATATGTGCTAGTTTTTTTGGTGCTATATGCAAAATCAATGATAGTTCCAACATCGTATTGGTAAAAAATGCCTGGTTTTGCTTTTGAGCCATAAAATCCCTCAATGTGATCAGAATCTCCATGTGTAACAATAACATATTCAAGTTTATTATCTTTTATATAAGGATTCATATAGCTTGTGATAGTGGATGTATCACTTACTCCAGCGTCAATTAAAATATCAGTTTCACCGGCTTTGATATAAATAGCATCACCATTTTGATTATTTCCTAGTTGCATAAAATGAAATTGTAAATTATCATAAATAACGCCAGTAACAGCTTGAGGTTTTTGGTTTGATGGATTGTTACCACCACCATAATTAAAATAACGATAACCTATATATGAAATAGCGCTCACAATGAGAAACACTATTAAAGAAATAATAAATTTTTTAACTTTATTTTTAGCTTTTCGTTTTGTCTTTTTAATTTCTTTATTAACTTTTGTTTCTAAAGAAGAAGTTTTATCAATAACTTTTCCGCCACTTTTTTTAGCAAGTTCTTGAGCATATTTAAGTGCGTCACTTTTCTTGTCGAATGTTTTAGTAGCGCGACTGCTACCATCTTTTTTAACTCCGAATTTTTTGTTACTTGTTACATATACAATATAGTTCATAATATTACCTCTAGTCTAATTTATTTGATAGTTTTTCGATTATTTCTTTACGCTTTATAATTCCAATGAAAAAGCCTCGATCATCTTCGATAGGAACAAAACTTTGGTCTAATGATAAGGTCACTAGTTCATCAAAAGTACAATTGATATTTAAAATATGATAACTACGATGCAAATTAATATCTTTAATAGTTATATTTTCATATTCTTTAATATTAAATATATCTTTATTAGTTATAAGTTCAAGTAAATCTCCTTCAGATAGTGTGCCAAAAAAATGGCCTTCACCATCAAGAATAGGCACTGTCGCGTAACGATGGTATTTAAATTTTTCTAAAGCTTGTCTTAAAGTTGTAGAAGTTAATAAATATTGACACTTACTTTTCGGAACAATTAATTGTAATAAATTCATAGTTTCATCCTCCTAATTTTTATGGTATAAGAAACATTCCTTTTCATGGGAATTAATTATACCAATAGCTTGTAAATATGAATAAATAATAGTGCTACCAACAAATTTCATACCTCTAGATATTAAATCAAGTGATATTTTATCGGATAACTCATTAGTGGTTAAATCAATTTCAAAATATGTAATACCATTAGTAAATGTACATAAATATTGATAAAATGAACCAAATTCATTTTGTATTTGTTTAAATATTTTAGCATTTTCAATGCTTGCTATTATTTTTCTTTTGTTTCTAACAATGCCTTTATTATTAATTAACTCATCAATTTTTGCTTGGCCATAATTTATAATTTTATTAATATCAAAATTATCATATGCATTTTTAAATGTCTCTCTTTTATTTAATATGCATTCCCAAGATAGACCAGCTTGAAATGATTCTAAAATAAGCATTTCTAATAAATATCTTTCATCAGTATTTAATAATCCCCATTCCTTATCATGATAAGTGACATATATAGGATTATCTAGATTACACCATTTACACCTATTCATAATAATTATTTCCTTGGCATTACAAAAGAACTTGTATCAATGCCTTCTAGTTCTAATAATTTGATTTTATTAAGAATCCCTCCGCCATAACCAGTTATATTATTTTTAGTACCCATTACGCGGTGACAAGGTATAATAATGCATATTTGATTAGTACCAACTGCATGACCAATAGCTTGAGCAGACATTTTTTTGATGCCTCGTGCATTAGCAATTTCTTTAGCAATTTCATTATAAGTAATAGTTTTGCCATACGGGATTTTAAGCATTATTTCATAGACGCTTTTTTGAAATTCAGTAGTTTTAACTTTGTATTTTGGCGTAAAACCAGGGTTGAATCCGCTAAAATAAATATCTAGCCATTTTTTGGTTTCATCAAAAATAGATAAATTTTTATATTCATTATTGACCATATGTTTGTTACTATCTTTAGATTTGTCAAACCATAAGCCAGTAAGATATTCTCCATCACTTTCTAATTTTATAATTCCTAATGGAGATAAGTATTCGTTAAAAAAATTGCTCATAAAATCACCACCATTATTTTAACAAATTGGTGGTTGTTTTGATATAAAAAAATGTGCCATTTTATGATTGTTTTAATTCAAAGAAGAATTGTTTTGCTTTTGTTTTTTAACTTCTTCTTCGCGCTTTTTAAATACACGTGGAAAAGTAGTAAAAATAACGATGCTTGTAATTATTCCAGCAATAAAATCAGCGATACCTTCCGACATATAAACACCTTTAAAACCAATTGTATGCGTTAAAATAATGCATATAGGAATAAGAATAATAACTTTTCTTAAAACCGCCAAAATAAGAGCGGATTTTGCTTGCCCTAAAGCCACGTTGATGTTTTGTAAAGTCATTTGTACAAAAAACATAATAGAACCCATTAAGAATAATGGTGTGTATTTTATTACAATATCACTAACTTCCTCACTAGCAGAGAATATTAAAGCATATATTTTTGGAAATACTAATGATAATGACCAAACAATTACGGCATAACAAAAAGCAATTATTGTTACGTCTTTAATGCCTTCTTTTAATCTTTTGGCATTACCCGCTCCATAATTATAACTTGCAAATGGTTGCATGCCATAACCAAGTCCATTTAATGGTAATGAGATTAATTGTAAAGCACTTAGCATAATTGTAAGAGCGGCGGTATAATTAGCGTCGTCATTAGTGGCCCACTTTAAATTGTTATTAAAGACAATCTGAATAGCACATTCGGTAATAGTCATAATAAATGGTGATAGACCTAAAGATAGTATTTTCAAAATACGTATTTTATCAAATTGAAAATGTTTTAAATTTATCCTAAATATACTTTTTTTAGAATGTAGATAAATAATAATCCAAACAAATGAAATAAACTGCGATATAACTGTGGCTAAACTTGCTCCATCAACACCCATTTTAAAAACAAATATGAATAATGGATCTAAAGCAATATTAATGATTGCTCCAATTAGTATGGATAGCATAGCAATAAGCGATTTACCTTGTGCGGTAATAAATGGATTAAGCCCTTGCGCTAATAAGACAAACACTGAACCTAGTCCATATATTTTTAAATAACTAGCAGCATATTTAACTGCACTAGTGGGACAACCAAATAGTTCAACAATATTTTGAGCAAATATATAAACAATAAAGCTTATAATTATTCCTAATATAAAAAGTAAGATGAATGAAGTATTAAAAATTTTATTTGCCTCTTCTTTATCATTTTCTCCTAATTTCATTGTGGCAAGAGGAGAACCGCCTAAACCTATTAAATTAGCAAAAGCTTGAATGATAATCGTCAAGGGAAGTACTATTCCAAGTGCTGCAAGAGCGTCCATGCCCGTTACTTCTATATTTGAAACATAAATGCGATCAACGATGTTATATAAAAAAGTAATAAGTTGTGCAATAACTGCGGGGATAGTTAATTTAAATACTAATGGTAATATCTTTCCACTTTTTAATTCTTCTGTCGAATTGTTCATATGCTTTACCTACATCATTTAAGCAATTTTTTTAAATAATATTGTTTGTTCTTTCATGTTAATTTTTATGACTTCATAACCAAAAGAAAGAAGTTCTTTTTTATATTTTAAAAATGAGTGATCAATATTAAAACTAAGAATATCTTTGATTTGTTCGAATGTTAATTTGAACTCATTTATCGCTTTGTTTGAAAAAGTAGATGAGATATACTCCCAAAGTTTTTCATATTTACTCATAGTTTAACCACCTAACTATTGATTTTAAAATAAAAAGTCCGGTTCACATTATGAATCGAACTAATAATTCGTATGGCAGGGGCGGCAGGAATCGAACCCGCAATAACGGTTTTGGAGACCGTTGCTATACCATTTAACTACGCCCCTATGACTCGAGTCTAGAGACTACGAGCGACTTTGTTAACTAAGCCCATATCGACTTTGCCAGCAAAGTTTGCTTTGAAGTGCTTCATAATAGAAGGAATTGATTTATCTTCTAATTTGCCAATTTCTTCTTTTATTTCATCTTCTGATAACATCTTAGGTAAATAAGCCTTAAGAGTGTTTTCTTGTGTTTCAATAGCGCTAACACGATCAGGACGATTTACTTTGATAAATCCATCTTTTTCGTCTTGTAATTCTTTAAGAGTCTTAGAGATAATTGCCACTAAATCAGCGTCGGAAATTTCTTTTCCTTGAGCCTTTAATTCAATGCCCATAAGATTATATTTATTAATTACTACAGATAATGCTGCACGTGATTCTTTATCTTTTGCTTTTAAAGCTTCCATGCTTGCTTTCTTTAATTCATTAATTAACATAACGCTCACCTCTTAAACGCACATATAATGATAACATATTTTAATCATTTTTCAAGAAAAATTATTATTAGTCCGTAATAAAAGTAGTTTTATGCATCAAAATTGCTTATATAGTATTCTAATAACTCATCATATTCTTTTTCAAATTGCTTTTGTTTATATTCTAATTCTTGCATTTTTTTAGAGTCCATATAGTTTTCTTCTAAAAATTGCGCATCTTTTAATTCTTGGATTTTTCCTTCTAAGATTTCTAATTTTTCTTCACATTTTAATTTGGATAGTCCAGAACTTTTAGTTTTAGTAATTACTTTTTTTTCTTTTTTTTCTTTTACTTCATTAGAAAAAAACAAATCTTTTAAATCTTCTTTTAAAGAAGCGTAATTACCTTCTTCTAGATATGTTTTATGATTACTAATATAAAGTATTCGATTAGCTAAAGTATCAACGAAGTAACGGTCATGAGAAACTAATATAATTGCCCCGCCATAACTTTCTAAAGCATTAATTAAGGCCTCTTTAGCAATTAAATCAAGATGGTTTGTAGGTTCATCTAATAGTAATAAATCATAATTATTTAAAACTAATTTTGCTAATATGAGACGCATTTTCTCTCCGCCGGATAATACTTTAACCACCTTAAAAACATCATCATCATGAAAACCAAATTTTCCCAAGTGATTACGAATTTCTTTTTCTAACATGTTTTCAAAAGAATTTTGAATATATTCAATAAGTGTGTATGAACAATCATCTAAACCGAAATCATTTTGCGCTAAATAACCAATATTTAATGGCCTTAAAAAATCAATAGAACCGCTTAATAATCTAATTTGATGCATAATGGTTTTTAAGATAGTGGTTTTACCGCATCCATTATCGCCCATAATGGCTAAATGGTCATCACTAAAAAGAGTTAAATTAACTTCATCAAATAAAGGCTTATCATAACCGAAAAGACAATTAGTAAATAACATAATTTTTTTACCTTTTAAACTATCACCTTGAAAAGAAATTTTTAAACTGCTTTTTGCTTCATAGGGCTTATCAATTATTTTCATGTGTTCTAGTTTTTTTTCACGATCTTTAGCGCGCGCTACAAAGCGAGGTTTAGGTTTAAAATATTCAATAAATCTTTTAAGTTTTTCGATTTCTTTTTGTTGTGAATTGTAGTTTTTAAGTTGAAG
>URQK01000046.1 GCA_900549975.1 uncultured Mollicutes bacterium
TAATGAAGAAGTTAAATTAGATATAAAAGTGACTGATGATAGTGAATATGATGTAACTATTACATTAACTAAACCTGATGGAACAAGCGAAAAATCCACTAGTAAAGATGAATTTGTTTATAAAGTTACGATTGGAGGAAAATACACGGTTAAAGTAGTTGTGGAAGATATTTATGGAAATAAAGAAACAATTATAAAAGAATTTAATGTCTTATCTTCTAAAAATAATGATAACAATAACTCTTCTAATTTGGGATTAATTTTAGGAATTAGTGGTGCTATAGTTATTATTGCTGGAGGAATTATAACTTTCACTTTATTAAAAAAGAAAAAAGTATCAAAAAATAACGAACTAGTGTCAAATGAAGATAATTTAGATGCTAAGAAGGAGTAGTATGAAAAATATTAAGAAAGTATCTTTATTAGTGTTATTAGGAATGTTAGCAAGTTGTAATAATACAAATTCAACTTCTAATTCTACTAAAGCAAGTAATAATACACCAAGTACATCAAATAATACTTCGATTAATGATCCAGATAAAAAAGCACCAATATATGATGGAAATGATGTGTTAGTTTCAGAGATTGTTAAAGATAATTATGGACATCATATTAAAGTAAATGGCAAAGATTTCTTATTTATGGGTTCACAAATTCGTGTTGATGCGTTTATGAACTGCGATAAATTATCATATGATGAAGTCGAATTACTATTTAAAGAAGCATCAAAACTTGGTGTAACCGTAGTGCAAATACCAATTGAATGGGCAAAACTAGAAATCGAACAAGACCAATTTGATTATACATTTTTATGGCATATGTTAACATTTGCTAATCGCTACAATTTAAAAATCGAATTACTATGGTTTGGTACAAATATGTGCGGAGATTCACACTCTTATACTATTCCAGATTATATTTTAAGAGATGGCAAAACTTATCCAAAATTTGATGCCTTAAGAACAGGTGAATATTGGAATTATTATGGCGTTATGTGGTTTTTAGATTTTGATAATGAGAATTTAATGAACCGTGAAAGTAACGCGATAACAAAAATGATGGATTATATTTATGATTTTGACTCTACCCATGAAGGTAAAAAACCTGTAATTGGTGTCCAAGTATTAAATGAACCAGATATTTTTGTAAGATTCCGTATTAGTCAACAAAATGTTTTATCAAGAGTTACAGGTATCAAAATGACTAGTGAAGAAGGTTATGAAAAAATATGTAATTCCTTAGATAAGTTAGGTAAAGCTGTTAAAAATAGCAAATATAAAGTATATACACGTGTAAATTTTGCTAATTCAACAGGCGCAGATCAATTAAGTTCTGGAAATGGAATATATGATGGCAACAATGTTAAGAATGCTCCAGAATTTGTAACAAGAATTCATAAATTAGAAGGTATTGATATTGTTGGGGATGATTCTTATAACTCAAGTGTTAAAAATATTAAAGGATTAGCATCGATGTTTGCTGCTAAAATCACTAATAATTTTGGCCATATCGCGGAAAATGATGGTAATTATTCTAATACTCCATCACTTATTTTAGCTGCAATGTCACAACACGCGGGTTATTCGATTTATGATTTAATTACTTCGCCATTCTTTGTTAAAAATGGTTCTAGTAGCGTGGATCAAGGAGTTATGACTTTTAAAGAAAATTCTTTTAGTGAATTTAATTATAAAGCTCATTATGAATCAACTAAAAATATTATTAATGGCTTAAAAAAAGTAAGTAGTGTGATTTATAATGTTAGTAATGAAGATTTTGCTTGCTTTAATATAAAGAGCGATTATCCAAGTGAAAGCATATCACAAAATATTAACACCACTAATGCGAGTATAACATTTAATACTTCTAAGAGTGCGATTGGATATGCGATTGATACTGGTAACACAATTGATATTTATGTGACTAATGATAGTGAAGTAACATTAGGCAATATTAATATCAATGATATATCCATTGGTCACTATATCGATAATGAATTTAATAAAGTAGAAGAAGTTAGTAAAAATAATAAAATAACACTAAAAGCAAACATTTTATATCATATTACTTATAGTGGAACAACTAAATTAACTTCATCAACATGGGATAATATCGGAGGTTAAAGTTATGAAAAATATAAAATATTTAATTTTACCTTTAATGCTTCTTAGCATATGTAGTTGTGATACAGGTAGTAATACAAGTAATAATACTAATAAAAATAACAATATTATTGATAACAAAGATAATTTTGTAGCGCCTTACAAACAAAAAATGTCAGAAAGTGGCAAAGCAATATTAGTAAACCGCGATGATGTACCACAAATTATCATTTCATCATTATTACGCACTGACTTATTTATAAATGCTGATTTTAAAAAAGCAAGCGAAATGGAAGATTACTTTGCTATTGCTAAAGAAACAAATATGAATACGATTGAACTTTCTATTATGTGGAGTCAAATCGAAAAAAGTTATGATAATTATGATTTTAGCGATTTAAAGTATTATTTAGATTTTGCTAAAAAATATGATTTAAAATTAAATTTAGAATGGTATGGTAGTTTTGTTGATGGGGAAACTCATATGGTGAATGTACCAAGTTATATTAATGATTCATCAACTTATCCAGTTATTCAAGATATGTTTGATTTTGCTAATTTTGGAAGATGTAAAATTTTAGATTGGTCCAATAATAATTTGCTTAATCGTGAAAGTAAAGCAATTTATGAGATGATGAATTATATTTATGATTGGAATAATGAAAATGATAATTATGATCCAGTTATAATGGTTCAAATTGGTCAAGGTGTTGATCGTTTCCAACGTTGGAGAGTTAAAGCTTATGATGTTAAAGATAGTTCTGGAGAAGCTTTAACTAGTGATTATGCTTGGTCGTTAGCGAAAACTTATTTAAATGAAGTAGGGAAAGGCGTTAAATATTCTAAATATAAGGCCTTAACTCGTGCAGAATTTTGTGAACAAAATGCGGTCGTTAATTATGTTCGTGATATTAAAGATTTAGAATATATCGATATTGTGAGTCCAACATATTTACATGAAATTGCTTCAACTAAAAATGGTATTAAATCATTTAATGATGAGTATAAAGAAATGTATTTAATGAATTCAGAAAACTGGGCTTCTGATATTAACCATAAACAAACACTAGCGACATTTGCCATGGGCGCAAGTGGATATGTATCTTATCAACTTTCTTGTCCGTTATATTATCCAGAATCCCCTAATGGAGCCTTATATAAAAGATTAAATGAAGCAGGCACATCATTAAATGAAAAATTCATTGAAAATAATAATCGTGCGACTGATACAAAAAGTATTAATAAAGCATTGTTAGATGCTTATATTGGTGTTGCTAATGCTCCAAGAAGTAGATTTGCTAGTTTTGGTCTAAATAATTTATTAAATAACAAGACAGGCGAAGAAAGAATTCAAAAAGTTTATTTAAATAATGGATCAATGTTTAACTATTCTAATCCCAATGATGCATTAGGATTTGCAATTAGCGACGGCAATTATGTTTATGCCTATTCTTCAAAAGATGCAACTTTAGATATTGCAAATTGTACCATTACAATTGCCCAAAGTGGTTCGTTTGATAAATTTGGAGATTGGAATTCCACTAAAGTTATATCACTTGAAAATAATTCAAGACTAAATATGGAAAGTAACATTATTTATCGAATTAGAATTGCAAGTTTTAATGAATTACCAAGCGCTTCAACATTAAAAGAAAATGGCTATCTCTCTACTTTAGATAGTATTAGAGGTTAATAAACTCTTATTAATCAAAATAATTATCAAAAATGAAAATGTGTAGGTGAAAGTATGTATGCATGTAATGTAAAATCATTTATCTATTATGAACATCATCCTAATGATTATGTAATGGAACATACTCATAATTGTTATGAATGTGTCTTTTATCTTGGTGGTAAAGGCATGATAACTGCGGATAATGATTTAGAAGAATATGATGGACCAACAATTACTATTGTACGTCCGGGTATTAAACACGATGAAACAACAAAAGAGTTTTCGAGGTTATTTATTGTTCTTTTTGAATTTAAAAAAGATGAATTATTTAAATCATTTACCAAATTAAAGTTAGATAAAGAAGTGGAAGAAGTTTTTCTAAATTTATTTTCAAAAATGCAAGAAGAAGAAAAAAATAAAAAAGCTTTTTATCGTAATATGATTAGTTCATATTTTAGTTTAGTTTTATGTCATTTACTTAGAAAAGTATATAAAACCGATAATAAAGCATCGTATAACGAAGAATTAGTAAATAGAACGAAAAACTATATTAAAGAAAACTATAATCAAAAGATTGATTTTGAGCAAATTGCTTCTTCATTTGGCTATAGTTATCATCGTTTCCGCCATATATTTCAAAAAGAAACAAATACGTCAATTAATCAGTATTTACTAAATTGCAAATTATATGCCGCTAAACAAATGCTAATTTCTACCGATATGCAAATTAAAGAAATTGCTATTAATTGTGGCTTTGAAAATAATATTCATTTTAATAATTTTTTCAAAAGTCGCATGAATATAACCCCACTTCAATTCCGTAATGCTTCAAATATGCAAACGGATGTCGGAGTATTTAAAATTAAAAGTGAGGATGAAAAAAAAGTGAATAAAAAATTACTTATTATTGATACCGATATTGGTGGAGATTGTGATGATGCTGGTGCTTTAGCGCTTGCTAATATATTTAAAAATGAAGGATTAATTGATTTGTTGGGAATAACATTTACAACTTCCGCTCCATATGGACCAGCCTCAATATCGGCGATTAATCGATTTTATGGAAATGATGATATTGAAATAGCATCAACAAGTCGAAAACATTTTTGTGATATTAATGTTAATCCTTTCCAAAAAGAATTGGCTTTATCTTTCCCTAATAAATATTATGATGAACGTACAAAACAGCTTAAACCTTGTGACGATGCCATTAAATTATTAAGAAGGAAACTTGCTAATGCGACATATAAATCAGTTACATTTGTATGTATTGGACAATTAAATAATGTATCCGATTTATTAGATTCTAGCGCAGATGAATATTCTTTGCTTAATGGCGTTGAATTAGTTAAAAATAAAGTAAAAGAATTTGTTATTATGGGCGGATTATTTAAAACTAAAGATGATGATATTGATTTTGATGCCGAATATAATATTATCACTGATATCAAATCTGCACGAAATTTTATCAAAAAAGTACCAACTAAAGTTACTTTCTTAGATTATAAAGTAGGATATAAAATCAAAACTGGGGCAACATTATTAAAAGAAAATAATTCGGATAATCCAGTTACTGTTGCTTATCAAATATTCCAAAATGCGCCACGCGAATCTTGGGATCTGTTAACAACATGGTTTGCAATTTTTGGCGAAGATGATATGTTTGAAATATCAGAAGAAGGAACGATAAACATTGATGAAAAAGGAGTTACTACATTTGACAATTACCATAAATCTAATCATTATTATTTAACGATTGGAGAAAATATAAATGAAATTATAAACAAAATCGATCAAACGTTATTAGGAGGAATTTATGAAAAACAAAACAATTAAATCTTTGGTCTTAGGTGCTGTGTCTTTAATCGCATTAGTGAGTTGTGGTAAAACTACTAAACGTGATCACTTAATTTTCTATGTATGGGGTGATAACACCGAATTAGCCTCATATGAAAAAATTGCTCGAGATTATGAAGCGGAAACTGGCATAAAAGTAGAAGTGCAATTAGCAACTGGAAATTATTATGAAAATCTTAATATTTCTTTTAGTTCAAAAGATCAAGCACCAGATATTTTCTTTACTGAATCAGGGGAGTTTTTATCACATTTAGCTAGTAATAAAATCATGAACCTTGAACCTTACATTCAAAGCGGAGCATTAGATATTAAAACAAGTTCAAATAGTGATGGAAAGATTGAACTTTGGGATGTTAATAGTGCTTATCAATATGATGGTGAAAATGTTGGTAAAGGTGATCACTATGCATTAATCAAAGACTGGTCTCCTGACTTTGTAATGTGGTATAACAAATCACATATTGATGAATATAACAAAGAAAACAATCTTAAAAAAGGCGATGCGGGATATATGGAATATCCTAGCCAAGATGTACCAATGACTTGGGATGAATTCTTAGATATGTCATATAAACTTCGTAAAGAAAATCGTTATGGCACAATGTTAGACCGTGTTCCTTATAAGCATTTAATGGAATGGATTCAAATGACTGGTTCATCAACTTGGATTGATAATAAATATTTTAATAACGAAGATCCAAATGTTTATAAAGCATTCCAATTCTTTAGTGATTTACAAATTGGCGAGAAAGCTAGTGCACCAATTATTGGACCAACAGGAGTTGGAAGTGGTGAGGCTTTCGCTAATGGAAATATTAGTTTTGCCTTCTTTGGTAACTGGGCTTATTCAACATATAGTTGGGATAATGCAGGATTTGAAATTGGTTATTGTCCTTCACCAGTTCCAGCGCATACAGATGGTAGTGCGATAACAAGTGCGGATGCTTATGCTGGAAGTTGTGGTATGATTTCTTTAGCAGTTTATAAAGATACTACTTTACCAGATGAAGCAATATCTTTCTTAAATTACTACATGACTAAAGGTAATGAATACATGGCTTCTAAAGGATTTAATATTCCAGGAAATAAGTTGGTTGCTAATAGCGATACATATAAAAATCCAGAAAATGCCGAATTAGCGGAAATCAATCAATATTTCTTAAATGTCGCTAATAATTACACGCACCCAATTGTTTATAACAATTCAATCGGTCAAGATACATTTGAAAGTATTTTAGGTAAACATATTTCGGATTATTTATCTAACCCAAAAGGAACTACTTTACAAGCAGTATTAGATAAAATCGCCACGGATGTACGTCGCGAAATCTAATGGTGATACAATGAAACAAGTATCACGCTCAGAAAGGAGTAATCGAAGGCATTTCTTTGCCTATATTAGTCCATGGCTAATTGGGTTTACGGCTTTTACTATTGTGCCGTTATTTATGTCTTTGCTATATAGTCTTACAGACGTAAAAATGGCAACGGTTAATTCTTCTCCTTTGAATTTTATTGGATTTCAAAATTATGTTTATATATTTACTGAAGATAAAGACTTCCAACAAGCGATATTAAACACTTTTATTTATGCGTTTGTTAAAGTAGGATTTATCGTTATTTTATCAGTATTATTAGCGTTACTACTTAATGCGAATATTATTGGTAAAAAAGTATTTCGTGTATTAATTTATTTACCCGCAGTTATTCCTGTAGTAAGTGTTTCTTTACTTTGGAAATTAATATTTACGGGTGGTGAGTTTAATGTCGCTAATTATTTCTTATCGTATTTAGGTTTAGCGCCGGTTAATTTCTTTGGTAATGGCGTTAGTGCGATGGGAACGATTATATTCGTTGGTATTTGGTCAGGACTAGGACCAACTATGCTTATCGTTTTAGCGGCTATTCAAGGCGTATCAAGTGAATTACTTGAGGCGTCAGAATTAGATGGGGCAAATGGATTCCAACGCTTAATGCATATTATTATTCCTTGTATTTCAAAAGCCTTAGTGTTTGTTATATTAACTTCTTTGATATCGTCACTTCAAGCATATGCCGAAGTTAAATTATTAACCGAAGGCGGACCAGGAAACTCAACGATGACTATGTCTTTATTAATTGTTAGTAATGCTTTTAAAACATTAGGCAAAAAGACTCTTGGTTATGCTTGTGCACAAGGTTGGGTCGTATTCTTACTTACATTTGGCTTTGCATTAATTTATGTTATTTTATCAACAAAAGAAAATCGAACTAAGAAAGTTAAGGTGAAAACTAATGAGAAACAAAAAAAACGATACACTTACTAAAATTTTGTTATTTATTATTGCTTTAACAATATCTATCTTCTTTGCTATTCCTTTTGTTTATATGATTTTAATGTCATTAATGCGTTCATCGAATGCAATATTTGAATACCCACCAAAATTTTTCTCTGGTGCATTTAAATGGCAAAATTATGTTGATGCTTGGAATAACATCAATATGGGAAAGTTATTATTAAATACGCTTATTATGGTTGCCGCAACTATGGGGATTGGTATTACAGCTTCAATATTAATTGCTTATGGATTTTCAAGATTTAAAAATAAATATTCTAATATTTTCTTTACAATTCTTTTATCTACTATGATGATTCCTTGGGTTGTAACGATGATACCAGCTTATGCTGAATTTGAAAAACTTGGTTGGATTGGAACACGTTTACCGCTTATTATTCCTTGGATTGGTGGATCAGCATTTAATGTATTTATGATTAAACAATTTATGGATGATATTCCAAAGGATTTAGACGAAGCAGCTAAAATTGATGGCGCCAATACATTTACGATTTTATTTAAGATATTATTACCGCAAATAAAACCATGCTTAGCCACTTTATTAGTTTATTCATTTATTAATGCTTGGTGTGACTATGTTGGTCCAAGTATTTATTTACAATCTAATCCAGATTTATATACTTTGTCACTTGGTATGCAAAATTTTTTCTCTGCTACTGGAAGTGCGGATTGGACTCAAGTAATGGCGGCTTCAGTAATGTTTTCAATTCCAATGGTATTATTTGTAGCCTTTGCACAAAAAGCCTTTGTGCGTGGTGTAGTATCAACAGGAATTAAATAAGCATCAAAAGTAATAATGTCAAGTATTCTATTTTAAATTTCTTTATGTTATTATTTGAATAGTAATTACTTAATTCTACTAGTTAGTTTACTAGTATCAACATTAAGTAAGTTAGGAGCAGACTATATGAGAAAAATTTATGTTTTGGGTAGTATTAATATGGATTTAGTTATAAGCGCACCATATATGCCGAAAAGCGGTGAAACCTTATCTGGACAAGACTTTTTTCTTAATCCAGGAGGAAAAGGCGCTAATCAGGCAGTTGCGTGTAGCAAACAAGATGTACCAACATTTTTGATTGGTAATATTGGTAAAGATATCTTTGGCAATAATTTGTTATCATCCTTACATAAATATAATGTTGATACAACATATGTTAATAAATTAGATACCACTAGTGGAATAGCCATGATTATTATTGCTAATGGTGATAATCGTATTATTCTTGATGGCGGCGCTAATCAAAAAGTTGATTTTGATCAAATAGAAGATGCTCTTAGCAAAGCTAATGAAAATGATATATTTATCACGCAATTAGAGAATAATTTAGATGCAGTTATTAAGGGCTTAGAACTTGCTAAAGAAAAAGGATTAGTTACAATATTTAATCCTGCGCCAGCAATTAATTTAAAAAAAGCAATCTATCGTAATGTCGATTACTTAATCGTTAATGAAAGCGAATGTGAAATATTAACTGGTATTAAACCAACTAATGAAGATAATGCTTTAAAGGCATACCAATACTTAAAAAAATATGGTTTAAAATCTTTAATTATTACTTTAGGAAAACGTGGCTCAATGTGTTTTAAAAACAAAGATTTCTACCGCATTAAAGCTCATAAAGTCGAGGCAGTTGATACCACTGCAGCAGGTGATACATTCGTTGGTGCCTTTGCATCTCAATTATTAAAAGGTATTGAATTAAAAGATGCACTTAGTTATGCATCAGTTACAAGCGCCTTAACTTGTCTAAAAAAAGGAGCACAACAAGCAATACCTACAGCTAAAGAAGTTAAACAATATTTAAATAAACAGAAATAATTAATTTATTAATAAAAACCAACCACTCATAGAACTAGCGCAAAAGACGCGAGTTCTATTTTGTAAACAAAATAAACAATATGTTAAATTTATGGCAAAAAACGATTTATTTTTGAAAAAAAGTTTTCTTTTTTATCATACTATCATAACCACATTCCCAAAACAACAAAAAAGGACAATCCCATCAAAAGAAATTGTCCTTTCGCCCTTTTATACTTTTATACGACAGGCTGCATCGTCACTGATCAGGATCCTGTGTCCCTGAACACCTACGATCACTCCGCCAAGGATCCTGCTTATGATCTGTACGGTCTTTCCCTCGCTGACATCATACTGTCTGATCTGATCCATGATTTCCGGCATTCCGGTCATCCACTTGATGGTACAGATTTCCCCTGCTTTTGTTTCATTTAATGACTGCATATACTCACCCCATTTCCTGTGTCACGTCACTGTCAGCAATTATTCTCTCTCCATCAAGCAGACAATAGTATTCGCTACTTACTTATATCTAAATAATTTCAACGCAATTCTGCATTTTTATACAATTAGGAGAGTTTAACTTTTATTTTTCTGAATCCTTTGTTTCTTTTGTATATTTTATCTCAATTTATCCCGATTAGTCAATCGTAACCTGTATATTTTTCACTAAAAAACGCAGAACAACCATTACAGTTATTCTGCGTTTTTCCTTATTTTTTATGCGTAAACTTTATCTTCTTCCAGAAATCTGGCTTTTCCATCTTTTACTTCAAGCAGATTGATACTACAGTTTGGAGGCACACATCCATGCCAGAAATGTTCCGGATCCTGATAGACGTTCTGAAGCAGTGCACGAACTGCACATCCATGAGAAGAAACAAGAATTGTTTTGTCTGCCAGAGCAGGATCTGTCGTTTTCTCCACCCAGAATTCTCTGGTGCGTTTCAGGATATCAGAAATGTTTTCGCCGTTTTGAGGGCGTTCAAATTTCTGTGGCTCTTCAAAGAAAATTTCCATTTCATGACTGATGATCTTTCCTTGTTCATCCTTAAACCGGCTTCCTTCAAGAACTCCGAAATCAATTTCCTGGATTCTTTTATCCTCAATAACAGGAATCTGCCTGTTTCCCAGCACATAATGTGCTGTCTGTCTCGCTCTTGCCAGAGGACTGGTAAAACAGATATCAAACGGAACATCTTTTAATGCTTCTCCTGTTCTTTTCGCCAGTTCAATTCCTTCCGGTGCAAGGGGAATATCCATTGCCCCCTGCACTTTTTTCAGTTTATTCCACTGAGTTATCCCATGTCTTAATACATAAATCAGCATTAACTTCTCAACTCGATTCCAAGGTCTGTCAGACCATTCAGGATTTTCTTCATTGCAGCTGTAATCTCGCTCTCTTCCAGAGTCTTGTCATGGTGACGGAATACCAGAGAATAAGCCATGGATTTATATCCTCCTTTAATCTGGTTTCCTTCATAAATGTCAAATAACTGATAACTCTCCAGAATCTTTCCGCCTCTCTGAGTCAGAATATGTTCAATCTGTCCTGCAAGAACGGTTTTCGGAACAACCATACTTAAATCGCGGGTTACTGCAGGATATTTTGCAATTCCTGTGTATTTATGGTTGAAGCTTGCAAATTCAAGAACCGTAAGGATATCAATCACTGCCACATATGCCTTATCACCGATTCCATAAGTATCTGCAACCAGAGGATGAACCTCTCCCAGATAGCCTACAACCTTACCATCATAAACCATATTTGCCTGTCTTCCGGGATGAAGGTAAGTCTTTCCGCTGTTTGGATCATAATCTACTTTATCTCTCATTCCTACTTTCTCAAAGAACTCTTCACATACACCTTTCATGTCAAAGAAATCGCCGTTTCCATACATACCAAGTGTAAAGTGCATACGCTCATCCGGAAGTTCTGTAAGAGGAAGTGCTTTCGGACGATATACATTACCAAGTTCATAGAGACGTACATCTTTATTTCTTCTGTTATAGTTCGTAGCCAGAGAACTGAGCATACCGTTTAAAGTAGTTGTTCTCATGACACTGTAGTCTTCTCCCAGAGGATTGCTGATCACGATTCCCTGACGGAGCTTACTGTCAGCCGGAAGTCTTAATTTGTCAAATACCTTCGGACTTTCGAAAGAATAGGTCATTCCTTCAGAGAAACCACAATATTCCGCAATATCACGTGCCACTGCTTCAATACGAAGTTTAAACGGAAGCTTACCTGTTGTAGCTTCACCTGT
>URQK01000047.1 GCA_900549975.1 uncultured Mollicutes bacterium
CAAATATATACAGAAGTGTCACCTAATAGAAAAAAAGAAGTATTAGAAAAGTATAATTATCGAAATAATTTATAATTATGAAAAAAAGCACATGAGTCTAAACCCATGTGCTTAGTAATTATTTTCTAAATTAAATTATTTAGAGAATTTTTTCTTTTCAATAATATAGTAACCAGAGATTGTTACGATACCTAAGATTGCAAATAATGCAATTAATGAAGTCTTATCATAACTATTGTTAGATGTGATAACTACGCCTGAAGTAGATTCTCCAGTTGTATTAGCTTTTTTGTTATAAACAAGTTGCATATAAGCCATTCTTTCCGCTAATGTTGTTGTTTCATCAACTGCACTATTAGCAACATCAGCATTTTTAGCAATTAATGCATCGTATTCATCAAGCATTGCTTTAAGTTCTTCAGCAGATGCATTACATAAATCAAATGCTTTTACTTTAGCAACAAATACATTGGTTGTAGTTTCCACTTTTGTAATAACGCCTTGAATTTGTGGATTGCTGTTATAGATTGTAACTACCACATTCATAGTAATTATATCGCCTTCAACACAAGCATTTTTAAAGTTTTTTCCAGAATACCATTTACCTGTATAATAGCCATTACCAGAATCAGTTAAATCTAGTTTTGTTGCATCTTTAGTAGCACCATATACATAAATTTTCTTCGAAGAATCTTCTAAATCAAGTAAATCAAAATTTCCATAAGATGTATTAACAATATTAGAAACTTTACCTTTTACAGATACTACAGTATTATCAACAGCAGTTTTTTCCATTAAACTTGCTATGGTTACCTCAGAAATTACTGGTTCAACTTTAACAACAAAGTTAATAGAATCCTCATATATATTTGTGTTACTATCCATTACATTCAATGTTATAGTTGCATTTCCAAGTCCCATTGCAAGCCATGCACCAGTATTAGTATCGACCATAATGACATCATCATTGGATGACTTCCATTCAACGCCTCCAGCAGTAATATCTTTACCACTAGAGTCCTTAAATGTATAACTAAATTTTCCTTCATCACTTACTTGTGCTGAAGTTTTATCAGCAACTATAGATAAAACATATTCTAATGTTTTAATACCTTCAACAACAATTTCTTTGCCGCCGTAACTTCCAGTAACTGATGTTGCACCAGAAGTAATTGTAGGCCATGTTACTTTACTTGTAACATCTTCAGAAGTACCATCATCATAATTTGCTGTAATTGTTAAACCATTTGGATCAAATGTTTCTCCAACTTGGTATGCTGTTTTTTTCAATGTACCAGATTGTGTTAATGATTTGATAGTTTTAGAAGCTGCTTCCTCAATTCCAATCTTAAACTGAATTTGAGAATTCTTGCTGTTTGTTACTTGATATCTAAAATATTGTGCATTTTCTGGTAAACTTGAAGTGACATCATAAACATTATCAACAGTTGACAGTGTGCTTGTATAATTGTAACTAGCCGGCGAACTAGTGATAGGAGAAGTACTAAAAGAGAGTCCAACTGAAACTGCTGCACTTGCACCTTTATTCGCATAAATTTTGAAAGAATTGATTTTTTCACCAAGAGGTGTTTTGTTGTAAATATATGCGCCACTTTTTCCAATCAAAATTGCACTATTAGTAAATTTGTTTGTTCCTGCAGAAGCTTGTGCTTTCGCTCCTTTAGAAAAAACATAAGTTACACCATCAATGGTAAACTCGGTGTCTTTAGTTGTTGCCGCAGAACCTAAAACGCTTCCGTCTACAATTAATTCTTTTGTAGCAGCCTTAACTTCTTTAGTATCACTATTACCAACTAAACCAGCACCTAAAACAAGAGCTAATGAAGCAAATAATAATGAAGCTTTTTTAATTGTTTTCATAAATTATTTAAAATTTCCTTTCTTAACTTTTTTAATTCTTAATTTTTGAAAATAGATGTAAGAGTTTCTATGTTTTAATTTTCTTTTGGTTTAGATGATATTTGAGATCAATCGGTATCTTAAATTATTAAGATCACTTTAGGTTTTATGCCTATAAATCATAAAGAAAAACTCATAGAAATTTTCTACATTCAAATAATATCACATTATTTTAAGTTTACTTTTTTGTTAGTTAGTAGATAAAAACATCTATTAATCCCCACTATTTCAGTAGCGCTCCCACCAACAATTGCTTAAAAACCATGCTAAAATTAATCTGTGAAATGCATATAATAATTAAAATATTTAATTACTCATTTGATAATAATATTTTATCAGTGGGTATTGCTTATGCGGTTGTTTTATACACAGATGTGTCTTGGGCTAAATAAATAACAATTTAATCACTAGTTTTGTTAGAAACAAAAAGTAAAAAGTAAAAAAGGACAAAAAAAGTTTTACTGTTCCTGCAGCGCTTAAGAAATTGGATGACATTGAATTTTTATTAAACATTGATGAAAAATATGTACTAGATAGTTCATTAACTCAAAAGCAGAAAAGAATATGCGATAGATTAGGGGGTTATACTCTATAGTTTTGGTAAAATAAATAATGAATTATCGTCTTTAGTTACACTTAAATGAAAAGTTGACGTCGTATAATTAAATTCGCCGGCTAACAATATGTTTTTGCAAAAAAAATACAAAAACAATGTTTAAGCGTTGACTTGTTGCATATAATAGTAATAAAATAATAGTGTTTTAAGGGGGATGCTTTATGTTAGTTAATTTTAAATTCAAGAATTTTAAATCGTTTTATAATGAAAATGATTTAAGCTTACAAGCAACAAAAGATGATGAGTTAAAAGAAATCAATACTTTTGATGTTGATGAAAGGTTATTTAACAAGACAGAAGAACATGAGCTACTAAAATCGGCAATAATATTTGGTGGAAATGCATCAGGAAAATCAAATGTTATAAAGGGACTAACATATATGTATAATGTTGTAAGATTATCTTCAGCTCAGCAGTTTTCAAATTTTGTAAAATCAAATGCTTATTATGCATTTTATGAAAATGCATATAATGAGCCATCATTATATGAAGTTGAAATAATTAAAAATGGTAATTTGTATAAGTATGGTTTTACTATATTACATGAAAAAATTGAAAAAGAATGGCTATATAAAAGAAATGTAAGAACTTCCGTTGTATTCGAAAGAACTGGAAATAAAATAAAACTAACTGGAAATGAAAATTTAGAGTCATTAATCAATGTTCCTGAAACAACATTATTTATATCTATAGGCGCTAATTTCAATTTATCAATATCTAATTATTTAAAAGATGTTATAGATTGGTTTAATAATTTAATTATAGTATTTGAAAATAATGTAAATTCTTTAGATATATATTCAGTAGAAAATCAAAAATATAAAAATGCGGCAATAGAAATATTAAATAAAGCTGATATTGGTATAAAGAATATGAACGTTGTAAAAGATAAAGTTACGGATTTAAAAGACTTATATGCTGTTTTAGCTTTTAATATGCAACTTCAAACAAATCCAAGCAAGTATGGACAATTAAAACAAGAAAATGAAAATATGTACAACATTGATTTAGATACACAATTTGATGTGTATAATGATAAGAATAAAAAAGTTGCGACAAAAGATGTTATGCTATTTAAAGATAGAGGATTTCACTCAGAAGGAACTATTAGACTTTTATGCTATTTAGGCTATATTTTAGCGGCATTGGATAAAGGTAAGGTAATACTTATTGATGAGATAGATTCAAAATTACATTTTTTAGTTGCGGACTACTTACTAAAAATGTTTAATTCCATAGATAAGAATCCAAACAATGCGCAATTAATATGTACAGCGCATAATGTAATGCTTATGGATGATGATTTAAGAAGAGATCAAATATACTTTACCAGTAAAGATAAGTATGGTGTTAGTTCTCTTGTTTCACTTGCAGATTATAAAGGTGTTAGAAAAAATGATTTGTTTAGTAAAAAATACTTGGCAGGATTTTATGCAAAACTGCCTAATTTAAATAGGTAGGTACAAAATGGGTAGAAATCAAAAAAAGTTACAAGTTAGAAATAGATTTTATATTCTAACAAATGGAAAAGAGACTGAAAAAAACTATTTTGATTTGATTAAATGCAAAAAAAGCATTTATGATGTTAGAATTGAATATCACAACGATTCGCCATATAAATTGGTGAAACATGGTACAACTTTATGTGACGCCAACCAAGTTTGGTGTGTATTTGATATAGATAATACTATGGATGAGAAATCTTTAATTCCTGCTCTCGAATTAGCAAGTGAAAGTAATGTTCAAATTGCATTTTCTAATATGGCGTTTGAAGTATGGCTTTTATCACATTTTGATAAAATCGAACGAAATATGGATAACAAACAACTAATTCGAGAAATGAATAATCTATTAAAAAAGAAATTAAGTCTTGATCTAGAATATGATAAAGCCGATAAAGACTTATTAAAGAAATATTTTATCCCCTCTTATAAAACCGCTACGGAAAACGCAAAAATTGTTCATCAAAAATATATTGCAGCACATGAAAAGAAATATCACGGAAATAAAGACTATAGAATATGGGAATGGAATTCCTGTACAAATGTTTATAAACTAATTGAAGCATTACAACTAACAAAAGTATAGAAAGATAAGAACTCATAAAATTAATAGAAGAAGTATTTTATCGCTTATTGTTAATAAAAAATGTGCATTGTGCTAGAAGTTTATTTTATTTGATAAAACTTGTATTTATAGTAATTTTAATGCAAACTTGTAAATATTTGATACAATGTATATTATTGAATGAAAAGAGGAATTGTTTATGACTAAAAATGTAATTGCAATACCACCAGGATATACAATTGAAGAACAACTTAATGAAAATCAATTAACACAAAAAGAATTTGCTAAATTAATGGAATTATCAGAGAATAGTGTCAACGCATTAATTAGTGGGCAAATGTTATTATCAACAGATATTGCAACCAAATTAGAAAAAGTTCTAGGTATGCCTGCACAATTTTGGTTAAATTTAGAAACAATATATAGAGAAAAGATTGAACAAATTAATAAAATATAAGTTTAACTATAATTTAAGTATTAAAAAACACATGGAATTTTACTTATTTAAAAGTAAGAATTATTTATAAAACCATGTGTTTTTTTAATCTAATTATCTAATAGATTTCTTTTTTTCAATAATAAAGTAACCAGAGATAGTTATAATACCTAAAACAACAAATAATGCAATTAATGAAGATTTGTCATAGTTATTAATAGAACTAATAATTAAACCTGATTCTTCTTTTGATGGTGTTGTATTATCTAATTTTGCTAATAAACTAGATACATATTCAATTGTATTAGCAATAGTAGTGCCACCATCGGAAGTATTATCAATTTCAGTTTTATCATCTCCAGTAAATTTAGAATATCGGCTGATCATAGCGTCTAATTCAGCACGGGTTTCTTTCGTTAAGTAATAACAAATACCTTGATCTCCGCCTTTTGCTCTTAAAGCAGCCCAATCTTCAATGAATTTAGCAGCGGAATCAAATGATACATAAGAGAAAGAAGCATCATAAATTTTTGTGAATTTGCCAGTTGACGATTCGCTATTAGAATTGATAACTAAATTAAATGATTTTACGCCAGTATTTAGAATAAACGATCCATTAAAAGTAGTCATATCACTAGTGGTCTTTTCAATTTGGATAGTTACCACATTAGATACCAATACATTATTAGAATAAGCAGCTAGAGTAATTCTATGAGCAGTACTATTATAAGCACCATATCTCCCGATTGTAAAAGTATAATTAATTTCTAATTCATCAAGTAGTGTGTTAATTGTTGATGATGTGATTTTATTATCACCATAAATGCCATACCAATTATTTTTATTTGTTGCACCTTCTTTTGCTGTATCTGCATTATTAACAGCAAAGTTATTGTTAAGTTTTCCATCTTCAATAACTGCAATGGATAAACTATATTTGCTTAATTCTAATAAAATATTTTCAAGCTTATTAATTTTTTCATTATCTATTAAAGATTTTTCTGCACGAGTTAATGAGTTAAAAGCAGATTTTGCAGCAATGATAGATTTATAATTAGCATTTAAAACATTTTCATTGATTGTTTCAGGCAACCTATCAATCATAGCAACTGCATTATTAGCGTTTGATTTAGCAATAGTTTCTTTTTGAGCGTATTCTGTTTCAGCGTTTTTAAGAATAGAAAGATTATTTTCTGCTGCATCCTCAACTTGCTTTTGAACATCGCTAGTTGCATCATTATAAGCATCTCTAGCTTTTTGAATTTTTGCTTTGCATAATGAACTATATTCTACTGTACCAATATCACTTATTAATTTTGTAATATTTTCATAGTTTGTTAAATCAATGTCAGCTTCTTTATAAAAAGATACCTTAGAAAGTGTTATCATTCCATTCTTATTGCTTTCTTTGCAATCAAATTCGATTTTGTATGATTTGTTTTTTAATGGAACTGGTAAATTAACTGTCGTTTCACCTTTTTGAATAGTAAATTCTATTGGATCTGACCATTGCCATTTTGACGCAGAATTTGAATCTGCAGTACTTATATTAATTGAGTTAACATATTTAGTTGTTACGGCATCAATAGTCAATGTAACGCTACTTACTGATTCAGCAAATATAGGAGTAATGATACTTCCAATAGAATCGCCAGTTATATTGCCAAACTTTATGTATGTCCAGTTGGTCCACCTAAAATTACTGGCATTGGCGATTTTATAAGTATCTTCTCCGATTTTTGCTTCCCATTCGCTAGTGTAATTATTTACTTTGTTATTATCTTTGTTGTCATCAGGAAATGTTAGTTCCTTATAAGCAGTTTCACCCTCAGCGTTTACTTTTACTTCATTATTTCCGCTAAACAAGGTTACAACTAATAATGCTACTGAAGCGAATAATAATGAAATCTTTTTAATCTTTTTCATAAATTTTAAAATTTCCTTTCCTTTCATTATGTTTAAAAATATGAACTATTATTGCTATCTTATTTTTTCTATAAATAGAAAAACTCATAGCAACTTTATAAAAAAATAATAACATATTGTTAAATGAGAGTAAAAACAATATTTAAAAATTTACAATTTCTTAATGAAAAATAAAAAAAGTCTCTTTATATATAGAGTGAGGAGACATTTTTAATCTATAGAATAGTGATGCAGATCATACAAAATAGAAGAAGTTTTGTCGAGTACAATACTAAGTTGATTTTGGTAAATAATAATAAAACGTTGGAATGCTCTACTAAATCCAATATAATTGTATTTAGAGGTGCAAATATGATAGTTACAACATCGATGTTAAAAGAAAAATATCACGATTACGCTAATCCTTTAGACAAAATAAAAAGAGATGCCGACAAAGGATTACTCTTCAGATTAACAAATGGAATCTATGAGACGGATGGAAATGTTGATCCTTGTTTATTAGCTTCTTCTATTTTATCACCTTCCTATCTAAGTTTTGATTGGGTTTTATCTTATTATGGATTGATTCCTGAGAAAGTCTTTTCCATGACATCTGCCACATTGGAAAATAGGAAAAATAAGACATTTGAAAATCATTTTGGAAGATATGAATATAGTGACATTCCAGTTAGAGCATTTTCTGAAGGTTTAACATATCTTGAGAGTGGTGAGTATATTGTAAAAATTGCCACTAAAGAAAAAGCGTTATGTGACTCTTTATGTAAATGGAGAGTGGTCAAAAGTATAAAAGAACTTAAAGAACTTTTGTTTATAGACAAGAGAATTGATGAAGATGAGTTTGCTACCTGTGATTTTAAGCTAACGAAAAGACTTGCCAGCTTATATAACAAGACAAATCTTAAATTATTGTTTAAACTCATCAAAAAGGAGTACGAGCATGAACAACGTAATTGAAACAATGCTATGGAAGATTTAATCTTACATATCTTGAGAGCAAACTGAAAAACACCGGTGCCATTGCACAAAATGAGAAACTGACATTGGAAAAAGTAAAGAAAATCCTCAAACATATTGGCGAGTCTTAAAGAAAAAGTTGAAAGATGAAGGAAATGAAACCATTACAAGTTGTAACGGTTTGAAAATGTTGACAAAAGACGGTAAAAACAGATTGACTGATTGTCTTGATACGAAAGGCGTTTTACGGCTTGTGCAGTCGATTCCGTCGCCGAAAGCAGAACCGTTCAAAATGTGGCTAGCAGAGGTTGGAAGCGAACGGCTCGACGAAATAGCCGATCCTGAAAAGGCGATACTTCGTGGCGCGGATTTTTATAGAGCGAGAGGCTATACGGAAGGTTGGATCAATCAGCGACTTCAAACGATAGAAATGCGCAAAAAACTTACCGATGAATGGAAAGAACACAGGGTGAAAGAAGGTGCGTGTTTCACTTTACAACAATAATCATTTTTAAGTTTATTACTATAGATATTGTGAAAATATTATGTAAAAATTAACCGATTAGATATTTGCTTATGTCCATGAAATTGATACGTTTGATTATATATAAAAAGCCAATAGAAGCAACTAAACGCATATAAATTATTTCGCACTCAAGCTTCAATTGGCTTTTTCATTTAATTAAAATCCTTGATAATAGTTAGTGTTATATCTATTAACAATATGTTCTAAATCACTTTTATCCAATAATTTAACATTTAAAGATTCCGCTAAAGAGATAGAAACACGAGTGTAATCATTATTAGTAATTAGCCATGCTTCGTCAGCGCCTTCTTTTGTTTGTAATTCTTTAAGTACTTTAATAGAAGAAGAACTAATTTTATCTTGATGTCTTCTTACAATTATAACAACGGATCCATGTTTTTCTGATGTACTCATTACTAAATAATTACCATAATTATCATCACTTTTTAATTCAACTTCCGTTTTGTATATAGATTTAAAAGCATATTGAATCCAAGATATAAACTTTCTTCCTGACATTGTTTCAATTTTACTTAATGTGTTTTCATTTACTTTTTCAATATGTTTGTGCTTATTTAAAGCATCAACAATATTAGAACAGTTTTGATACATATCAAGGGAATCGCTTAAATCAATAATGTTTTTATAAATTTCATTATTCTTGATTAAGCAACGGATGTTTTTAGCAAATAATATTTCTTCGCCATAGCATATAGCAATATGGAAGTAATCAAATAACTTTGTTTTCTTGATATGCTCCATATCAATAGTGATATCATCAAAATGATAAACACGTGGTTTAATTAATTTGTTCTTATCAATTTCGATACGAATTAAACGATCATTTAATACAAATATTACATAATTTTTATAGGTAAAGTAATTATCATCACCAAATGTTTTAAGAAGTATTCTATCAATAGTTGGTAATTTCTTTTTAATAAAAGTATGTTTCAAAATATCTTTAATTAGTTTTTCTTCATAAACATCATTATAGCCACGAACATCAATAAGATTATTTAAGGATTGCAAAGCTTCTAAATCAAAAGTAATATCTTTTACTCGTTTCTTAGCATTCTTGTTATGAGTATTGATTAAATCAACACAGTTTTGATTAATTATTTCAAAGTTTTCAATATTACGATTGATATCGTTATAGTTAATACGATTAGGTGTATTTATATGTATTCTTTTATTTTTTAAAGAAATGTTTAATTTCTTTTCATATTTCATAAGAGTCTTGTTATAGTTATGATAATATAAAGCGTGAGTAATATGTTTTTTTAATAATCTAAAATTGCATAGAGCAATTAAAATAATAACAATTAAGATAGCAATAATTAGGACAATTAAATCTTTAGTATCAAAAGTATTTAGTGATATAAACATTACTGCCACCTCCAAACATTAATATGATAGTATTTTTTTAACAAAAAATAAAGTTTAACAAATAGAAAAAATCATACTTTTCAGTATGACTTTTAAAATATATAAGAATTGCAACAATTTTATAATTCTAATTTATTCTCTAATAAGTTTACAGATATAGAGAAACTACCAACAATTATCGCAATAACTGATAATAAATCGTATAAGTACGGAAGAGTTTGACTATCAATATAGCGGGCAATTAAGATTGTAACAGTATTGTTAAAGAAATATAATGCATAAGCAATAGCGATGAATATTAAGGCATATACCCATGATTTAGTATTTTTGGATACGCTACTACCAAAGATACTAGAAGTTAAGAGTATTAAACAAATATATAGAGGAATATATAAAACTAATTTAATTATAGAAAATATCATTGCAATAGTATTTACTTCAATACTCCCATCAATAATACCAAAAAGAAATGAATAATACTTTCCAATAGCAAGATCTTTAATAAATTCCCAAAGAAGTCGATAAAATTCAGAAAATTTAATTGCGGTTCCAGCCCGAATTGTTAAAATTCCATTTATTTCAAGCATAACAATATTTAAACAAATAAAATAAATTAGAATGAAACTAGTGGCCCAAATTATAAATGTGATTACTTTAGATAAGACAACTTGCCAAGTTTTATAAGGTAATGTGAATGTTAAATATCCTTGGCTAGAAAACATTGATTTATTAAATTGTTTAGTGGCAATAGAAAGCATAAAAACACCAACTACAAAGAATGCCGAAGTTCCTAGAGACATAAGAATAGTAAGAACAACTGATAATTCTTGTGTAGCCTCATTATTATAATCAATACCAAATAGCGTTAAAGGTGTTAAAACACTTAAAGACAAAAGCACAATAAATGCAACAATATATTTCTTTTTGGTATTTATCAAGTCATTTTTAATTAAAGCTAACATCTAAATACCTCCTTAAATACATCATTAAGTGATTTATTATCATGAAGTGCACAAATATTATTAACATTATCGTCTAAAACAATATGACCATATTTAACAAATATTGCGCGATCTAGAATACTCTCGATATCTTCAATTAGGTGTGTAGAAATAATTACAACTGCATTTTTGGCGTAACTTGCCAAAATTGTATTTATAATAAATTCTCTTTGAGCTGGATCAACTCCCGCAATCGGCTCATCAAGTATGTAAATCTTTGATTCACGAGCTAATACTAAAGCAAGTTGCAATTTTTCTTTATTACCTTTTGATAATGTTTTGATTGTTGATTCCATAGATAAATGCATATTAGTAAGTAAATTATTCATCTTGTCTATATTGAAATCTTTATAATAGTCTTTAAACATATCAACAACATTTTTGATTTTTAATTCTTCATCAATATAAGTTTTATCCGGAAGGTAACTTACAAGAGATTTTGTATGCTCATCTATTTCATGTCCATCAATAGTAAGAGTACCAGTAAAGTTTTTTATTAATCCAACCAGCATTTTAATAATAGTTGTTTTTCCCGCCCCATTTGGACCAAGAAGTCCAATTATTTGTCCTTCATTAATTGAAAGCGAGATATTTTCTAAAGCATTATCACTAGCGCCCTTATATTTAAAACTTACATTATTAAGTTCAATTAATGCCATGTTTTTTTCTCCTTTTCGTACGTTTTTGTGCGGCGGCATTGGCTCCGCCGGAAACTATGCGTACGGATGAAACCCTTTCTATACACACAACCGTGCGTATCAGACCATGTCCGAAAAACA
>URQK01000048.1 GCA_900549975.1 uncultured Mollicutes bacterium
TGGGGTAACTGGGATCGAACCAGTGAAATGTCAGAGTCAAAGTCTGATGCCTTACCGCTTGGCTATACCCCAATGACCAAAAATGGTGGAGGAAGGTGGATTTGAACCACCGAACCCTAAGGAACTGATTTACAGTCAGCCGCGTTTGGCCGCTTCGCTATTCCTCCAAATTAACACACATAATGGTGGGTGTTGAGGGGCTCGAACCCCCGACATCTACCTTGTAAGGGTAGCGCTCTCCCAGCTGAGCTAAACACCCGCATACCTTAATTACGCGTGCTTTTATAATATATCATTGAGACTATGGTTAGTCAATAATTTTATTTTAAATTTTAAAAAAAATGTTAAGTAATAGTTAAATTTTGGCTTGGAATAGGTAAAATGGGAAAAATAATTGTTTTTGCATAAGATGCTTTTGGTAAAAAAAACTTACTGGGTGGGTGTTTAATCAATCCATCACTACTTTTAAATTTATTAATTGACAAAGTAAATTCCGATTAATCCATCAAAGCAAAGTTTGACAAACTAGATTCCGTTTGTAAGTGGATGGCATCTAGTTTTTTTAACACATTAAAATCAAAAAAGAAAATTATAGATTAAGAAGAAACGGAAATTAGTATATATTGAAGGTGCTTAAAGAAACAACAAAGGCAAAATGAAAATCGCACGCGGGTGTTGGTCGCCAAACTTAGTTCCGTGAACGTGGTAATAATTATTGGGGTGGTTTGTCCTTTACAAATTACTCTTTTAACGATTTGCCTTTAGGAGAATAAAATCTAAAGAATTCATGATTACGTTCTATTTCTGGCTTTTGATAAGATGAATACGGATTACAATAAAAAATAGTTGCTCTTTTAGTTCCATCAGAAGATAATTCAATTCCATCAGCATCTAAAAATTCATTACCACAATCAGTTAAACATGCAGGAAATAATTTCATAAAAGTATCTTTACCTAATGTGTTTTCTAGATAATTAAATATATTTACAATTTCTTTTTGCTCCTTACTAGGAATAACAAAGCCTAACATAAGATTAGAGAATGGAAATATAAACGTAATTAAATATGGTTCATTATCTCCTTAGTTCTTTGAACAAGATCTAATTGATGAATAAAAGCAGTTCTATTATTAGTTAAAAATTCAAGATAAGCTTCATAATTTCTAGTAGATATAATCTCTTTTTTATGAATACGTTTTTCTTTAGATGATTTGTCTTTATAAGACTTTCTAGGCTTCATTTTAACTTTGTTTCTTAAATCAACATCTTTTAAATTACATTTAAAAATTAATGCGTCTATTATTTTCTTGTGGTATAATAATTCAAGACTCATGGAGGAAAACCAATGGAAAAGAGAAGTAACTATATTACATGGGAAGAATATTTTATGGGGATTGCTATTTTATCAGCATTGCGTAGCAAGGATCCTTCTACACAAGTTGGCGCATGTATTGCCAATGATGATAATAAAGTTGTAAGTATTGGATACAATGGAATGCCACAAGGATTAAAAGATGATCAAATGCCTTGGGGACATGGCGAAGGATTAGAATCAAAATATTTATATGTTTGCCATGCGGAATTTAATGCTATATTAAATAGCCAAATTGCTAATTTAAAAGGCACAAAAATATATGTTACTTTATTTCCTTGTAACGAATGCGCTAAAGCAATTATTCAAACTGGTATAAAAGAAGTAATTTATCTTGATAATAAATATGAAAACTCTATTGAATCACAAGCAAGTCGTAAAATGTTTGATATGGCTGGTATAAAATATCGCCCTTTTGAAGGAAAAGTTATAAAAATTAGTAAAGGTGAATAATGAAAAAGAATACGAAAAAATTTCTAGAACGCTTCTTAATATGCCTTATTGCATATGTTTTATTTGTAAGTGGCATAATGGTGGCTCTAGCCTCAATGTTAGAAAAAGCTTCTTTAGCGGTTAAAATTATTGTTGGTGTTTCTATCGCCTTATTATTTGTTGTATTAGTTGTCGTTGTTGAAGTATCACATAGAAAGGTGAAATAATGGGTATTGCGTTATCAATCAAAAACTTAACATTTTCTTATGATGATAAAGTAAAAGTTTTAAAAAATATTAATGTTGATATTGAAGAAGGTAAATATGTTTCTTTAATTGGTCATAACGGCTCAGGTAAATCAACATTAGCTAAACTCATTGTAGGATTATTAGAAACTCGAGTTGGAACAATCGAGATTTTTGGTGATGCATTAACAGAAAAAAACGTTCGTGAAATACGTCAAAAAGTAGGCATTGTATTTCAAAATCCTGATAACCAATTTATAGGCGCAACAGTAAGAGATGATATTGCCTTTGGCTTAGAAAATCATTGTGTTCCTCATAAAGATATGGATAATATAATTGATGATTATGCTAAAAAAGTTGGAATGTATGAGTTCTTAGATAAAGAACCAACAAGATTATCCGGTGGACAAAAACAACGTGTGGCCATTGCGGGTGTTTTAGCAATGAAGCCAAATATTATTATATTTGATGAAGCAACTGCCATGCTTGACCCAAAGGGTAAAAAAGATATTCGAAATTATATTTTAGAATTAAAAAAAGAAAATCCAAATATTACGATTATTTCGATTACTCATGATATTGAAGAAGCTTATAATTCGGATGAAGTAATTGTTTTAAATAGCGGAGAAGTATTATTACAAGGTAAGCCAAGTGAAGTTTTTGCTAATGAACAATTATTAGCAAATATTGATTTGGATTTGCCGTTTTTTATGAAAGTTAAAAACGCTTTAATTAGCGAAGGTGTGGATGTTAAAGATACACACAACTTAGAAGAGTTGGTGAATAAATTATGTCAATAAGATTTGAACATGTATTCCATATTTATTCGCCGAAAACTCCTTTAGAGCAAATTGGTTTAAATGATATTAATGTTGACTTTTCTAATTATGATTTTGTGGCTTTAGTTGGTCAAACTGGCTCAGGTAAATCAACATTAGTGCAACATATTACTGGATTACTTTTACCTAGTAAAGGAACAGTTTATGTTGGGGACTATCAAATTACACCACATAAGAAAAAAAACAAACATATTAAAGATATCAGAAAAGAAATTGGCTTAGTTTTTCAATTTCCAGAATATCAATTATTTGAAGATACAGTTTTAAAAGATGTGGCTTTTGGACCAAAAAACTTTGGTATTGATGAAAAAGAAGCTCTTGATAGAGCCCGTAAGGCAATTTTAGCTGTTGGATTAGATGAAAACTATTTTGAACGTTCACCATTTGAACTTAGTGGTGGCGAAAAAAGACGTGTCGCTATTGCGGGTATAATTGCTATTAATCCAAGTGTATTAATATTAGATGAACCAACCGCAGGATTAGATCCACAAGGCTCTAAAGCTATGATGGAGTTATTTAAGAAAATTCATAGTCAAGGTACTAAAATTATTATGGTAACTCACGATATGGATTTAGTATTAGAATATGCCAGCCATGTTATTGTTTTAAAAGATGGCCAAATTGTTAAAGAAACCAATCCAGTTTCTTTATTTTCTAGTAGTGATTATTTAGATTTAAGTCTAGATTATCCAAGTGTATTTGATTTAGCAACTAAATTAATTAATAAAGGAATGAACATTAATCTTAATAACATTAAGAATATTCCTACTTTAATTAAAGAAATAAAGAAAGCGGGTAATAAATATGAATAATATGACTATTGGCCGCTACATCCCATATGATTCTAAAATTCATAAAATGGATCCTAGATTAAAAATACTTGCGCTTATCATTTTTATGGTAAGTATTTTCTTGCGCTTTCCAGGTAATGGAATGATGTATATGAATTTCATTATGTATGGAATTATTGCTATCATTATTTTCATTATTATGTGCATAGCTCATGTGAAATTATCGATGCTATTTAAGCAATTAAAATCATTATGGTTTATGGTAATTATTTTATTAATAATTAATCTTCTTCTCCCTAATAGCGGTGATTATTTCTTGCTATTTGGAAAACTTAAGATTTATCATAAAGCATTATTTGATACAGCTTATATATTTATTAGATTATTATTAATGCTTTCTTTAACAATGGTGTTAACGGCAACAACAACGCCATTAGATTTAACTTATGCTTTAGAATGGTATTTAACGCCACTTCGTGTTGTTAAATGCCCAACACACGAAATAGCTATGACTATTTCTATTGCTTTACGCTTTATTCCAACTTTATTAGATGAAACGGATCGAATTATGAAAGCACAAGCAAGTCGAGGTGTCGATTTTCAAAATGGTAAATTAAAAGAAAAAGTACGTGCAATTATATCTTTAATTATTCCTTTGCTTGTTTCCGCTTTTCAACGTAGTGAAGAATTAGCTAATGCCATGGAAGCTAGGGGTTATAATCCAGGTGCTAAAAGAACAAGATATCGTTTATTAAAGTGGCATCTTAATGATACAATTGCTATTATTCTTTTAGCAATTTTCTTTGCTGGTGTTTTATATGTCTCCATAAGTCATATCGACTTTGTAGTAATTATTTCAAGTTTAATAGGTGGTTAGAATTATGCGTATTAGATTAGATATGAGTTATGATGGACATAATTTTAAAGGATTCCAAAGACAAGTAAATGAAAGAACAGTGCAACAAGAAATTGAACGCGTCCTGTCTAAAATTTTTAATAGTGAAATTGTAATTACTGCTTCAGGAAGAACTGATGCCGGCGTGCATGCTTTAAAACAAGTTGTCACGTTTACTCCTAATAAAGAAGTTAATGACTTATCTTTACTTCGCTATTCACTAAATTGCATGTTACCAAATGATATTCATATTAACACTATTAAGAAAGTTAATGATGATTTTCATCCTCGTTTTAGTGCTTATTCTAAAACATATAAATATCTTTTAAATATGGGTGAAGCTAACCCGTTTTATGAGAATTATCGTTATGAATTTAAAAGAAAATTAGATGTTCAAAAAATGGAAGAAGCAAAGAATTTATTTATTGGAGAACATAATTTTCATAATTTTACAACTAAAGAAGAAGATACAAAAGGTTTTATAAGAAATATATCATCTATTACTATTAATCAAGAAGAAGATGTTCTTACCATAATTCTTATTGGTAATGGCTTTATGCGTTATATGGTGCGTATGATTGTTGGTACTTTAATTATGATAGGTTTAGGAAAAGAAGATAAAAGTTTTATTACAAATAAATTAACTGATAATGAAAGAATGCCAGTAATTTATAAAGCACCGCCACAAGGATTATATCTTGTTGATGTTAAATATGATGGGAGTGATGATTAATGATACCTTATTGTTATCATACGCATACTTACCGCTGCGGACACGCAGAAGGAGAAGATGAAGAATATGTTTTAGAAGCTATTGCGGCAGGAGTTAGAAAATTGGGCTTTTCAGATCACATTATGTTACCTAATTTTTCTCAGCCTAATGTCCGTGGTGACTATAAAGAATTAGAAGGATATCTTTCTTCTATTAATTTTTTAAAAGAAAAATATAAAGAAAAAATTAAAATATATGTAGGATTTGAAGCGGAATATGATGAAACATTTGAAGGATATTATCGCTCTTTATTAGAACAACATAAAATTGAATATTTGCTTCTTGGTCAACATTTTAGTTTTGCTAATGGAAGAATTATTGATTATTTTGGTCATGTTCATGAAAAAGAACAACTTATTAAATATAAGAATTTAGTAGTTAAAGCAATGAGTACAGGCTTGTTTTCTGTTCTTGTACATCCTGATTTATATATGTCAGCGTATGAAAAATTTGATGCAACTGCTAAAATTGTGGCGCATGAAATTTGTAAAGCCTCGCTTAAATATAATGTTCCTTTGGAAATTAATTTAGGCGGTATTAGACGTGGTATTGTAAAAGTAGGCGAAGAAAAGCGATATTTATATCCATATAAACCTTTTTGGAAAATAGTAGCAAAATATGGTTGTCGCGTAGTAATTGGTGTTGATGCTCACTCACCTAAAAACTTTACCACTAATGAATATAGTATTGCTTTAAGTTGGATTAGAGAATTAGGCTTAAAGCATGATCAAGATATAATAATTAATGAAAATAGAACTAAAATTGATGAAAAATTATAACTATTTAAAATTTTTTAGTGAAACATCATATTATAAGTGTTATAATTTTATCGGTATAAATCAACTAATTAAAAGGAGAGATGTTTATGGGAAGAGCGCATGAAGTTCGTGCTGCATCAATGGCGGCAACTGCTGCAAAAAAATCTGCATTATGTATGAGAGCCTCTAAAGAAATTTATATGGCTGCTAAATCTGGAGTTCCTGATCCGGTTAATAATCTTGCATTAAAGGCTGCAATTGAAAAATACAAAGGCCAAAATTTACCAAAAGATGTTATTACAAGAGCTATTGAAAAAGCAAAAGGCGGTTCTGGCGAATCTTATATTCAAGGAAGATTTGAAGGCTTTGGTGCTGGTAATGTAGCAATTATTATTGATACCTTATCTGATAACTCTAATCGTGCTTATGTTGAAGTAAAAACTGCAGTTGGTAAAAAAGGTGGACACTTAGGTACACCTGGTAGTGTTTCTTATAATTTTACAGAAACTGGTTTACTAGTATTTAAGTCAGACAAATCAGTTGAAGAAATTGAAGAATTACTTATTATGTCTGATGTTGATGTTACAGAAGTAACTAAAGATGAAGATGGATATGTAGAAGCACATGTTGCACCTACATCATTAAATGATGCTAAAAAAGTCTTAAGTGATGATGGTATTGCTGAATTTGAAAAAGCAGAAATTACTATGCTTCCAAACGATTTAGTAAAACCAACTCCAGAAGATTTACAAAAATTTAAAGATATGTTAGATCTTTTAGATGACTGTCAAGACGTTCAAGCAGTTTATCATAACTGTGATATGTTTGAAGACTAATATACGAATGCTATTAGAAATAAGTCCACTTGGTGTGGACTTTTTTGTTGATTGAGCAAAAAAATTAAAAAAATAGTTGACAAGTTAAAAAAATATCTTTATACTTTGTACTACAAAGCAAAAATGTTTAAATTGCTTTGTTGGTAATAGTAATTTAGACATCAAATATCTATTTGTTAAAGTCTAAAACTATTAGCATTCTAAATTTGCCCAAATGTTATTATTATATATTTCCTTTCCTGAAGACGGATGCAGCGCATTCGTTTTTTTGTACACTTTTAATAAATTGCAAAAGTAAAAACATACTATATTGCAACAAAACGTTTGCGAATAAACATTTAATAAAAAAATTTCTTGACTTTGGCAAATAATATATATATTATTTTAAGTGGCACAAAAGCCTGATTGTAGTCCCGGTAAGACAAACAATTTGGTAAGGGAGGATTAATTATGCAACGTCAAACAACAATTGCAAAACCAAATGAAATTAATCGTAAATGGTTAGTCATCGATGCGACAGACAAACCATTAGGCCGTCTAGCTTCTGAAGTCGCAGTAGTATTAATGGGTAAAAACAAACCTATCTATACTCCAAATGTCGACTGCGGAGACTATGTTATCGTCGTTAACGCTGAAAAAGTTATGTTAACAGGCGACAAAATCCACAATAAAAAGTACTACAACGTAAGTCAATACGCTGGTGGATTGAGAACTCGTACTGCTGGAACAATGTTAAAGGAATATCCAGTAGAAATGGTTGAAAGAGCTGTCTGGGGTATGTTACCTAAAGGACGTCTTGGAAGACAAATCTACACAAAGTTATTCGTTTACGAAGGACCAGATCACAAACACGAAGCACAAAAACCAGAAGTGCTTGAATTCAAACGCTAGGAGGTAAAAAGAGATGGCAAAAAAGAACAAAGAAGTCCGTTATTACGGTACAGGTCGTAGAAAAAGCTCTATTGCACGTGTCTATTTAGTTCCTGGAAAAGGTTCAATCACAGTTAATGGTCGTGATGTTAATGAGTACATGCCTTATGCAACATTAGTTATGGACTTAAAACAACCATTAGAATTAACTAGTAACGCAGACAAATTCGATGTTGTCTGTAATGTTAATGGTGGTGGCTTTACAGGACAAGCTGGTGCAATTAGATTAGGTATTGCTAGAGCGTTACTTGAAACTGGCGATGTTCGTGGAACATTAAAAGTTGCAGGAATGTTAACTCGTAATGCACGTGCTAAGGAACGTAAGAAATACGGTCTTAAAGCTGCACGTCGTGCACCACAATTCTCAAAGAGATAATCAGTTTGTGGAATCAAAAGTTCAGTCTTATGGCTGGACTTTTTTTTATACTATTTTCATATCTTTTTATAGGTGATATTATGAAAATACTTTATTTTTTAGTAATTGGCTTATTACTTATAACTTTTATTAAAATAGATAATAACACTACTAATAATAAACATGTTTCTCTATTTGGAGTAAATATTGTGATTGATCCCGGACATGGTGGAAAAGATAATGGTACATGTTATGATGGGGTATTAGAGGATGAAATCAATTTAAGCATTGCCACAAAATTAATGAACATCTGCATTGAAGATGGAGCAATATCATCATTAACAAGAGTTGATGATTATGATCTTGCATCACAATATGCCAAAAATAGGAAACGAGAAGATTTGAAAAAACGTGTAGAGTTTATTAATTCTTCGGGAGCGAATTATTTTGTTTCTTTACACTTAAACTCTTATCCTTCTAACAAAAACGTGTATGGCCCGATGGTATATTATAAAGGGAATGATGATATTTCTAAGAACATGGCTATAAATGTTATGAATAGTTTAAATGAGTTAACTAAAACAAGCAAACCAATTCATCAAGAAGACTTTTATTTGTTCAAGCACACTAATGCACCTGGTATACTTGTTGAGTGTGGATTTTTATCTAATTATAAAGAAAGAGAATTATTATTAGATGACAAATATCAAGAAAAAATTGCCAAAACAATTTATAAAGGATTAGATGATTATATAACAGGAAATAAAATATAATAAATAGTGGCTTTTTACGCTAAAAAATGATATGCTTTGTTTAGTTTTTTGAGGAGATTTTTATGAAAGAAAAAATTAAATCAGCATATCAGTTTTTGATATCTACCACAAATGGAATGGCGTATGGACTTTTTGCCACACTTATCATAGGAACAATTGTTGGCACTATTGGTACTTTGTTTAGTTATGGTAATAATAATTTTTGTCAATTTATTTATCAAATATTAGGCAGTGGTACAAGTGATGGCGTTGCTAAATGCTTACAACTATTAACAGGAGCGGGCATCGGTGTTGGTATTGCTTTTGCCTTAAAATTTGATTCATTAAAAACTATTGTAATGGCCGCAAGTGGAGAAATAGCTGCTTATTTATCATTAACGACAAAATTTGTTACTAATCAAACAATTAGCAATGGCTTTAAAATTGGTGATCCATTGACAATATATTTTGTTTGTATATTAGTAGCTATATTTATTAAATTAGTGTTAAGAAAGAAAACCGCGATTGATATTTTATTAGTTCCTTTATTTGGAGTAATTGTGGCTACGATTTTAGCAATGCTTTTAAGATATCCGGTTATCTATATTACTTATGGTATTCAATGGCTTATTGGTAATGCAACTCAAGCTCAGCCATTTATTATGGGTGTGGTAGTGGCAGTATTAATGGGAATGGCTTTGACCGCTCCGATATCAAGCGCAGCAATTGCAGCAATGATATTTGTTGGTGAAGGATGTACACATGGTAGTGGTCTTGCTATTGCTTCTGGAGCGGCAATTGTAGGATGCTGTACACAAATGGTTGGATTTGCTATTCAATCAAGAAAAGATAATAACATTGGAATGGTTTTATCAATTGGTGTTGGGACATCAATGCTTCAATTTAAAAATATTCTTAAAAAACCTATTATCTGGCTTCCAACAATTATTGCTAGCGCTATTCTAGGACCGATTGCGACAATAGTTTTAAAAACAGAATGTTTTGGCTCTTCAGCAGGCATGGGAACAGCAGGACTAGTGGGTCAAATAGGAACACTATCAACAATGGGTATAAATAACTGGCAAACTTGGGTTTCAATATTTGTTTTAGAAATCTTAGCCCCATTAATTTTAGTATTCTTTATTGATTTATTGTTTAGAAAATTCAATTTAATCAAAGATGGAGACTTAAAAGTATAATAAATTAGTTTGTTAAATTAAGCCGGAATCAACACATAAAAATAATAAAAGCCATAAGAAAATGTAAATAGCATAAAATTATGGCTTTTATTATAAACAAAAAATGTAGTAAAATTTAGGTGTAAAAATAATAATTTTCATTATTTCAATGTTTTATATATGTAAATCTACAAATAATAGCATTAGAAATAGTGCTATTTTTTTAATTATTTTCATAGCATTTGACAAAAAATACAAATTCTTTGTATAATTTTATTTAGTTAAAAAAGACGGGTGGTTTAGTTGTGATAAAAATTGCAGTTGTAGAAGATGAAATAGAAATGACTAATCAACTTCTCAAATATGTGAAGCAGTTTTTTGATGAAAACGACTTAGATTATTCTATTACTACCTTTGATAATGCGATAAAACTATTAGATAATTATGATTTTTCTTTTGACTTGATATTTATGGATATTAACATGCCTTTGTTAGACGGAATGAGTGCTAGTAAAAAGTTAAGAGAAATTGATTCGGAAGTTACTTTAATTTTTATTACATCTTTAGCGCAATACGCTATTAACGGATATGAGGTTAATGCTTTTGATTTTATTTTAAAACCGGTATCTTATTATAATTTTGCCTTAAAACTAACAAGGGCAATTGATAAACTTTCTAAAGATGATGCCAAAACTTTAGTAATTAATAATAAAAGTTCAATTAAGAAAATCAAAGTTAGAAAAATTTATTATATTGAAGTCAATGAACATAAATTAATATTTCATACTGTAGAAGGAAATTTTACTACTTATGGAACATTAAAAACTTATCTAGATTTTTTAAAAAATGATTCATTTGCACTTTGTAATCAATGCTATTTTGTAAATTTAAAATATGTTACAGAAGTAAAAGATAATTTTGTTTATGTTGGTAATGATTCATTACAAATATCGCGCCCTAAACGTAAAAATTTCGTCCATGCTTTAAATCTATATTTAAGCACG
>URQK01000049.1 GCA_900549975.1 uncultured Mollicutes bacterium
CAGAGGTGAATATTTAGCGAGAACAGTTTCTTCTATTTCTAATAACACTGGAGTTTTATTTCTTCCTTATAAAGAAATTTTATCAGATGAAGATGAGCCGGAAATAAAAAAATATAATAGCAACTTTGAAAAAGAAGAATACTTTGGAAGAAAAATTATAGTCACAAAGGAAAATGTTTTTCTTAAGGAAAATAAAGATAATACAGAATATGTTATTAGTGAAATATTAAAGAAAAGTAAAGAAGAAACATTTCCTCATTTTTGCTCTTATGCACAAAATAAAATCGATAATAGTGGGATATATTTTGATGATAAAGATAAAGAAAACGCTGTTTTACGCTGCTTTGATAAACAATCTGTTTTTATTGTTTATGGACCTGCTGGTTCTGGAAAATCATATTTTGCTAAGTTGGTTGTTGGAATTCTTCCTGAGCTAGCCATTTGTTGTATAGCAATGACTAATCCGGCTGTTGATAATATGAGACAAAAAATTGGTGCAAATAAAGCTAAATATTCCACTATATCAAAATATTTATCTAATGACTTCTCAGAGTATGATCTTTTGATAATCGATGAATGTAGTACGATAAGTACAAAGGATATGAAATCAATCCTAGAACATGGAAAATTTAAAATGCTTTTACTTTGTGGAGATATATTTCAAATACCATCTATTAAATTTGGAAATTGGTTTAGTTTATTGCGCTTTTTTGTGCCTTCAAAGGCCATAGTTGATTTCAACAATCAATTTAGAAGTAATAGTGAAATATTAAAAAGAGTTTGGCATGCAACAAGAAATTTAGACAAAGGACTACAGGAACTTTTAGATACTGAAGAAATTTCTCATGAGTTAGATAATTCTATTTTTGAAAAAGAGAATGAAGATGAAATTGTTTTGTGTTTGAATTATGATGGACTATATGGAATAAATAACATAAATAAAATTTTACAATGCAAAAATACAGGACAAGAAATTAGATGGAAGCAATACATTTTCAAAGTAAATGATCCAATTTTATTTTATGAGACTGAAAGATTTTCTGGAATCTTTTACAATAATTTAAAAGGCAAAATTCTTGATGTATATCAAGATGAGAATAGTTTATATTTTAAAATAAAGGTATTTTCTTCTATTTCTACATATTTGTTTAACTCAGTTGGTATTGACTTTTTTGGATATGACGAAGGAAACACTTTGTTGGGCTTTTCTGTTAAAAAGCCTTCTGAAAGAGATTATGATCAAGACTATAAAAATGATTGTCATATTCCATTTCAAATTGCGTATGCAGTTTCAATACATAAGGCACAGGGGTTAGAATTTGAATCTGTAAAAATAGTGATTTCTAACGAAGTTGAAGAAATAATATCGCATAACATATTTTATACTGCTATAACACGAGCTAAAAGACACTTAATAATATACTGGACAGCAAATACAGAACGAAATATAATTAACAATTTTTGTTTATTTAATTGCAAGCAAGATGCTTTTAAATTAGAAAGCATGTGTGCAAATTTGAAGATTGTTAATAAAGTAATGTAAAATAATTATTGATAATTTTATTAAATCGACAAATCATTTATAATGAATATAGTAATCGGAGGCAATTATGGATTATTTAGACTTAATAGATCACGTTAAACATTATAAATTAAAAGAGCCAGTCTTTTTAAATGAACTTGGGAATAATGTTAATCAATTTTTAATTTTAGAAAATCTATTAAATATTGTTGATGAAGATCAAAAAGAAATAATACATAATGAACTAATTAATATTAAAATTTATGACAAAATCAAAACAAAAGTTGATAATAAATTAAAACATTCAAAAGAAAGCATTATTGTTTTAAAAGATATAACACTTAATAATTCATTAATAGATTATATTGTTATTACTCCACATGGAGTAGTGGCTTTAGATGTTAAAATGCTAATAGGAGATATCGAAGTTAATGAAGAAGGTACCTTCTATCGATTACTTAAAAATGTACTAGGAGAAGTTTATAACAAAGTAGAAATACTTAATCCAATAATTCAAAATAAATATCATGTTAATGATATAGCTAAATTATTAAATACTGAAGAAGTAATAAAAGGATTCCCTATTTATTCATTACTTGTTGTTACAAATTATAATTCGACAATTAGTATTACTTTTGAACAAAATGAAATTAATAAATATATTGTAGAACTAGATAATTTGAATGATAAAATAGACGAAGTATTACAAAAATCTAGATATGACATTATGGATAATCCAATGTTTAATATTGCTAATATTATCATGACTAAAGATTCACCAAAAACTTATGATTTTTCTAAGTATTTTAATGCGAATACTAATGAGTATGATGAGTCATTAGATAATAAATATGATAATTACATAACTAATCCTAATGAATCAATACGAATTGCTTTAAAAAAATTCCGCTCTAAAAAAGCTAAGCAATTAAAAAGATTATCATATAATATTTTAACTAATAAACAATTAGACATTTTAGTATTTAAACAACCAACTACTAAAGAAGAATTTATGAAGTGTGGCTTTACTGAAGATAAATATAATAAATATGGTGAAGAAATAACTTATATAATTGTAAATAAAGGTAAAGATATATTATTAAAAGATGCTTTTCCATTTGAAAAGAAACATAAAGAAAAAGGATTATTTGTTCGTATTGATGATCCTAAGAGTTTAAATGAAAAACTTTACAAAGCTCTTAAAGTATATCGCTATAAAAAAGCAGAAGAACTCCGCTATAAGCCATATCACATATTTAATAACCTGCAACTAGATAGTATCATCTTTTATATGCCTAAAACTATTGAAGAATTAAGCAAAATAAGCGGCTTTACTGAAAAGAAGTGTAAAGCATATGGTGAAGATATTATTGCACTTGTAAAAGCTAATTCATAGTGATTGCAAGACTATAAAAAAGTCACGGGTTCTTCAAGAGGTGCAATTAATGCTCTAAAAAAAGTCTTAAAAGGTGCAATTAATAGATAGCTTAACTATTTTGAATTATAGAACCTTATTTATGTCGTTGGAAAAATGTGAAAAAATCACCTAAAAAGTTTGGAAAAATGTGGGAATTAGTAGCTAAAACACGTGGAAAAATGTGATTTTTATAAATAAGTACATTAAACCAAACAAAAAAAGTTATGATTTCAACTAAATGATTTCATAACTTTTTTTAACACTTTTTATTCTTTTAATTAGCAGCGTAATGATAATAATCTAATGTGACATAGTCATAATTACCACATACTTTATTACTATATGCATCTATGTAATTAGCGGCATGAATGAAAGTATATTCAATATTATAAGTTTGACCTTCACGAACATTTAATCGCATTAATGAATTTAAAATATAATTTGTAAATAAAGATCTATCACCATCAGTTCTTCCACGGTCACTATCTTTTCCACCATCGAATTTAGCACTTTGACTAATACTAACAGGGATACCATTGACTTTAACAGTCATTACTTTATTTAAATACATATCGCCAGTTTCTGAAGGAACAGATTGACTACTTGAAGAAACTTTAGTTACATAGTTAGATGAACCCGCAATTGAATAATTTAAGTAACCATCTCTACTAGATACAAAGGAATGAGCCATTTTATCTCCTTCACGAACATTACCAACATAATAACCATCTCTTGAGTTATCAGTTACAAGTTTATTTTCATCCCATTTAGTTGCAACAGCAGGAGAAGAATAAGCATAAGGCCAATTATCATGATCTTTAGCCTTAGATATTCCATCATCAGCTTTGTTTTTAGTTAAAGTAAACTTTTCAGCCTCTAGTTTAATAGATTCGTCAATAATATTTTTATTATTGTATTTACCAAAATCTAATTCCATATAGTCGTAGTGGCCAGAAGCATTACCATTGTTAGCGGTAAATTTAAATACATTATTACCTTTAACAATATGAACTTTACCGATATTAACAGATTGCCATAATTGCATCATATAACGTCCATCTAAAGGTAAATTGACATCATCTTTTCCATCGCCATCAGTATCTTTACCAACGATATTAACGGTTTCATCTGGTTTTGCATCTATTTGACCTAAGAAACTTGCATTAGAAGAAACACTAAAATCTTCATCATTAATTGTTAATTTAAATGCATTAGCAAGCTTTAACTCTTCGATAGAATAATTCTGTTTGTTTTTGTTACTTGCTCCACGAATAATAATATCTGCATATCCTTCAGCTTCTGAATGATAATTATAAGTCATGGTACTTTTACCATCAAATTGCAAAACAAAGTCGCCAGTAGGATTAATCAATTTACCTAGTGGAGAAGTTACTTCCTTTCCATAAGGAGAAGCGGCACATCTTCCTCCTAATTTAGCTAAGTAATGACGTGTGGTTTTATTTACCGATGTGTCTTTACTTGCAGCAATTGCAGTTCCACCTAAAGTAAAATCTTCAAATTCAACTTTTACATTATCAGAACTAATATTATTATCAAATAAATCACCATAAATAGAATTACTTAATGAGTTTGTTGATGTGTATAATTGATTAGAACTATCAACAATAAATGGTGATACATTAAGAATTGTATTTAATCCATCGCTAGGAATATTTAATAATGATTTAACTAATAAATAATCATAACTATTTCCATCATTAAATAAAGAAGACATATTTTCTTTATTATATGTTTTATTGTTAATTATTACTGATTTAAAAACACGATCAACTGTCGAAGAAAAATCATGAGTAGTAGCACTGTATTTATAATTAATATTAAATCCCATATCTAAGTAAGGAATAGTAGTGGCATTGTTATCATAATTATCAACACTAAATCCAGAAATAAATCTAGCGTTAAATGTTCCGTCTTCATTAGCAACATAATCTAAATAAGGTTTAGATACTTTGTTAGTTAAAGCGCCACTTACATCAATAGAATCACCGATTTGAGCAGTTTTATGAAGTAATATGTATTGTTCGTTGTCTTTACCTTCATTACCAATAATAGGGCTATAGTCTTTAGTAGAAATATAGCATACTCCACCTAATGCAAGAGCGGTTAAAGCACTCATTAATATGTATTTACTAGTCTTTTTCATACTATTTAGCCCCCGTTTCTAAGAAGTCATCGCCGCTCCAATCAGCGGTTTCTTCAACTCTAATGTCATTAGAAGCCATCATCACATCTTCAATTTTAACCATGTCTACATTAATTTTCGGACTTTTGTAAATCTTTTTCATTTTTATCATTTCCTTTCTTAATGAATCCTTGATATACAAATACAAAGGCTAAATCAACTAATATGACATTTATACCTGCAACGGCAAATAACCAATATGGTTTAGGTCTATTAACGCTAATGATTTTATTTCCTGAACCAGTGTTATTTTCAGCATGGTTATAAATGTATTGTGTATTACATAATTGGAATAAAATATTTTTGCATGCTCTACGAACACGATTGGCTTTTAAAACATCTTTTGACCAATTTGAACCTAAGTTGTGAGTCATATTTTGGGCACCATTAAGCCATAAGTCATTGCCACTTGCTAAACCTTCCGCGGCATTACCTGCTCCACCCATCCAGTCAGTAACAACAGAGCCATTAAATCCCCATTCATCTCTTAATATATTTGTTAATAAGCCATGATTTGCACCTGCCCAAACACTACCAACACGGTTAAAGGCAGACATAATACCATTAGCTTTTCCTTTTTTAACAGCAATTTCAAATGGCCTTAAATAATTTTCACGAATATTTTGTTCTGTTGCCCAAGTGTATAAAGAACCACGTAATGTCTCAGTTTCATTTAAGGCAAAGTGTTTAATATAAGGAGCCATATTGCCTTCTAAAGCACCTAAGACAGTATAAGCAGCTGAGTATCCAGATAAGACAGGATCCTCACTATAATATTCATTATTTCTTCCACCAAATGGTGATCTTCTGATATTCGCACCAGGAGCGTACCAACCATGTACTCCAGTAGCAGCGCCTTCCGCAGCAACTGTTTTACCATAGTCATAAGCTAATTGTTTGTTCCAAGAGTTACCAATTAATCCCGCCATTGGGAACCAAGTCCATTTAGAAGTTTCGGTAATAGAAGCGTTTGATCTAGTTAATCCCATTGGACCATCATTATCTCTTAACCAAATCTTTCCTACAGATTCTGCTTCAGCGGTAGAGTATCCACCCATTACCACTAATTTAATCGCGTCTTCGGTTGTTAATTGATCTAAGAATGTATCCCATAACGGGTCATTATAATCAGCACCTAATGTTTCAAATAATTCTTCATTAATAGTTACCACATTACCATCAGGACTTTTAAGTTGACTTTCTGATAATTTATTACCTGATTTATCAGTGTATAAATATAAATCATGATTTTCACCAAATTTAGGTAATTCGGTGAACTTTTCATTATCTTCACTTGTAATAGCGCCGCTAGTGGTTTTTGCTTTAGCGGTGCTATTAGGAAAAGTGTTTTTAAAATCTTTACGAGTTAAATAATTATATGTTTTTTCTCCGTTAATAGGATTACCATCAATAGGAATATTATTAGAACATCCTTCATCAGTAAAATGGTTTTTAACTTCGTTTTTACTATTTGGATCTACTTCAAATTTAATTCCTTTAGCATCAACGTTATATTTAATTGTTAAATCTTCGCTTGGTGTTTCATGAACGTTTCTTAATAATTTTAATTTATATTCTCCACCATCTAATTCATAACCTTTAAAACCATTTTCATTTTTATCATAGGCATCATAACTTGCCATATCATAAGCATCGATACTTAATGTAACAATCTCTGATTCTCCTGGTTTTAATAGTCCGGTCTTAGCATAATCGCCTAAATTAATAGATGATTTTTCAATGCCATTTAAATATGGTGCAGTGTAATATAATTCCACAACATCTTTACCAGCAACAGTACCAGTATTAGTAACTTTAACATTGATTTCAATTTTTGAGTCTTTAGTTAATGTAGTTCCGGCACTAGGAATAATTGCCTCTTTTCCCTCGATTGCTTCGATTTTCCAATCAAATGAGGTATAAGATAAACCATAACCAAATGGATATTGAACAACACCGTCATAACCAGTTTTACCATTAGATTTTTTAGTATCACTATTAGAATAGCCATCCCAATATCCTTCTACATTTGCGGTCTCATACCATTTATAACCCATGTAGATATCTTCTAAATAAACAATAGAATTAGTGCTAGCTTTTCTTCCAGCATTATAGAATGTTGGGTTAGTAGAATGATCAGTAACACAAGTTTCGGTTATTCTTCCACTTGGATTAACATCACCGGTTAATACCATTGGAATTACTTTAGCACCGCTTTGTCCAGTTGCGCCAATATAATAAACATTATTAATCTTTTCGCTTTCGAAAGCACCACATTCAATCATGTTTGTACAGTTTAATAAAACAGTTACATTAGAGAAGTTTTCACTTACCATATTAAGAAGATCAAGTTCTTCATCTGTTAATGATAAATAACCGCGATCAACTCTTTTTGGAGAACCGCCTTTTTCATTAACAACATATGAATAATCTTGAGGACAATCTTGTGCTTCACCAGATTGTCGAGAAATAACAATGATTGCAGAATCAGAATATTCTTTTGCATCTTCAAGTAATGTCTTTCCATTATCTAATATAGTATTATTATAAACATCAACTTTTGGTTCATAGTTAGTGTATAACTTATCATTACCACCTAATGATTCAGTAACGGCTTTTTTGGTGCACCAAGATTCATAAAATGATTTTAAATTGGTGTTATATTCAATTTTTTTCTTTTTGTAAATGGCGTTATATTTGTCAAATCCTTGATATAAAAGTACTCTTTTATTTTCTGGGATTCTAGATATACCCGAACCATATCCAGAAATTAAGAATCCGGCATCTGTGGAATTCCAGCCAAAGATGTTGACTTTGCGGTTTGCTTCCGGATTATTTTCATCATAAGCAAATGGAGCACTACCGGAAGTATTTTTGAGCATGGTAATGCCTTCTTTCATGATTTCTGAAACAAAAGCATCTCCTTTTGCTAATACTTTTTCAGCTTCTGGAGTATATTCAATACCTGTGCCATTTAATCCTTCATCAATAAAACCATAGAATTGTTTTACTAATATATCGGAAGCAATAGCAACACCAAGGCTTAAAACAACACCAACGGAACATAATATTTTTTTTGTATTCTTTTTCATATTGTACCTCACTATTTACTAGCCTTAAAAGGTGTGAAATCTAAACTTAATGAATCCCAGTGACCTGACTTAGCATCATTATTAGCAATGATTTCAATGGTGTTTTCACCTTTTTTAAGATTTATAGTTCCTAAATTAACATCAGTCCATAATAAATATAAGTAACGTGCATTGCAAGAAATGCCACCTGCAGTTTCAGTTTTATTTTGTGGATCTAAAGTAGTCTCTGTACGTCCTCTAAATTTAGCATCTTGATTTAAAGAAGAAGTAATATCAACACCATTAACTAATATTTTTACAGCTTTAGTAACATTTAATGGGTTGGTGGTTAAACTACTTAAATCAACATCATTAGAAGCACCACGTACATTTAAATTAGCTTTTCCGCCGCCCGGAGCGTTTATAGTCCATTTCATAGATGCATTTCTGCTTTGGTCAAAATTATGAACAAATCCTTTTCCAGAATATTTATATTCACCAGTGTAACCAGTATAAGCAACTTTATGAAACGCACCAAAGCTACAATTATCGCCATTATCACCAACTATAAAAGCGTTTTTAATCTCGATGTCTTCACATTCACCAGCAAGTTTATTTGGATTTAAACTTGAATCTGAATCATCAGGATCAGGAGTAATAGCTCCGCCACTCTTAAATGGTGTAAAGTCTAATTTTAAAGAATCCCAATGTCCAGAAGTTGATTCATTGTTGGCAACTAGTTTAATAGTATTATTACCAGGAATCAAATTGATGGTACCTAAGTTTACTTCATTCCATAATAAGAACATATATCGTCCATTGCATGATATTCCACCTGCAGTATTTGTTCTATTTTGTGGATCAGGTGTAGTATCTTTACGTCCTTTAAATGTGGCACTATTAGATAATGAATCAGTAACATCATCATTATTAACAAATATTCTAACTGCCTTTTTAACTAATAAATCTTTTGCTACAAATGCTGAGGCTGTAACATCATTAGTGGCGCCTCTTACGACTAGATTAGTTTTACCTCCACCAGGTGCATTAATAGTCCATTCCATAGATGCATTTCTGCTTTGGTCAAAATTATGAACAAATCCTTTTCCTGAGTATTTATACTCTCCAGTATATCTTAAGTATGCGGCAGCGTGGAATTCGCCATAACCACAATCAGTATCTTTATAAGAAGAACCATTTTCTACTAAAGCAGAAGCTCCTGTAATAACAGTATCTTCACATTCGATTTCTAAAGTATCTGGATTTAAATCTGAATCTGTTTCCCCTTTATCAATGCCACCAGTAACATTAACTTTAAAAATTAAATCCGGAAAATTAGAAGAATAAGCACAAGTAATAGTGTGCTCACCATTGACAGTAAATTTGTGGCCTTGAGTAATTTTCCCTTCAACGCTATCAAACCAACTTAAGTTAGCAATATTTTCTTTAAATTCATTACCATTAGTAATTTCCGCACTGATTTTAACATTCTTAAAGTCAAATTCATCTTTATTAGCAACATAATCAGTTTTAGAAATAGAAACACTAACGCTTGTTGCTACAACAATATCAATCGCGGATGTTTTACCTTGTGAATAAGCAATATCGACAGTTTTTTGATTTGCCGCTATTAAAGCACTTTCTGAACTTAACTTAATAGTATTATAAGAGTTTCCATCAATGTTTTGACCAAATTTATAAACTTTATTACCTTCTACTTCTTTACCACCTAATTCATATAAGACATGGAAGGACATATTAGATTTATCAAATTTAGTTCCTGCCTTTTGAATTACTGGACCACTGATAGGCTTTAGGCCCACTGCGGTACCTATACCATCAACAGAATCCACAACGCGAACATTTAAAGAAGTTTCAATTACATTACTTTCTTCTTCACTAGTTGATTCACTAGCGGTATAAGTGATTTTAATTTCTTCGGCTTTATTAGCGTGATCAAAAGCATCATGCTTATCATAAGCCCAATCGGTAATTTCTTCTTCACTACCATCATCAAAAAGAGCATTAATAGTCATGCCTTTTGGATCAAATGTTTCCCCAACAAGATAAATCATTCTTGATGGTTCAGTAGCTACATAAATTGATTCAACATTTTTCTTTGGTGCTTCTGGAGTGGAGACTGAAGGTTTATTAAATGTTAATATAGCGCCAGTTCCCATTAAACCAACACCAATTGCACCTAGTATTCCAAATGTTAAACTAAAGACTAAGTTGTTTTTTTTCATAAGTTTCCTTTCTAGCGTATGAAAACGCTTTCTTTATCATTGTGATATTATCATATAAAAAGAAGCCTAATCAATTTTAGACCCTTAACTGTTAATTCTAGTTCGTGAACTACATTTATAATGGGAGTGTAATTGATAATATGAAAACACCATTATCAACATCAAATATAACATTACCATTATATTTTTCTACAATACGTTTAATTGATCTAGTTCCAAATCCATGATGCTCCTTATCTTCTTTAGTTGTAATAGGAGAACCATCTTTAAATGTTATATTATCTAAACAATTATTTTTAAGAGCAATAAATAACATTTTACCTTTTTTAGTAGATGTTAAAGATATACCTCTTTTTTCATTAGGTAACTTATTAGATGCTTCAATAGCGTTATCAAAAGCATTAGCAAATAATACATATAAATCAACATCTTCCATAAATGATAAGTCTTTTCCATCAATTAAACAGGTGATAGGAATCTTTTTAGCTTGGCACTCAAGAGTTTTTTCTGTAAGTATTGTATCAAGAGTGATATTACCTGATTTAACAGTGGAATCGTAAATATTAATAATTTTATTTATTTCTTCGGCATCTTTAGAATTTAAATTCTCAATCATATTTATTTTGTGCTTTA
>URQK01000050.1 GCA_900549975.1 uncultured Mollicutes bacterium
CTAGTGGATTTGGCGGTTCTGGTACAAGAATTGTTAAATTTGATTTTACTACTAATGAAGTTATTAAAAGTAGTGGAGAAGTAGATATTGGTTATGTTAAAGGTTCATGGCTAACTGATAGTAATAACTATAATAAATTATTCTTTGAAAATGGAAAAATCGGAATATTTACTTTAGATAATAAAGTTTCTTATTACGATTCTACTACTTTAGAATTATTAGAAAAAGGAGTTGCTTTAGGTAGTAATAGCATTGATGCATCTTACAATGAATTTATTGAAGAGTATGTTGTTGTTGATAAATCATTTAATCTAAAATTCTACAATAAAGACAAAAATACAATTATTGATAAAGGCGTAACACTTAAATTTAATAAAGATGGTTATACATTCCGTTCTATTTCAAGTGATGAAGACTATATTTATGCTGTTTATCGTGACAATAACGAGTCGGTTACTACGGCATTAATTGAAGTTTATGATTGGAATGGAGTAAAAGCTAAAGATGATTTAGTTATTGATTGTTCAAATGGCTTATCTCAATCCGATAATCGCACAGTTCAAAATATGGTATTCGTTAATGGAAGCACTTATTTAGTTGGACGTGCCTATAGTGGAAGTAATCGTGGTATGTTTGCTAGCAAATTAACAATGTCATTAAATGAATTTTCAACATTTGATACTAGTTTATTAGGCGGATATGTTCAAAATGCTATAAAAGAAGGAAAAAATCCAACTTTTACTAATCAAGTTTTAAGTAATGCTATTTCAATAAGTAAAGAATGTAATGGCAAAAATGTAAACTTGTTCTCCGTTGAAGGCGGATGTAGTGATGGAAAATATCTTTATTACGCTTTAACTAGTAACGGAAGACAATATGTCACAATCGTTAAATATGATTTAGATAAAAAAGAAGTAATTGCTTCTTCAGATGTCCTTCAATTATTTGAAAAATCAAGTTGGGCAGAAGATTGTAATTTATTCTATCAAAATGGTTTGATTTATCTAATTAATAATGGAAATGATACGATGAAAGCATTTGATTCTAATACATTAACATTACGAAATGATATAAGTGCAATTAAGTTCGGTGATGAAAGTTCAAATTATAGTAAAATAACTTCAGTAGGATATAATGAATCTACTAAAAATTATGTCTTCAGTATTGGTGGAAAAATGTATATAACTGATGAAGATAAGAATGTCACCAATACTATTTCACTAAAAGCAGAACACACAAAAGATTTCTTTAAAGATTTTGCTTTAGCTCCAGATAGTGGGGCGACTTTCCAAACTTTATATGCGGATAACGGATATATCTATGCATTATTCAACCATAATGCTTGGTTAGCTAGTGAAATTCAAATATTTGACTGGTCAGGTAATAAAATTAAAACAGTTACTATAGAAGTTGACACTAACGATGTTTTAAATAAAGCAAATGGATCATATAATATCCAAAACTTAGTCGAATTAAATGGTAAGTTATATCTAGGTGTCTTATCTTATGGTGGTAAACAAGGTTTATATTTATACGAAATAAGTTATAAATAGTTCTTACAAAAGATGCATTGCATAAAAGTGATGCATCTTTTTAAAAAACTTAGATTTAGCTATGAAAATATGTTACACTAATGCAGGAGATTTAAGTTATGAAGTATTCCTTATTAGCGGTCGATATGGACGGAACATTATTAAATAGTAATAAAACTATTGATGAAGATACAATCGAAGCGATTAATAGATTAGTTGACAATGATGTTTTATTTGTTATTGCTACGGGACGTGCACCACGCGCTATTTTAGAATATAAAAACATTATTTTTAATGCTCCAATAATTTCTTATAATGGGGCATTAGTAATTGATGCTAAAACGCAAAAGATACTATATGAACAAACTATGCTCTATGAAAGTGCAAAGTTAGTTTATGAACTAGGAAGTAAATTAAATGCGACAATGTGCATTTGGGCTAATAATATTTTATATACTAATGCCGCAAATGAATTTATTGATTATTATAAATCTATTTATAAAATTGAACCAATTTTTGTTCATGATTTTTCTTTGCTAAAAGAAAAAAATATTACAAAAATCGTATGGCTAGATAAACCAATTAACATTGAAAAATTTAAAGTAATTTGTGAAGATAAATTAAAAGTAGTGAATAGTTTTGTATCTGCACCTTATCTTTTAGAATTTGTCGATATCAAAGCAACTAAAGGAAATGCTTTAAAATTTATTGGAGAACTTTATCATATTCCGCAAAATAAAATTGCCGCTATCGGAGATAGTTATAATGATTTAAGCATGATTGATTATGCTGGCTTAGGAGTGGCAATGGATAATGCTTCTTTAGAAATAAAAAAACATGCTAATTACATTACGCTATCTAATGATGAAGGCGGAGTAAAACACGTTATTGATAATATTATTTTAAATTTCGAACATATAAAATAAGTTGAAAATTGCAAAAATAGCACTTGATTTGAATTAATAAAAACTAAATGTACTTCTATGGTTTGTTCGAAAATTAACCTTATTTATTATTAAACTATTATATAGTTTACACATTAAATATCTATATGATAAACTTATGTTATAAAACGCATTAACATAAGTTTATTTTTTTTGTGCTTGCGTTTGTTAAAAAGGAGAGATGACTATGGTCTATACAATCTTATCTATTGTTTTTTTAATAGGTGTGTTAAGCGTATTATTTATTACAATTTATAATGTAATAAAAAAACGTAAACTTGTTTCAAAAATATCACAATGTTACTACCAGCATTTTTTATTTTATATCTTATGTATGTGACTGCAAGTATTTATGGAAAAAGTACGAGTGGAAACAAACTAGATGTATTTTTCTATTTTTCATTAATTAAGGATACTTTGGATGCTTTTGCATTTAAAGCAAATTCTTCTTTAGCGCGTCCTTTATTTGATAGTTCACTTGTTTGGAAATTTGATTTTATTTTGGCTTTATTATTATGTTCATTAACAACTGTTTTAACAGTTTTAGTTATAGCAACAAATAAATCGCAAAACAATCATAAAATTAATAAAATCATTAAACAAAATGGCGATATTGTTATTGGATATAGTAAGTCAGCGCTTAAATATTTAGAAAATAATAAGAATGCATTTATTATAGACCGCAAAATTGATTATAAAACTTATTCAGATTTCGTTAATAAAAATATTCTTATTAAGCGCGGTAAAGCTACATCCCCTAAACTCATTAATAAAATAGCACAAGGTGAACGTCACTTAATATTATTTAAAGATTCAGAGTATTCATATTCCGAAGTAGTAGAAATATATAAGGAAATTATTAAAGCAAAAAATCTTAACAAAGATTTGAATAATGCCATTTACCTACATATTGAAGCCGATTGTGATGAAATAAGGGCATTGACAGATCAATTTAATAAAAATGATGAGCATATAGTAAAATCATTTGTCAATTGCTTTAATCGTTATGAACTTATTGCTCGTGAATTTATAAAAGACTATCCAATGAGTCGATATATTCCACGTGACTTTTATACTAGTAACTTTGCTTTACATAGTGATAAACAAATTAACACAATGTTTATTGGCTTTGGTAAAGTAAACTTAGAGTTATTCAAATTAATGGCTATGGAATTCCAATTTGCCAAAGAGGAAAATGGGCACTTTATTGCTTCTCCAATTAATTATGCAATTTTTGATAACCAAGATCATTGCCTTAATAATGATGCCTTTTCGATTATTGATTTTGAAATAAATAGTAATTATCAACATAGCGATTTACCAAAACCAGAAAAGATTTGTAACTTAGAACATAAAAAATTAGATGTCTATTCATATGAAATAAAAGATAGATTATTAAAAATGATTAATGATAATTCTTATACCTATATTGTTGTCTCTTTAGCTAGTGATTTACAAAATTTAGGTTACGCTAATAACTTAATCAATTTCTTAGGTGATTTACCAAATTATAAAGTATTTGTAAGAATTAAAGGTGACACATTATATAAAAATCAGCAAGAAGATTCTCGCCTTGTGTACTTTGGAAAAGAGGGTATGGAATTTAAACATGATGCAATTATAAATGAAAATATTATAAAAATTGCCCAAATTACAAACGGCAAATATAATTCTTTATCTCCTTTACCAAAAGATAAATTATATGGTTGGGAAGCACAACTTCCAATTAAACAATATGCTAGTATTTATCGAACATTAAATCTTCCGTTTGCTTTAAATCTAATTGGGTTTGATATTGCTAAAAAAGATAATATCAAAAATGGCTATGTAGAAGTAACAGAAGAAGAATATTTTAAAACATATAATCATACTAATAATGAAAGTTTAAAATATGAAGATTATTTCAAACTTAGTGTGGCTAATATGCTTGCTTTTATTGAACATAGCCGCTGGAACGCTCATTATTTATTAGCGGGTTATAAAGTAATGAACTTTGAAGAATTTGCGCCTAAAAATGGAAGTGGAAGAAAGAATCATCAATCTCATGGTAATTTTAAAAAACATGCTTGTTTAACAACTTACTATGAGGGATTAGATAAATTAATTAAAAAAATGTACTTAATGGATAAATATGGCGAAGATTATGAAAACAAGAGAGTTAGTAAAATTGATATTAAATCAAAAGAATTTATGGATAATGCAATGATCTATTATTATGATTTCTTGTTTATGGATGATTTGTATAAGAATTTAAAAGATACACCAATAAAAATTATAAAAAAAGAAGAAATTAAATAGCAGAAATAAACAATCTAAATTTCACTGTTTAATTTTATAATTAAATCATTGTTATAAAAGTTATTTTTGATAAAATAAGCAAAAAAGGAGGACAAAATATTGATACAATTATTAGAAAAAATTAAGGAAGCATTGATTTCCGTATTACCAATTACATTAATAGTAGTGATACTAAACTTTACCCCTTTAGTTAATCTTACCAATTATGAAATGATTGTATTTCTAGTATCAGCATTATTATTAATTATCGGAATAGGATTATTCAATTTAGGAGCCGATATGGCTATGACTCCAATGGGAGAAAAAGTTGGATCGGGTTTAACAAAAAGCAAGAGTTTACCGGTTGTTTTAATCATTTGTTTTTTATTAGGATTATTAATAACTATTGCTGAACCTGATTTGATGGTTTTAGCTTCATATGTTAAAAGCATTGTTTCAGCACCATTACTAATTGGATTAGTGGGATTTGGTGTAGCCATGTTTTTAGTTGTTGCGGTTATAAGAATGACTGGTAAAAATGATTTATCTTCGATTCTTATGTATTTGTATATGGTGCTATTTGCTTTGGCATCAATTGTAATGGCACGTAAAAATGGTGATTTATTAGCGTTAGCGTTTGACTCTGGTGGCGTTACTACTGGACCAATTACTGTTCCATTTATTATGGCACTTGGTGTTGGATTTGCTTCTGTATTAAGTGGTAAAAAGAGTTCAGAAAATAGCTTTGGTGTTGTAGCATTATGCTCAATTGGACCGATTCTTGCCGTATTAGTATTAGGAATATTTAATACAAAGACTATTAATTATGTTCCAGAAGATTTTTCATTAAGCAGTAATTTGTTATCAGTAATAGGAGCGAATTTATGGAGTGTTACTAAAGAAGTAACAATTGCATTAGGAATGGTCGTAATTTTCTTCTTTATTATTCAAGGAATCTGTTTAAAATTACCGAAGAAAAAATTAGTACAAATTGGTGTTGGTATTGTATACACATATTTAGGCTTAATTATTTTCTTAACATCGGTTAACATTGGGTTTAAAAATGTTGGTTATAAAATAGGTGAACAATTAGCCACATCTCATCCAACCTTATTAGCGGTATTTGGCTTTATTATTGGTTTAGTTGTCGTTTTAGCAGAGCCGGCTGTTCACGTTTTAAATAAACAAGTTGAAGAAGTAACCGATGGACAAATTAAAAAGCGCTCAATGTTAATCGCTTTATCAGTTGGTGTTGGTATTTCAATTTGTTTATCAGTAATTAGAATAATTTATAATTTTTCAATTCTTTATTATTTAATTCCAGGCTATTTGATTTCTTTAGGATTATCATTCTTTGTTCCTAAAATTTATACTGCCATTGCGTTTGACTCTGGTGGTGTTGCCTCTGGACCACTTACTTCAACATTTATCTTACCATTTGCAATTGGAGCTTGTATGGCATTAAATGGTGAAGGTGGAGCCGCTAAAGTACTGACGGATGCGTTTGGTATTGTGGCAATGGTTGCTATGACGCCACTCATTACTATTCAATTATTAGGCTTTAAATCAGTCGTTACTAACAAATTAAAAGAGAAGATTGCAATGCTTCGAATCTTAGATGCTGATGATGAGCAAATCATCGATTTTGAATAGGAGGGATATTATGAAAAAAGAACCGAAGAATAAAATAGAAAATAATAAAACAAAAAATATCGCCCCTAAAAAATTAAAATTATTAATTACTGTAGTTAATCGAAAGAAAGCGGATTATTATGTTGATTTATTACAAGATTTTGAAACAAATATGCAATTAGTAACTTATGGAAGAGGAACCGCTAATTCGGAAATGCTTAATATGCTTGGTTTAGCGGATGCTGAAAAAGCCGTGATATTCTCGATTGTTAAAGATGAAAATATTAAGAAAATTTTAGAAACTCTTGAAGAAAAATTTGCCACAATACGAGATGGAAAAGGCATTGCTTATAGTGTTTCATTAAATAGTGTGATTGGTGTTGCTATCTATCAATTTTTAGCAAATAATCGTCCATTAATTGTGAAGGAGGAAAAATAAATGGATTATGAAGTAGTATTTTGTATTGTTAATAACGGGTTTTCTGAAGTGGTTATGGACGTGGCTAAAAAGATTGGTGCCCGTGGTGGTACTATATTAAGAGCACGTGGAACCGCAAACAAAGAATCTGAAAATATTTTTAATATTACGATTCACCCAGAAAAAGAAATCGTTATGATTTTAATTCCTCGTGATTTAAAAGCGGATTTATTACATGCTTTATATCAAAATGTAGGTTTAGAAACTCCAGGACAAGGTATTGCCTTTACTTTACCAGTTGACGATGTAGTGGGTATTGTAAATAATGATACTACAAAAAAGGTTGAATCGAATAAATAAATATTTGAGTGTGTGTTATTAATAAAATTTGGATTATAATATAAGTGTTGTTGAATTTTAGGCGGTGATTTTATGAAAAAGCAAATTGGATTAATGATGTTTATTTTGCTTTTAGTTAGCTGTGAAACTGGCTCAAGTTTACCTTTATCAAATAGTTCTTCCGCTAGTAATGGCGATGTGATTTCCACTAATGATAATAAACCATCTACTAACAATAGTGAATCAATTACTACTAAGCCATCTACAAGTAATAGTAGTTCGTTAAATACAGGTGATTCCATTTATCCAATTCCAGACAACATTAATAATAAGTTTACAATTGGTGATATGAATAATAGAACTAAACTATCAACGATGGATCAAGATAGTGTATCGCCATTATTAAATATGATTTATGGAAGAAATATCGTAAGAGCAAGTTCAATTAAATATTATAGTAGCACTGAAGGTGGCGGAATAAATATGCATACTAATAAAAACGCTACTACATATTATGGACTTCAAACACACATGTTTGAAGATAATTGGCTAAAATTAGAATTAGATATTCATATTGGTACGATGAAAAATAATAGTAAAAAAGTTGATAAAGATAAACCGATTTTTACTATTAATGCTTATAATGATCAAGGCAAATTACTTCGTACTTATTATAGAGATAATTTTGATACTGGTATGATGAATCACGATATTAAAATTTATTTAGATGGAACGAATGTATCTTATTTAGAAATTTTAAATACAAATCTACCATATAAATCAAGTCAGTGTTATAATTTTGCTGTATTAGGAATTACTTTAACAGGATTTCCTTATGCATATGAAGATTAAAAAAATGGAGCGTGATTATTATGAAAAAAATGACGTTAACAAATGCAATTGTCGGTGTATTAGTGGGTATAGGAATCATCTTACTAGCGTGCCTTGTACCATTATCTGAATTATTACATTGGATACTTATTATCTTTGGCGCTATAACAGTTGTTATTAATGCCGTAAACTTATTCAATAAATATGACAATCCTACCGCAAATATTATTGCTTCAGTGGTTGGTATTATCTTAGGTGTATGTATGATAGTGTTCCCAGGAACAATAATGAATATTGTCATTGCATTCTACTTAATAGTTCTTCCATTACTTAAAATTTATTATTACAAACTCCCATTAGCGCAAGATGATACTATTAAAATAGTGGTTGGAATCTTATTCTTAGTGTTCTTACCGATTTCAGTTAATATTGCTAATGAGGTTATGAAAATAATTCTTATTATAATTGGAGCACTTGTTATACTTGCCGCAATTAGCGATATTGTTTATATTTGTAAGTTTGATAAAAAGTCTCATAATGACAAACATATTGATTATGATTTTAGTGATAAGAAATAAGAGGTTCAATGAAACCTCTTTTATTTTGAAATTCACGTAAATGTATTGCAAATAATTAGCGTAAATTATACAATTAACTAACCTAGTTAGGTAGTTTAAAGGAGTGGTATTATGGATGAGCGCGAAGTAATAAAAATTATTCAACAATTTAAAGAAACGTATCCGAAAGACTTCTTTAAAATTTTAGATAAAAATGCTTGTGGTATATGCTTCGTTTTAAATTATTTATCTAGTCATAATGAAGAATGTTATTCCAAAGATATTTGCCATGAATCTGGTTTATCTAGTGCTCGAGTTGCAGTTTTATTAAAGAAAATGGAAGCTAAAGATTTGATTAAAAAAAGTGACTCAGCGGATGATGGACGATTTACGATAATTCGTTTAACTAGTAATGGAAGAAAAGAAAGCAAAAAAATGCAAATAGAATCATTAAAAAGAGCAAATAAAGTTATAGAAAAAGTGGGCATAGAAGATATTAAAGAATTTATGCGTATATCTAAAAAAATTACGCAAGCCATAAAAGAGTAGGAGGGATAATATGTTATCATTACAAAACATTTCAAAAGAATATTACATTGGAAAAAAAGGAACACCAACATATCAAGTAGTTCAAGCTTTAAAAAATGTATCGATTAATTTTCGTAAGCATGAGTTTGTTGCTATTTTAGGACAATCAGGATGCGGTAAAACAACGTTACTTAATATCATTGGCGGACTTGATAAATATACAAGCGGCGATTTAAAAATTAATAATAAGTCGACAAAAGAATTTAAAGACAGTGATTGGGATAATTATCGTAATCATTCAATTGGTTTTGTTTTCCAATCTTATAATCTTATCCCGCATTTAAGTATATTAGCTAATGTTGAATTAGCGTTAACATTATCTGGAGTTAGCAAAGAAGAACGTAAGAAAAAAGCCATAGAAGCTTTAATTAAAGTAGGATTAAAAGATAAAATTTATTCTAAGCCGAATCAATTAAGTGGTGGACAAATGCAAAGAGTGGCTATTGCTCGTGCCTTAGTAAATGATCCAGAAATCATTTTAGCGGATGAACCAACTGGTGCTCTTGATTCTACCACTAGTGTGCAAGTAATGGATTTATTAAAAGAAATTTCACAAAACAAATTAATAATTATGGTTACTCATAATCCAGAATTAGCTAAATTATATGCTACAAGAACAATTGAATTATTTGATGGTAAGATTAAATCTGATAGTAATCCATTAGTTAGAATACCGCCAATTAAAGAAAAGAAGACTCAAGGTAAACGACCACATATGTCTTTCTTTACCGCTTTAAGTTTATCTATTAGAAACTTATTAACAAAGAAAGCACGTACATTCTTGGTATCTTTTGCTGGATCAATAGGCATTATTGGTATTGCCGCAATATTATCAATGTCGAGCGGATTCCAAGCTTATATTGATCGTGTCCAAGAAGAAACATTATCATCTTATCCGATATCCTTAACATCACAAACCAATGATATGACTAGTTTAATTGAAATGTTTACAAAAGTAGATGAAGATCCTGATCATGAATTTGATGCAGTTTATTCTAATAACATAATGTCAAAATTACGTGCGGCAATGCAAGATTCAATTCGTGTTAATAATTTAAAAGCATTTAAAGAATATCTAGAAACTGATGCAACAGTATCAGAAACAATTACTAGTACAAATATCAAATATTATTACAATTTAGATATTCAAATGTATAAAAGCGATAATCATGATAAAACACTATCAATAGATCCAATGGGTTCATCAAGTAACGTTATGTATTCTTCAATGGAAACATGGTCACAAATGATTGATAATGATGATTTAATTAAGAAACAATATGAAATTGTTGAAGGCGCATTACCAACTAAATATGATGAAATTGCTATTGTATTAAATGAAAATAACGAAGTTACGGATTTAACACTTTATACACTTGGTTTAATCACTAATGAACAATATCAAGAATTAATTCGTAATCCTAATGCGCCATCAATTAAAATAAGTTATGAAACTATTATGAATACTAAATATGTCATGTTCCCTAATTCTGACTATTACAAAATGAATGGTAATAAGGCTGATAATATGCGTAATGATAAAGATTATTTAGAAGCGGTGTTTAACAATAATAAACGTGTTATTAACTTAAAAGTAAGTGGCATTATTAAACCAAAAAAAGAATCAGTAGGAAAAGCAATATCGGGTACTGTTGCTTATCGCTCTGGCTTGATTACTAATATGATAGGACGTATTAATGATTCGGAAGTAGTGAAGTATCAAAAAGAACATCCAACTATTAATGTCTTTACAGGTAATGAATTTACAAATAGAGAATATAATAAGGCAGATGTTATCAATTATTTGGAAACTATTATCGATGATGAAAGTAAAAAGAGTAGTTACGCTAATTACATATATGATGGATTAGGTAGAGACTATATAAACTTATTTGAAAATAATGATGAAAACAAAGTAAAAACAACTTTAGCAGTTCTTATTTATGGCTCAAAAAT
>URQK01000051.1 GCA_900549975.1 uncultured Mollicutes bacterium
AATTACAAAAAACCTATTTTAGTTGTCGAGTTAATTAAATTAGAAGATGTTATTTTACAAAGTTCAGTTGCCGGTGTTGAAACCATCGAAGGAAATCATGCTGCGGATACTGATGTCAATATAACCTTCGGGGGGGGGTACAATAAATAATGAAAACAAAAATTTCTTATTATGTAGCCCTAAGCGTAGTGACATTAGGAGCAATGGCTGCAGTGGTTTTGTCTAATAATGGAAGCCAGGGTGACAATAACTTTAAAAATAATGGCGAAGTTATTTATTTAAACAAACAAAATCTTGTTGGTGAAGCAGTTGGAGAGTCTACATTAAAATTTGATTCATCAAAAATGTTTGCATTTTATGATAAAACAAAAGATAGTAAAGAATCTCTTAGATTTGCAGTAGCTGTAAAAGGTGAAATTGATTCTATTAATTATACAAGAGCCGCTATCGACGGAAGTTATGAAGAACAAGTGGAAAGTATTACCAAAGTTTATCGTGGTCTTGAAGTAGAAGGTAATACATTTTATTATGATGGTGCAACATTAACCACTAACGAAGCTGCAAAAGGAAAATATTATTGGGCTGTGTATAACATTAATTATGATAATACAGTTACTGATAAAATCGTTGGTAGTGATGAAGTAATTAAGTTCGCACTTACAATAAATGGTAATGAAACGGTATCATTATCTTCATCATTAGAAAGTGCTAAACTTGGTGGCGGCGATGGATCAGAAACAAATCCATATTTGATTTATAGTCAAACTGGTTGGACTGAATTTAAGAATAATTATGATAAATATAAATCAAGCAACATTAGTTTAAATTTAAATATTTTAGAAGAAGTTAAAGCACCATTCGGAGAATTTAGTGGAACATTTAATGGAAATGGTAATGACATTAAATTAGAAATTAATAATGGTACAAGTTCAAATACAGCACTATTTTCTACAACTACGTCTAGTGCAGTAATAAAAAATTTGAATGTATCAGGAAGTGTTACAGGTGGTGCCAATACAGCAGGATTTGTTGGAACTAATTTTGGAACAATTGATAATTGTACAAATAATGCTACAATAAACTCTAGTTCTGGACGTGCAGCTGGTATTGCAGCATATACATGTAATGGCAGCGCCATAATCAACTGTTATAATAATAAAGGCGTGAACGCAAATTCACTTACAATTGAACCAAAACAAATCGCAACAGCTTTAGGGGTTGGGGGAATTGTTGGCACTGTTGAAAAATTATCTAATGATTATTTATCAAAAAATAAAATAGTTGTTTCTACAAATAAAATAGAAGTTAATAATTGTCATAATACCGGTGAAATTATTAATAGTGGAACAACAGCTGGTGGAGTTGTAGGAATTATTAGAAGTGGTGATTTTACACTTGATAAATGCACAAATAGTGCAAATGTAACAAGCAAGCATATGCTTGCAGGAGGAATTGTTGGCCTTGTTAATTTTAGTAATGTCACAATTTCAAATTGTGTGAATGAAGAAAATAGCGTTGTTACAGGTGCATATTATGTTGGTGGGATAACTGGTGCTTTTGGATATGATGGAGATAGAACATCGACTATGGAAAAATGTATTAATAATGGCAAAATTGTGGCAAAAGGAATACATACTGATGGCAAAAGTTATCGTATTGGTGGGATATCTGGAATGTGTTATGGCTCAACTATTACTGAGTGTACTAATAATGGTGAAGTACTTGTAGAAAGTTATTCAGGAGATACGGAATTAAAAATAGCAGACAATTATGATACTTCGTCATATAGAGTGGCTTATATTGCTGGATATAAGACAAAGAATGGAAAAGTAACTAGTTGTACAAATAACTATAAAAAACAATAGTTAAATCAAAATATTATAATAACAAGGAACAAAAAACATGAAAAAAAGAAACATAGCATTTATAGCAATTGCAACATTACTTGCTTTAGCGGGTTGTAACGACAATTCAGCAAGTACAAGCAATTCGAATTCAACAAGTACTAGTAATTCTACTAGTGCTTCAAATAGTGGTAGTACAACTACTCCTTCAACTAGTACAAGTACTAGTCCTAGTGTAAAACCTAGTACTAGTCCAAGTACGTCAATTACTTATACATTTAAAGAAGTAATTACTAAAGAACCAACTTGTACCGAAAAAGGCGTCAAATCTTTTATTTGTAATGAAGATGCAAGTAAAAGTTATGATGAAGAAATTCCTGCTTTGGGACATAAAATGGGTGATCCGGTTAGGAATGAAGAAGGAACAAAAATAATCACAAGCTGTGAAAGAGAAAATTGTGATTATAGTGAATCAAAAGACATTGTAAAAGTCATAGTTTTAGCGGGTCAATCTAATGCAGTTGGTCATTCTTATGTTAAATACTTTAGTGAAGATGTTAGAAATAGATATGCCGATGGTTATCCTAATATCCAAATTAATTATGATTTAAGCCCATTTGCATCTGAAACAGCACGTCATAAATCCGATGGCTTTACACCTGTTCAAATGGGACAAGGAAGAAAAGCTAGTGATGGTTCAGTTTCATTTGGGCCAGAACTTGGAATGGCAGAGTATTTAAACGAACATTATCCAAATGAAAAATTTTATATTATTAAAACCGCTGCTGGCGCAACAACATTACATGATAATTGGTATTCACCTTCATTAGGAAAACCAATGGCTAGTGATAATTTATATAACTATTTAATTAAATTTGTTGATGAGAGCATGAATATAATTAAAGAAAACAATAAAAATGAATATCCGGAAATCATTTCTTACTGTTGGATGCAAGGAGAAAATGATGCTAAGAGCTATAGTGATGAATATGAAAATAACTGGTCTACCCATGTTATGGATTTAAAAGAAACTTGGGAAAATTCAGGATATGTAACGCCTAATGGATTATCAATTATTGATGCAGGTATTACGAATTATTGGACTAATTTTAATAAAATTAACCAAATTAAAGAAGATTATGCATCTAAAAGTTCAAAAAATCATTTTATTGATGTAGCGGATAGTAACTGGGTTTCAACCTATAAAGATAACACTGATTATGCACATTTAGATTCTAGCGCAATGCTTGAATTAGGCCATGAATTCGGTAGAAATGTAGATTTGGTTATTAAAGACTTAAAAAATAAAGAAATAACATCTGAAACACCAGTTTATGAGGATGGCAAATGGGATGGAAATACATATTCAACTTCTTTAAGTGGAACAGGAACTGAAATAGATCCATATTTGATCCAATCAAATAACGATATGGCTTTCTTTGCAAAAGAAGTAAAAGAAGGTAATACTTATGAAGGAAAATTCATCTCATTAACAACTGACTTAAATATGGCTCATGCTAATTTTACAGGTATAGGAGATGGAGATTTAGTTACAACTGATAATGAAGATGGAACTTCTTCATCTAAATGGATGTTAAAAGAATTTAAAGGTACATTTGATGGTAATAATCATAATGTGAAATTAAGAATATCTAAACCATATGTTGCTGGATTATTTAATGCAAGTTCTGGAACAATTAAAAACGTATCTACATCTGGAACAGTATTTACTACTAATCGAGTTTGCGGCGGAATAGTAGGATACTTAAATGGTGGATTAGTGGAAAATGCAACAAATAATGCTAATATTGCTGGAAGATTTTATGATAATGGTAAAGGCCATATTGGTGGGGTAATTGGTTTATTAAAAGCTGGTTCATTAAAAAATGCTACTAATAATGGTTCAGTATATGGTAGTGTAACAAAATTTGCTGATGCACAAGGTACTGGTGGGGTTATTGGAACAATTGAAGCTGGTGCTGTTGAAGTTAACAATTTAACTAATCGCGGCTATGTTTATGGACGAGGATTTAATAATGGTGGAGTCATTGGACTAGTTAGAAAAGGTGGTAATTTTGTATTATCAAAGCTATATAATTATGGAACTATAGTTGGAAAAACTAACACAGGTGGAATTATCGGAGGGCTTAACTTCTCTAATGTTACTGTTGAAGATGTTCATAACTATGGAGATATAAAAGGAACTAATTATGTAGGTGGAGTTATTGGTGCATTTGGCTATGATGGAAATAGAACATCAACATTACAAAATGCCACAAATGAAGGTAAGGTAACTGCTACAAAAGAAGATAGTAAAGGTGGATATCGTTTAGGCGGTATAGTCGGAATGGCTTATGGAACAACAATTAAAAATTGTACAAATTCTGGAGAAGTAGTAGTGGGTGATATAGTTACTGAAGATGTTGGAACAGAAGAAAATAAGCGTGTTGGTTATGTCGTGGGATATAAAACTGCAAGTGCGACTATTGAAGAATGTAATAACACTTTTACAAAATAATAAAACAAAAATGGATGTAGCGTGTAGTTACATCCTTTTTTGTGCAAAAAAAGAAGCAAAATAAGGATGAGATGCTTCTTATAGTGGTATATTTTTAATTTAAATCAGCGGTTTTAGCATATTCAGTAGGTGCCACACCAATATCTTTTTTGAAAGTTTTAGAGAAAGTATAAACACTAGAAAATCCTACGAGTGTAGCAACATCGCTAACAGAAGTAAAGTCACCAATTAATAATTCTTTAGCTTTATCTAATCTAACTTTTTTTAAGTATTTAATTGGTGCGACTTTATATATTTTATAAAACAATTTACGGAAATATACAGTTGATATGCCACATAATTTAGCTAAAGATTCATTTGAAATATCAATATCGTTATAATTGTTTAGCATGTATTTAACAGCGGGCTCAATTGATTTGATCATATATTTTGGAACATATACATCATCATAGTTAATTGTTGATTTTGCTAATATTTCATAAAATATTGATTTACACCTTAATATATAATTATTCTTTTTAGAATCCCAAATATGTGCCATAAGATTAAAAAGTCTAGTAATTTCTTGCTCGTTTTGAGCGTTAAGAGTAATTGGGTAAAAATCAAAAGTTTGTCCATCAAAATCAGCGTCAAATTCAACCATAATACATTTTCCTAATTCTTCACAAAACCAAGTATAATCAGTGTTTTTAGATATTACTAGTAATGTATGGCGATTAGAAACATATTCAATACCATTACACTTATAAATAGTGGTCCCTTCTAATTTTAAAGCAAAGGCATAAGTAAATCTTCCTTTACGGATTACGACCTGCTTATTGGATTTATTAATAGTATTAACAGCGAATAGTTTGTTAAGTACTAAATTGGATAAATTCAAATTTGATTTTTTCATGGATTTTTACCTCCTATGACCGCTTTATATAGATATAATAACATAAATGTCCAGTTAATAAATATAAATCTTTTGTTAAATTGCGTATCAAAAAAGACAAATAATATCATTATTAACATTTACAAAAAAGCGCTTCCAAAATATACTCTCTTTAGGAGAGTAAGTTTATGAAAAGAATTAAAGTTGGAATATATGGAATTGACCACAATCACTGTGCTGCTAAAGTAGCAGAAATGCGTAATTTACCAGATCTATTTGAAATTGTTGGTGTGTATGTGGAAAATGACGAAGTAAAAAATAGAAGAGGACATGATAAGTGTTATGAAGGACTTAAATTTATGTCTGAAGAAGAATTATTTGCTATTAAAGATGTAGACTTAATGCTTGTTGAGCCAGCAGTAGAAAACCTAGTTCCATTTGCGCAAGTTTGCATCGATAAAGGTTATCATATTCATTTAGATAAACCAGCAGGAATTAATTTAAATGAGTTTAAACATTTGTTAATTAGTGCTAAGAAAAAAGACTTAATCATTCAAATGGGATATATGTATCGTTATAATCACGCGATTCAATATGCAATAAACCAAGTTAAAGAAGGATTTGTGGGAAAGCCATTCTCAATTGATACCTCTATGTCAACGGGATTAAATGTTGATTTTAAGAAACGATTAATTTCTTATAATGTTAAATCTCCTTCAATGTACATATATGGATGCCATATGATTGATTTAATTGTTTCGGTATTAGGTGAACCATTACGTGTTGTGCCATTTAATAAATGTACAAAAGCTGATGGATTAGATTTTGAAGATAGTGGATTTGCTATTTTAGAATATGAATTTGGTGTTGCCACTGTTCGTATCAATAGTTCAGAAATTAATGGTTGGGAAAGAAGAGAATTCACTATTTGCGGTGATGAAGGAACTGTATCAGTTCGCCCAATAGAAAACCCAACTCATATTACAGTTTGTCATAAAGATTATGCTAAATCTTGGTCAAGTTGTAGTAAGGTTGTTGAATTAGAACCACAAGTAGGAAGATATAGTGATCAATTTAAGCATTTATATAAGATGATTCAAAAAGAAGAATTGAATCCTTATACATATGATCATGAGTATTTAGTTCATAAATTAACACTTCAAGCGTGTGGTTATGATATTAAGGAGTAAGGTGAATGGCAGTTAATGAAAAAAACACATTAGAAAGTCAAGCAAAAAATAATACCATTAAAATAATCTTACTCAGTGTTCTAGTTATGGCTTTATGGGGCTCATTATTTCCTTTTGTGCAATGGGGATTTAAAGAATTTGCTTTAAATACAGATTTTGTGCCAGATTTAATCCTATTTGCGGGATTAAGATTTTTAGTAAGTGGATTTATCTTATCCTTGTTTACTATTAAAAATAAAGAATATAGAGCTTTAAAAAAGAAAAATAACATTCTAGGAATTTTATTAGTTGGATTATTCGCTATTATATTTCATTATTCCTTTACTTATATTGGTTTATCAAAAATTAATAGTGCTTCAACAGCGTTACTAAAACAATCTGGAGTATTGGTATTTGTATGTTTTTCTTTCTTGTTTATAAAAGAAGAGAAATTCTCTATTTTAAAACTACTAGCAGCGTTCTTAGGAATTGCTTCAATTGTAGTAGTGAACATGGATGCTTTCCATATTAAATTTGATTTAGGAAGTTTATTAGTAATTGGTGCGAGTTTTTGTACGGTAATATATAATGTTATATATAAGAAATTTTTAAAAGATGTACCCGCATTAGCGGTAACGGGTTATTCGCAATTATTTGGAGGATTAATCTTGTTAGTGGTTGGATTATGCTTTGGTGGAAGACTAAGAAATATATCTCTTACTGGAATGTTAATATTTGTTTATTTAGTATTAGCAACAATTATCAGTTATTGGCTATGGTATTCAATTGTCAAAAAATATGATTTGTCTAAATTATTTATTGTAAAGATGTCTGAACCATTATTTGCAGCATTAGTCTCAGTGGCTTTGCCGTTAAATAGTAAAATAACAATCGAACATTTATTAGCATTTATCTTAGTAAGTGCAGCAATTGTCTTAAGTAATATACAAATAAAACATAAAGAAAAAAGTAAAAACATAGAACAGGCTAAGGAGGAAAAAGTTTATGAAAGCAATGCTAGTTGATGAAAATAAAAATCTTGTTTGGAGTGAAGTAGATGATCCAGTTTTAGAAGATGATAAGATCATTGTAAAAATTCATGCAGTGGCTTTAAATCGTGCAGATTTGCTTCAAAGAGAAGGAAAATATCCTTCACCGGCAGGATGGCCGTCTTGGATGGGTCTAGAATTAGCAGGTGAAATCATTGAAATGGGTAAAAAAGCTCAAGAAAAAACCAACTTTAAAATTGGCGATAAAGTGTGTGCTTTAGTTGGAGGCGGAGCTTACGCTACTAAAATTGCTATTCCTTATCAATTAGTTTTACCAATGCCAAAAGGATTAACTTATGAAGAAGCATCAGCAATTCCAGAAGCTTATGTTACTTCTTACTTGAATTTATTTGAAGAAGGCAAGCTTCAAAAAGGACAAACAGTTTATATTGCCGCTGGCGCTAGCGGACTAGCAAGTGCTGCAATACCAATGGCTAAAGCATTTGGTGCAAAAGTTATAACAAGCGTAATGACAGAAGAAGTTAAAGAAAAAATTAAACATCTAAATGCCGATTATGTTATCGTTCAAGAAAAAGAAAGTATTAGTGAAGCCTTCAAACGTTTTGAAGAAGAAGGTCATCCAGTTAATGTTGCTATGGATTGTTTAGCCGGAAAAGACTTAGGTGAAGCTTTATCTTATATGGCTAGTGGCGGTTATTGGATTCTTATTTCCACTTTAGCGGGTATTACTACGGAAATTCAATTACGACCAGTATTAACAAAAGGATTACATTTAGTTGGTAGTATGTTAAGAAAACGTACGAATGATGAAAAAGAACAACTATTAAAACATTTACAAAGAGATTTCTTTAAATACTTTGAAGATGGATCAATTAAACCAACTATTTATCGTGTGTTAGATATTAGTGAAGTAGAAGAAGCTCACCAATTATTACTAACAAATAAAAATGTTGGAAAAGTTGTTTTAAGAATAATTAAGTAGGTGCGTTTATGAAAAATAAATTTATGAAAGGTAAAGGATTATTATTTATAACACTTGGTTTAGTTTTAACAAGTTGTGGCATGGAATCTTTTAAAGAAAAAGAAACTTATAATCTTATTTTAAATGCGACAACTAATGGAAGTTTCTATGTTATGAAACAAGGTGAAGTAGTTAATAAAGCTAAACAAGGTGACTTATTATCTATTAGTTGCGTTAGTGATACGGGCTATAAAGTTAATGAAATCAAAGTTAATGATAAGGTAATTAATGAACCTAGTTTCATTATGCCTAGTAGTGATACTTCAATAAGTGTATCATTTACAGCAATTGTTTCTAATATTGAAATTGAAGATTCATTAGGTGGCACAATTACTTCTGATAAAACAAGTGCACAATATGGTGAATTAGTCACATTAACAATTATTCCAAGTTTCTCTTACTATGGTATTGAAAGATCTTTAGTTGTTAATAAATCAGAAATATATAAAAGTCGAATTTATAGTGAAACAAAAGTTAAATTCTTAATGCCAGATACTGATGTTAAAGTAAGTATGCGTTTTGCAAAAGAAAATTTAAATGGTGGTCTTACATTTGGAGATTTTGATGCACAAATAAAGGCATTTAATTCGGAAAAATGGGATTATTCACTAGATGATGCAGAAAATAAGAAAACATCTATTACTCTTTCTGGTAGTGGCGACGCTAATAGCAAAAGAGATGCTGGATTTACTTATTTCCACACGGAAGAAAAATATTTCTATTTCTCAACTTGCCTTTCTATGAGTGATTATGAAGGAATTACTGCAACTTATGAAAATCGTGTTGGAATATTCTTTGGAGATTATAATAAATTAGCGACTATTGGTTATTATTTTAAGAAATATAGCGCTAATACGAATATGTATATTGGAAGAAAATATGCTTCTTTAAGTTATACAACTGGTGTTAGAACAGTTATTACAGGTTATCAGACAGTAATGGGTGGCCCAAGCGGAAATCCAACTTCAGATAAATTTAATGGAAATGATGTAAGCCCAAGTTCAGGTGGCTTAACAAATATTAAAAATGAAGATTTTAAAAATATTGTTATGCGTATGGGTATGGTTTATGATGGCGTTAACAAAAAGATTCATGTCTTATTAACAGATTTTGCTACAAACTCTCTAGTATATGTAAGAACTATATCTTCTTTAGATACAAAGTGGTTTAGTGTTAATGAAGATGGCTCAGTAAAATTTGGCTTATATGCCGATACAGCATTTACCGCCACATTCAATTTCTTTGATTATGAATTTTCAAAAGATAAAGACGTAATCGAAGAAAAATTTCCGGCAATTAAGGAGGCATAAGTTAATGAAATGTAAATTATTTAAAAAAATTGCTTTGTTCTTATGTTCTTTATTTGTTGCTAGTTCTTGTGATAATAGTAAAGATACTTCGTGGTTTAAATTTTATAATGATAATCGTCAAGAATTTAATACTAGTGTTTTTTATGGAAATGTAAAAACCATGCAAGGTGCAGACCCTTCTTTAATATATGTTGAAGAAAAAGAAGGAGACCAAGATAGTGGTTATTATTATGCTTATGTAACTGCCACATCCACAATTAATGCATGGCGCACAAAAGATATGACGCACTGGCAATATTTAGGCGCAGTATTCCGTCCTAACTTAGATGTACATTGGGGTTATTTAAACTTCTGGGCACCAGCGGTTCATTATGATGAAAGTGATCAAACATATTACATGTATTATAGTGCTACATGGAAAAAGTACTCTAATTCTCATTATGTTTCACTTGCTACTTCAAAATCGCCAATGGGACCTTTCAAAGAATATCATAGTGATTCAGAACCATTAATTAATTTTAATAAAATACCAAGTGATCATCCATTATTTGAGTATCATGCTCCAGAAAGTGGAATACCAAATGGTTATTTCTCCGCTATCGATGCTGAACCATTCTTAGATCCAACGGACAATCAAAAATATTTATTATTCACTCATGATAAAGGTGCTGGATATTCTAGTTCATCAACATACATTATGAAAATGAATGAATGGTGGGACCCAGATTATAGTAGTGTTACTTGTATTTCGCAAACTAGTGTAACATCAATCGGAGGAAGTAATGAAATTGATGAAGGAACAGTTAATGAAGGGCCATATATGTTCTATCATGATGGATTATATTATTTAACTTTCTCGGTTAATACTTATTTAGAATCAACTTATCAAGTGCGTCAAGCAGTTGGTAAATCACCAATGGGACCATTTACTAAGATTGATGTTGATAAGGGCGGAACAATTATTACTACCGACGGACTTAATATTTATACTAATTCATCTGGACACCATTCATTTATTAAAGTGGGAGACCAATTATATATTAGTTATCATACTTTCTTAAATGATAGCGATATTGTGGAAGCAAGAAAAATTCGTTTTGATAAAATATCATTTGTTGTAAATCAAGATGGAATTCCTGTAATTTACGCCAATGGACCAACAGTTACTATGCAACCTCTACCTTCCTTAATTAGTGGTTATCAAGATATTGCTTCTAACGCAGAAGTTAAAGCCACTAATGTAGCTAAAGGAAGTAGTGCTTATTGGTTAAATGATGGAACAATCAAAATGC
>URQK01000052.1 GCA_900549975.1 uncultured Mollicutes bacterium
AAATTTGTGGCACTAGTGGTACGCAACTCATCATTAAACTCAATTATAATTAATAAAGAAATATTGAATTTTTTTAAAAAAGTACATTCATCTTCTAGACTCAGAATTTGATTTTTTTGTGATTGATGCTTAAAAGTAATAACTGCAGTTTGGTTATCATTATTACTTAATTGATTTGCTTTTTTTAATAATTCTTGATGACCAATATGAAAACCATTAAAGTTTCCAATTGCGGCAACAAGTGGTTTGGTATTTCTATGTTCGAATAAATTAATAATTTCATATTTAATCATAATATAAGTTTAAATAAATAAACTTTAAACACCAACTTTCTTTTAGCGACAAATATTTTACCATTTATTGACGATAAATTTCAATAAACTTGTTTTAAGTTACTTATCGTTATTATTGAAAATAATAAGGAAATGATTATAATAAAGACATAGAAAAGAGGTTTTTATATATGTATAAGAAAAATATTTGGCATACTTGTGATGCAAATAAAAAATCAAAAATAATGAAATTCAATGATAATTACATGGAATTTTTAAGTAATGGAAAAACAGAAAGAGAATGCGTAAAAGAGAGCATTGTTCTTGCTGAAGCACAAGGCTTCAAACCATTAGATGCTTATGAAAAATTAAAAAGTGGCGACAAAGTGTACGTTGTTAATAAAAATAAAAATATTGCTTTATTCATCATTGGTAAGAAACCTTTGATAGAAGGTTTGCGTATTTTAGGAGCACACATTGACTCTCCACGTATTGATGTTAAACAAAATCCTTTATATGAAAAGGATGGATTTGCTTTACTTGATACTCACTATTATGGTGGTATTAAAAAATATCAATGGGTAACTATTCCACTTGCTTTACATGGCGTTATTTGTAAAAAAGATGGTACAACTGAAGTGGTTAATATTGGTGAAAGTGATAAAGACCCAATATTCGGTATTGGTGATTTATTACCACACTTAGCCGCTGATCAAATCACTAAACCTGCCACTAAAGTTATTGAAGGTGAAGACTTGGACGTTACAGTTGGTAGCATCCCACTAAAAGAAAAAGATAAATTTAGCGTAAAAGCAAATATCTTAAATATTTTAAAGAAAAAATACAATATGGAAGAAGAAGATTTTGTTTCTAGTGAAATTGAAATCGTTCCAGCTGGTAAGGCTCGTAGTTATGGCTTAGATTCAAGCATGGTTGCTAGCTATGGTCAAGATGATAGAGTTTGTGCTTATACTTCTTTAAAAGCAATTTTGGATGTTGAAAATCCAGAATTTACTTCTTGCTGTATCTTAGTAGATAAAGAAGAAATTGGTTCAGTTGGTGCAACGGGCGCCCAATCATTATTCTTTGAAAATACTATTGCTCGCTTATTAAATAAAATGGGATCTAATAGTTTCTTAGATGTCCGTATGGCTATTGAAAATTCATATATGTTATCTAGTGATGTTTCTGCCGGTGTTGACCCATTATATCCTAGCGTTAATGAAACTAAAAACTCTGCTTATTTAGGACAAGGTGTTGTCTTTAATAAATATACTGGGGCTCGTGGTAAGAGTGGATGTAATGATACTAACCCAGAATTTATTGCTTGGGTAAGAAAAGTATTAGATGAAGAAAATATTCATTATCAAACTGCAGAACTTGGTCGTGTTGATCAAGGTGGCGGCGGAACTATTGCTTATATTTTAGGAAACTACAATATGCATGTAATGGATGCCGGTGTTGGTGTATTGAATATGCACGCACCAATGGAAATTACATCAAAAGCTGACGTTTACGAAGCTTACTTAAGTTACATTGCCTTCTTAACTAAATAGTTATGAATAGAACTCTTAAAAATTATTTAATTTTATTTCTAACATTTATGAAAATTGGTTTATTTACCTTTGGTGGTGGATATGCCATGGTAGCTTTGTTAGAAGATGAAGTAATAAATAAAAAAGGTTGGATTAAGGAAGAAGAATTAGTTGATATGGTCGCAATAGCTGAATCAACACCTGGTCCAATTGCTATTAATATTGCTACATATACAGGTTATAAAGTTTTAGGAGTGTTAGGTGCAATTGTATCGACATTAGGAGTTACAATTCCATCACTAGCAATAATTTTCGTTATTGCTAGTGTTTTTTCGTCTTTGATGGAATATACGATTATTCAACATGCTTTCATGGGAATTAAATGTGCTGTAGCAATACTTATTATTGCTGCAGGAATTAAACTGCTAAAAAAGATGAATAAAGATGTTGTTAGTATTATTATTTTTTCGCTTACTTTTATAGCTATGCTTCTTATTGATATTTTTAGTATCAATTTCTCTTCAATATATTTAATTCTTATTGGTGGATTAATCGGATTAGTTACTTTTATTATTCAAAAATCTAAACGAAACGAGGATAAAAATAATGGAAGTACTAATTAAATTATTTTTTGCTTTTTTTAAAATAGGCTTATTCACTTTTGGCGGTGGCTACGCCATGATTCCTCTTATTCAAGAAGAAGTCACTAAAAATGGCTGGCTAACTGCCGAAGAAGTCATTGACATTGTTGGTATTGCAGAATCTACCCCAGGACCAATTGCAGTTAATTTAGCTACATTTGTTGGTACTTCACAAATGGGGTTTTTAGGTGCACTTGTAGCTACATTAGGTGTGATATTGCCATCATTTATTATCATTTTATTAATTGCGATTATATTTAAAAAGATAATGGATAATAAATATGTTAAATCTATTTTAAAAGGAATAAATCCTGTTATTATCGGTCTAATCCTAGCGACTGGTTTATTCACATTATTTAAAATTTTAGTTCCTAATTTTGTGATTAATGAAAATTTTGCATTTAATTTTGATGATTTTATTAGACCGTTAATTATTTGCCTTGTTCTAGTGCTTATAATGTTTTTGTATAAGAAGATAAGGAAAAAGACAATATCGGCAATTATGTTGCTTATTATTTCTATTTGCTTGGGAATAGTTGTTTACGCTATTTAAAATTTGCTATAATAAACGAAATACAAAAGAAAGTTGGATTTTCAAATGAACAAACCCCGCGTATTATTAACATATATAGAATCTGGAATGGGACATATTATGTCAATGAAGGCCATTGCGGATAGTTTAAAAGCAAAATATAGTGACAAATTAGATATCATTGAATCACATATTATGGATGAAGGTAGTAAGGCTACCGCTGATTTTGAAAAGTTCTTGTCCGGCTGTACAAAAAAAACTAATAAGGATAAAGCATTTGGTATTGGCATATTTTGGTTTTTGGATTTAATGGGCAAACAAACATTTATGCGTTTTACACACCGTACGATTTTTAAAAAATATACTGATGCTACAATTGATGCAATGCGCGCACATAATCCAGATGTTATTATTTCTACGCATTATTTCATTACTTTTGCCGCTCTAGAATTAAAGAAACGTTATATGCCCAATTTAACTGTTATTACTTATAACCCAGATAATAATGTCCACGTATGGTGGGATAATCGTAGTGACATATTTATTAACAATAATGATGCAGCTTGTAATGAATCAATTAAAAAGAGAAGATTTAAATATGAACAGTTACGTCGTGTGTTTTTCACTGCTCGTAATGAAGTAGTTAATGCTACGGGAACAAAAGAAGAATATCGTAAAAAATACAATTTACCACTCGATAAATTTACAGTTATTATTGCAGATGGTGCTTATGCTCAGGGTAAAGCAAAACGAGCTTGCAATAATTTGATTAAAAACATTAAATTTCCAATTACTATTTTAATGCTTGCTGGTAAAAATGAAAAAGTGTACCAATATTTTGATAAAAAGAAAAGCAAAGTACCTGCTAATATAACTTTAGTGCCTTTACGTTTTACTCCACTTGCTTATGAATATTATGGCGCTAGTGATGTGTTTATTACTAAATCTGGACCTAATGCAGTGCTTGATTCGTTATATATGGGAACTCCAGTTGTCGTAGATTATTATGCACATAACATTGAAAAAGCGTCAGCAAAATTATTTTGCGAAGACTTAAACTGTGGTGTGACTTGTTATAATGTTTCTCATATGTATCGCACAATAACTTATTTATATGAAAATCCAAATTATTTAAAAGCACTTAAACAAAATATTAAGAAAAATGTTAACCGTGAAAAAAACGGATCTATGCAAATCGCCGATATTATATTTAGTGAACTAAAAGATAAAGGATTAATAGCGTAATGAAAAATAAAATATATTATTATCATGAAGATATGCAAGATGACTTTGGTACAATTGCCCATAATTCTAAACCATTAAAAGATAATTTTAAATATATTCATCGAAATATATTTTATCGTTTTTTTAGTTTTATTGTTTATTATATTATCGCTTTTCCAATATTGTGGATAGTTAGTAAAATTGTTTTAGGCGTTAAAGTCAAAAATAAAAAGTATTTACGCAAAGAATTAAATAAAAAAGAAGGAGTATTCTTTTATTCTAATCACTGTCATTATTATGATGCTTTTTTATCGCATATATTTGCAGGCTTTCCGCGTCGCACATATGTTTTATCACATGCTGATCCTGTAAATATTCCTATTATAGGAACTTTAGTAATGATGTTAGGATGTTTACCTTTACCTAATAACATGACTAATATTCGTAGTTTTAATAAAGCAATGAAAGAATTAGTAAATAAAGGAGCTATGATTTCTATTTATCCTGAAGGTACATTATGGCCTTATTATACTGGTTTAAGAAAATTTGAAAAAACATCTTTTAAATATGCTGCAATGCATAATAAACCAATTGTTGTTTGTGCAGAAACTTTTAGAAAACCTTTATTTAGATGGATGAAGCCAAGAATGAACCTTACTTTTTCACATGTAATACGTCCTAAAGAAGGATTAAGTGTTAATGAAAATGCTGATTATTTTTATGAAGAAGCAATGAAATTTTGGAATAAAGAAGTTATTAATGAAAATAATTATAAAAGTCATGTATATTTACCGATAAAAGAAGAAAAATAAAAAAGGGTATTGCAAACATTTTTTAATTTGTTATAATAAAAATAGAATTTTAGAATGATTCTAAAAAAGGAGATTATATGACGAAGCAAAGGCGATTAATTCTTGATATAGTTCAAAACAATATGGCTCATATGACAGCAAAAGAAATTTATGATATTGCCCAAAAGATGATGCCAGGAATCACTTTTGCCACTATTTACAATAATCTTAATTCTTTAGTAGATGAAGGTAAAATTCTAAGAGTTAAAATTGTAGATCAACCAGATCACTTTGATCATACGTTAACTCCGCATCATCATAAAGTATGTGATTTGTGTGGCTTAGTAGATGATATTGACTTACCTGACTACTTAGATGATATTAAAAGTCATAGTGATGTTGATGTCTTATATTATGACCTAGCAATTCACTATATTTGTGATAATTGCAAACAAAAGAAAGGAAATTAAATATGGAACTAAAAGGATCAAAAACAGAAAAAAATTTACAAGCAGCTTTTGCCGGAGAATCACAAGCAAGAAATAAGTACACTTATTTTGCTAGTGTTGCAAGAAAAGAGGGTTATGAACAAATCGCTGCTATTTTTGAAGAAACCGCTAATAACGAAAAAGAGCACGCCAAAATGTGGTTTAAAGAATTAGGTGGAATCGGAAATACTGCTGAAAACTTAAAGGCTGCTGCTAGTGGAGAAAACTATGAGTGGACCGATATGTATGAAGAGTTCGCTAAAGTTGCGGAAGAAGAAGGATTCAAAGCAATAGCAATGAAATTTAGAGCAGTTGGTAAAATTGAAAAAGCTCATGAAGAAAGATATTTAAAACTTTTAAATAATGTTGAGATGAAAGCAGTATTTGAAAAATCTGAAGAAACAATGTGGGAATGCCGTAACTGTGGCCACTTAGTTATTGGAAAGAAAGCACCTCTTGTTTGCCCAGTATGTGGACATCCTCAATCATATTTTGAAGTTAGAAAAGAAAATTATTAATATGAAGTTCTTTGAATGTAAAAAATGTGGCAAAGTTTTAGCAGTTGCAAATGATGAAATCGATTTAACTAATGTTGAAGGATTTGTTGAAATTAAACCTAATACAACAGAAGCCGCTAAAGAAAAACATATTCCAGTTGTAACAAGAATTGGTAACCTTGTACGCGTTAGTGTTGGTGAAGTAACTCATCCAATGCTTGATAATCATTATATTGGTTGGGTTATCTTGCAAACTAAATTTGGAAATCAACGCCGTGAATTACATCCTGGTGAAGAGCCAGTCGTGGAATTTGCTCTTGTTGATGGTGATGAAGTTATTAACGCAATTAGCTATTGCAATTTACATGGTCTTTGGGCTATTAAGTAATTAGTTTAAATTAATCTCTGGTGAAAAATCAGAGATTTTTTCTTTGTAAAACCATATTTATTATTAAATCATAATTAATTGAATAATGAATGAAAAATTTATTTTAAAATCAATGATTTAATGATATATTTTAAGTGTTATTAAATTAATTTGTATATTGAAATATACATGATAAAACGGAGGTAAGTATTATGATTTTATCAGATGTAGTTGTAATTAGTCTAACCATTGGTGTTATTGTACTAGTGGTATTGTTAATTTTATTTGCGTGTAGTTATGTTAAAGCAGCACCAGATACCGCTATTATTGTGTCAGGACTAGGAAAAAGAAAGATTCTTATTGGTAAAGCTGGCTTTAGAATTCCTTTTTTACAAAGAATTGATAAACTTTCATTAAGAGTATTTCAAGTTGATATTAAAACTGATGAGGCAATTCCAACGTCTAATTTTATTAATATTCGTGTAGATGGCGTTGCTAATTTAAAGATATCTTCTGATCCCGAACTTCTTGATCGTGCTGCTGAATCAATTCTTAATATGACTGAATCAGACTTAATCAAACAAGTTCAACAAGTATTACAAGGTAATATGCGTGAAATTATTGGTACAGTAGATATTAAAAAACTTGTACAAGACCGTCAAGGTGTTGCATTATCAGTTAAAGACAATGTTGTTCCAGATATGGCTAAAATGGGAATTGAAGTAGTAAACTTTAATATTCAATCATTCGCAGATGATAACCATGTGATTGAAAATTTAGGTATTGATAACATTTCTCAAATTTCAAAAGATGCTGCAATTGCTAAAGCAAATGCAGAAAGAGATGTTACCATTGCTAAATCTAATGCTGAAGAAGCTGCTAATAGATCAAGAGTTGAAGCTAATCAAAAGATTATTGAACAAAATACATCTTTATCACTTAAAGAATCAGCGTTAAAACAACAAACAGATACCGCTAAAGCTACCGCTGATGCTGCTTATGCTATTGAGGAACAAAAACGTAAACAAGAGATTAACATTGCACAAATTAATGCTGATATTGCTAAGCGTGAACGTGAAGTAGAATTAGGACAAAAGGAAGTTGAACTTCAAGAAAGAAAACTTCAAGCTACTATTAATAAGCAAGCAGATGCAGAAAAGTATGCTAAAGAACAAGCTTCTGAAGCAGATTTATATGCTCGTCAAAAAGCTGCTGAAGCGAAAAAATATGAACTAGAACAAGAAGCAGAAATGGAAAAAATTAAGGCAGAAGCTGAAAAAGTTGCTCGCACTAAAGCAGCCGAAGCTTTAAAGATTCAAGCTGAAGCCGAAGCCGCTGCTCAAATCGCTAAGGCAAATGCTTTAAGAGAGGCAGCACTTGCGGAAGCTAAGGGCATTGAAGCAAAAGGTAAGGCAGAAGCTGATGCAATTAAAGCAAAAGCAGACGCGATGAAGCAATATGGAGAAGCAGCGACTCTACAATTAATTCTTGATTCTAATGTGCTTCCAGAAATTATTAAAGCATACTCTGAACCAATGGCTTCTGCAATGAGTAAAATTGACTCTATTACGATGTATGGCGAAGGAAATACAGCCAAATTAACTGAGGAATTATCTAAAAATGGTAATCAAATAATTGATGGGCTTCAAAAAGCCACAGGATTAGATATTAAATCTTTAATTGCTGGGTACCTAGGTGGAAAACTAATCGAGAAGAAAAAAGATGATACACCTAAAGAGAGCAAATAATATTACTAATTTCTAGAAATAATTAATCTCTGATGAAAAATCAGGGATTTTTTTTGTTTTGAGAAAATGATATAATATTAGTATGAAAAATTTTGAAAATGTTAAATTTAAAGGAAAATTTAGAGATTACCAAGATAGAGTATTAAACAATGCGGATAAATATCTTTTAAATGGTAAAATACATATAGTTGCCGCTCCTGGAAGTGGTAAGACCATTTTAGGATTAGAATTAATTCGTAAATTGAATGCACCGACAATAATTTTATCACCAACCACCACCATTAAATATCAATGGGGCGATCGTTTTAGAGAGTGTTTTTTGCCTTCTAATGAAAATATAGATGATTATTTTTCATATGATTTGCATGAAATCACTTTGATTAATTCTATAACTTACCAAGCTCTTCATTCAATTATGAACAAAATTAGTGTAGAAGAAGATGGTGAAGTAATAGATTATAGTAATCTTGATATTTTCGCACTAATAAAAAGACACAATGTTAAAACAATTTGTTTAGATGAAGCACATCATTTACAAAACGAATGGCAAAAATCACTTGAAAAATTTATTGAAAAATTAGGCAATGACATTAAAATAATTGCCTTAACTGCAACACCACCATATGATGCTAAAAAAGCAGAATGGGATAGGTATGAAAAAGTATGCGGACCAATTGATGAAGAAATATTTGTTCCGGAGCTTGTAAAAGAACAAACATTATGTCCACACCAAGATTTTATATATTTTAATTACCCAACAAAGGAAGAAACTGCGATATTTAAAGAATACAAAGAGAACGTTTTGAAAGCTATAAATGAACTACGAAATTTAAAAATATACGATAAAGTGAATAATTATATTAATATGCTTTATGAAACTGAAGATGATACTTTATATGAAAATGTTAAACCAATTATTGCAAATTTGATTATTTTAAAATCCTTAAACTATGAATTAAATAAGAAAATGATTAATAAATTAACGATAAATCATTCGCTTCCAGAACCGAATATATCTTATTATGAAATAGCGTATCAATATTTATTAAATGCTGATATTTTGGATGAGGAAGAAAAATCCACAATACTTAAGATTTTAAAAAAATATGCAGTATTAGAAAAAGGATTAATAAATTTTTCATTAAAAGAGAGTTTTAAACGCAGCTTAATATGTTCATTAGGCAAACTTAATAGTATAGTTGAAATAACTAAGCATGAGAGCGATAATCTTGGAGATAAATTAAGATTATTAATTCTCACAGATTATATAAAAAAAGAAAATCTAAATATAGTTTTTACAAATAATAAGCCAATGAATATTAGTGTTGTTACAATTTTTGAATCACTTGCTAAAGCCAATCCGAATTATAAAATGGGCGTTTTATCTGGTAATTTAGTTATTTTGCCAACATATTGCAAAGAATATTTAAATGATTATGAAACAAAAATTCATCAAATTAAAGATAGCGGTTATTCGGAATTTAATTTTTCTAAAATCAAGAATAAAGAAAAAGTGGATATTGCTTCGAAATTATTTAAGGAAGGAATAATCAATATTATAATTGGAACAAAATCTTTGTTAGGTGAAGGCTGGGATTCTCCTTGTATTAATACATTAATTCTTGCTAGTTTTGTAGGAAGCTTTATGCTTTCTAATCAAATGCGCGGTAGAGCAATAAGAAAAGATAATAGTAATCCTAACAAAGTTGCTAATATTTGGCATCTAGCGACAATAGAACCAGAGTACATATTTGAAAATAACATAATAAAATCAACATATATAAAAAGCCAATTGGATTACAATGAAATAACATCATTAGATTATGACACACTAGTAAGAAGATTCGATTGCTTCGTCGGACCAAATTATGAAACTGGTGAGATAGAAAGTGGAATTGATCGATTAACAATAATAAAACCACCTTTTAATAAAGATGGAATCAAAAAAATCAATGAAAAAATGTTAGAATTATCTAAAAAAAGAGATTATTTTAAAAGTAATTGGGAAAAATCATTAGCTAAGAATTTTAAATTGATTGATGAAATCGAGGTTCCAACCACTCAAATAATTAAACCATTTAATTATTTAAGTTACGTTGGTATAGCTTTATATATTGCACTTGAATCAACAATAAGTGCTGGTATTATAAATATATTTACAGGTATTCTTATTTCTTCAGAAAATTATGATGGCGCTTTTTATAGAGTGTTATTTGTGCTTTTATTATTGATAATTTTATTTGTAATATTTGGTTTCTTGTTTATAAAATCAATTCATTATTTAATTTCTCATTCTTCTCCTAAAAAGAATATGGTTCATATTTCTAAAGCATTACTTAAAACTTTACAAGAAGCAGATTTGATTAGTTATAGGGCAAGTGTGAAAACAACAGGGAATGATATTTTTATTGGAATACATTTAAAAAATGCCAGTAATTTAGAACAAAATATCTTTAATCAAGCTATTAATGAATTCTTTTCACCTATCGATAATCCGCGATATATTTTAATTTTTGAAAAATATAATTATCTAGATTATCAAAATTCTTTTGCTTGTCCAGCAATATTAGGTCAAAAAAAAGAAATGGTAGAGGCGTTTAAAAATAATTTATTAGGACGAATAGGCAAATTTGAAATATTTTATACAAGAAACGAAGAAGGTCGAAAAAATTTAATAAAATGTAAGAAAAAATCATTCATAACTATCAACTTTTAGAAGAAAGTAACAAACAGATCAACGTGGAGCAGGAGAAACTTCTCCGTCATTTCCACTATTCAGACGAGGGTATTGCCATTTTCTCCGCT
>URQK01000053.1 GCA_900549975.1 uncultured Mollicutes bacterium
TATTAAAGTTAAAAACTATACTAATCAAAAATTTAATAAAAGTGAATTAAAATGTTTATTAAGAAATAATAGTGATGATAACTATCACGGATGGGGATTAAAGATTGTTAATAGTATTGTGGAAAAATATAAAGGTTCAATTGAATTAGAGTGTAAAAATAATATGTTTATCGCAACAGTATTAATATTCGTGGAGGAAGAAACACATGGAACAAATAATTAAGATTGCTATTTGTGATGATGAAAAATCAACACTAGAGATAATTAAAAATATTACTAAAACTATTTTTGCTGATAAAAACTTATCCACAAGTATTGAAACATTTTTAGAACCTAAGTCATTATTAGAAGTGCTTGCTAAAGAAAGAATGAATTTAATATTTCTTGATATTGAACTTAATAAGGAAGACGGAATAGAAGTAGCAAAAGAAATATCTAATATGGGTATGGATACTAAAATTGTATTTATTAGTTCCCATGAAGAACGAGTATTTGATTCATTAAAGACACATCCTTATGGTTTTGTAAGAAAAAATAATTTTATTAAAGATTTTACATTTGTTATTAACTCTTATTTAAGTGAAGATGATACTAAAGAGATTGAACATAAATTAGTGCTAAAAGGAAAAAATACAAGAAGCTTAGACATTAAAAATATTACTTATATTGAAAGTGATGGCAAATATCAAATTATTCATTTAACTAATCCTGATTCCACTATTACGGTAAGAGAAAATATGAATGACTTTGAAAATGAATTAATAACTCAAGGATTTATTAGAACGCATAAATGTTATCTTGTTAATAGTGAATATATTAAGGTTATTAATAATGAAGATGTAACTTTAAAAGATGATAATAAGTTAATTATTTCAAAAAGAAAAGCCCAAGATATTCGAAATAAATACTTAGCAATTTTAAAAAATAAGAAACAAGCAATTGTAATTAATAAAAAGTAAATATGACATCCACGAATACTGGATGTTTTATTTTTATATGCATTTGATTCCAAAATTTTGTTATTTTATTCCATAAAAATAACATTATGTAACCGTTTACAAGTGATTTATTCCACATTTGTTGCTAATTGTAACCCCTTTCCATATAATGCATTTGTCTTAGACAAGGAGGAAATTATGAAAAGAAAAGCTTTAAAAGTTAGCACTTTTATTTCTAGTATGCTATTTGCGTTTGCTATTGCTGCAACTGAAATGACTTTTACTTGGGAAATAGCTATTAATAGATATTTACCAGGTTCAACAACTTCTGGGGTGGATAATGGTACTTACGTATCGACATATAGTAGTGCTAAAGATTTAGTAGAAGCAAAAAAAGAACTAATTAAAGATATTGTTAGCGAAGGTTCGGTATTACTTAAAAATGAAAATGATACTTTACCAATTGCTAAGAATACCAAAGTTAGTGTATTTGGAAGGTCTTCGACAAAATTAATTTATGGCCCAGTTTCGGGCGGAGGTAAAGTAACATGTAATGATACTTTACAAGATGTTCTTAAAAGTGATGGTGTAGAAGTTAACCCAACTTTATGGAATTACTATAAGAACTATAAGGGAAACTATCGTGCATCAGATTCAAAGGGATACCGCACTGGTGAAATTAAACCAAGTGAATATTCTAGTGATGTTAAGAATAGTTATGCATCTTATAATGATGCGGCGATTGTATTTATTTGCCGCACATTTGGTGAAAGCAATGATGTATCAAAAAATCCAAGCAAAGTTCTTGATGGAGATGGAACTCATAATGCTTTGGAACTTCAAAATACGGAAAGGGAATTAATCGCAGAGGCTAAAAAATGTTCATCAAAAGTTATTGTGGTTATTAATAGTGACTATATGATGGGTATCGATGAATTAAAACATGATAATCAAATTGGCGCAATTATTAGTGTTGGCTCGTTAGGTAATACTGGTATATTTGGCTTATGTGATGTAATTACTGGTCAAGTATCACCAAGTGGACATTTACCAGACACTATCGCGGCAAATGTGTATTCTGCGCCGGCGGTGCAAAACTTTGGCGATTTCACATTTACTAACGCTAGTGAAATTGATGCTGCAAGTGCCAATAACTATGTTGTTTATCAAGAAGGTATCTATGTAGGTTATAAGTACTATGAAACTCGTTATGAAGACACAGTCTTAAATAAAGGTAATGCTTCATCTTCTACAGGGGCATTTATGGATACTAGTAAATGGGATTATTCCAAAGAAGTAAGTTATACATTTGGTTATGGTTTATCTTATACTAATTTCGAAAGAGAAATTAATAGTATTAATTGGGATTTAACTAATAAGAAAGTAACTCTTAATATTACTACTAAAAACGTTGGCAAAGTAGAAGGAAAAGATGTCTTACAAGCTTATGTTCAAAGTCCATATACTCAATATGATATTGATAACAAAGTAGAAAAATCTTCTGTAGCTTTATCTGGATATACTAAAACTCAAACGTTAAAACCAAATGAATCAGTAACATTAGACTTAGAATTAGATATGGATTTATTTGCCTCTTATGATTACACTAAAGCAAAAACTTACATATTAGATTATGGTACTTATTACTTTGGTATCGGTAATGGTTCACATGATGCTTTAAATAATATCTTAGCCAAAAAAGGTTTAACTACTGAAAATGGCATGGACTATGATGGGGATCAAAAACAAGCTATATCTTATGAATATAATAAAGAAATTGGTAAAGAAGTCGATGATGTAACTTGCTCGACAAGTGAATATTCTGGGGTGAAAATTACTAATCACTTAGAAGAAGTAGATATCAACCATTATGGTGATTTAGTCACATATTTAAGCCGTAATGATTGGGCAGGCACTTGGAGTGATGGCGTTACATTAACCGCAACACCAGATATGATTAAAGACATGAAGGACGGATCATCTTATACACCATCTAGTGAATCAAGTGATTTATCTAATGTTGTTAAAGGTGTTAATTATGATAATAAAACCACTAATTACCAATTAGCGGATATGAATGGTGCAAGCTATGATGATGAAAGATGGGAAGACTTATTAAATCAATTATCATTAGATGAAATGTCAAGATTAGTGGGTCTTGCTAATAGTGGCGTTATTTCTTCAATTAATATGCCTTCGTATATGGCTTTTGACGGGCCAACAGGATTATGTGCTTCTTATATTACTGATGATAGTGAATACGCGGTATATGCTGCAATGTTTCCAACTGAAGTAGTATTAAGTGCAACATTTAACCAAGATTTGGCTGAGCAAGTTGGTGAAATGTTTGGCAATGATGGTTTATGGACTGGTTATCATTGTGCTTGGGGACCAGGTAATAATACACACCGTACTGCTTATTTAGGAAGAAATGGTGAATATTATTCTGAAGATGGAATTTTAGCGTATTATCAAACTAAAAATGAAGTTAATGGTGCATTTAAGTTTGGCTTATCAATGGGACCAAAACACTTTGCTTTCAACGATCAAGAAGTAAATAGAGGCGGTGTTTCAACATTTGTAAATGAACAAGCCGCTCGTGAAATTTATCTTCGTGCTTTTGAAGGTGCATTAGCTGCTGGAAACGCTAATTGTACAATGTGTGCTAAGAATAGACTAGGCTGCAAATATATTGGTGCTTCATCTGGCTTAATGCAAGATATTTTAGTGGATGAATGGGGATATCGTGGCGTAGTTATTGCTGACTCTGCTTCAGATGGCTATGTAAATGGACCAACTTCGATTATTAATGGTACAACCGAATTTGATACAAACACAACCGAATTCACTAATGGATCATTATCTGCAAATGAAATTGGAAAAGATGCTGTTTTATTTAAAGCAGTAAGAGAAGCATGTCATCGTAACTTATACTTATGGGCTAATACTTGGTTAGCCGCTAGTGTATCTTATGGGACTAAAGTAAAGAAAAGTATTACTTGGTATCAAACAACCGCGATTAGCATTATGGTAGTCTTTGGTGCATTAACTATTGCTTCATTAGTATGGCAAATAGTTATTGACACTAAGAATAAAAAAAAGGAGGCTAAATAAATGTTTGAATTGTTAAAAAAGAATAAGAAATCATTCATTATATTAACTATTTCTATTTTGCTATCAATTATCGGATTAGTTTGTTATATTGTTTCCCAAAACTTAATGAATGCAAGACTTAATGTTTGGTTAATTGTTATTTCTATCGTTAGTATTTTTCTTACAATATTCGTGGTAATTTACAAAGACTTTAAATCATTCATTATGATTGCTATTAGTGCTCTAACATTCTTAACACTTTTATTAGTAGTGTCATCACAATTAGGTAACTTAGGATATTACTTTGCAGGAATTAAAGATATTGGTTATGGCATTATGCCAACGTTCATCGTTAGCGCACTTACTTATATAGTTTCAGTCATATTAACAAGTATTGAAGTGTTTAAAAAATAAAAAAAGAAAGAAAAGGAACAAAAAATGAAAAAGAATTTATTAAAGATTATGCCTATTATGACTTTATTAGCAATGGGAGGAGTATTAGCGTCTTGTAATAATAATGGTGGTAATAACTCTACTGAGAAAGAAATTGCTTTAGGATCAAGTGTATTAGGCAACTGGAAATATCGTACAAGTGAAGGAAAAACTAGAACTAAAAACAACGAAGAAATTGAAGTTTATGTTGATGCAGAAACAAAATTCCATTTTACAATTACTAAGTACTATGAAGACTTTGCACCTTCTGTATTTACTTATGAAGGACAAATTACTGGTATTCAAAATGGAGTAGGATCATGTGCTCCAGTATTTACTAATGCTTATTTATCGCATGGTGCAGTTAAAGAAGATGCTACCACTGCCGCTAAAGCACAATTTACTGCTTATAGAGCAACATTACCAGACATGTATGAAGGCGACAACCAATTTAAAATTACTTTCCATCGCTTAACTAGTGATGTATTTGCTAATGGATATATTACAGTTGATAATGCCGAAATGGATTTAGGAATGGGCACATTTGGTGCCGTGGATAAATAATTTATTTGGTAATTTATGTTTGAATGCAGGCATTTTGTGCCTGCATTTTTACTAATTATGCCAAAAATAGTTAAATTTATGTCTTTAAAAAAATATTTATTTTTTTTATGATATTATTTAGATGGTGGTGAAAAAATGGATAAAATAAATTTTAATTACGATTGGTGTTATTCTAAAATTGGAGAAGAAACAAAAGTACCTTGTGAATTACCTCATGATGCCATGATTAGCGAAAATAGGTCATTAGAAAGTAAAGGTGCTAAAAACATATCATATTTTGAAGGCTATGATTATGAGTATGAAAAGCATTTTGAAATTAATAAAGAATTATTAAATAGAATTCTTGTTTTGGAATTTGAAGGAGTTTATAAGGACGCAGAAATATATATAAATTCCACTTTTGTACATAAAGAAAATTATGGATATAATGATTTCTTTGTTGATATCACTAAGTTTGTTAAATTAGGTGATAATGTTATTATTGTTAAATGTTTTAATGCTGATCAACCAAACTCAAGATGGTATACAGGATCAGCGGCCCGTGAATACGGCGAAGCGCACATCTCGATCTACGGCGTGGTGGCCGGCATGGCACTCATGGCCGTAAGTCTCATCATACTCGGATAAAACAATTAGTGTAGAGTTAGATACTACAAGTGTAGGTAATGTTGAAGTTGATTTTTATCAAAATGAAAAGTTATTAAAACATTGTACATTTAATTCTAATAAACATGTAGAAGAAGTAGTAACTTTAAGTGATGCATTATTATGGTCAAGCGATAGTCCTAATTTAGTAAAAGCAAAATTTAAATTTAATCAAGATGAACAATTTGTACGTTTTGGTCTAAGAACTATTGAACTTTCTAAAGAAAAAGGATTATTAATTAATGGAAAACGTGAAATTCTTCTTGGAGCATGTATTCATCATGATAATGGTTTAATTGGAGCTAGAAATATTGATTTTGCTGAATATCGTAAAGCTAAATTATTAAAAGATGCTGGATATAACGCTGTTAGAAGTGCCCATAATCCATGTTCTAAAGCATTCTTGGATGCATGTGATGAATTAGGCTTATATGTCTTAGATGAATACGTGGACTGTTGGTATATTCATAAAACATATTATGATTATGTTTTACATATGGAACAAAACTATGAACATGATTTAAAATTAATGTCTGATAAAGACTATAACCACCCAAGTGTTATTATGTATTCTATTGGTAATGAAGTTAGTGAAACTGGACAAAAGAAAGGTATTGAATTAACACGTAAAATGACAGAATATTTACATTCTATCGATTATCGTTATGTTACTTGTGGAGTAAATATTTTCTTTAATTTATTAAGTTCGATGAACTTAGGTGTATATTCGGATAAAAAAGCCCAAAAAGAACTAAAATCAAAAAAGAAAAAGAAATCAGTGGGTAGTGAATTCTTTAATGATTTAACAGGTATTATGGGGGCATCATTTATGAAAATTGGCGCTACTCTTCATAGGTGTGATGTTAAAACTCGTGATGCTTTTGCCGCTCTTGATGTAGCGGGATATAATTATGGCATTAAGCGTTATAAACATGACTTAAAGAAATATCCAAATCGTTTTATTTTAGGAACAGAAACATTTTGTTCTGATGCAGATGTCTTTTATGAACTTGCTAAAAAGAATCCACGTTTAATTGGTGATTTTGTTTGGGCAGGTATTGATTATATTGGTGAAGTTGGTATTGGCTCTTGGACGGTAGATGAATATTGTGATAATGATTTCTCACATTCTGTTGGTTGGCTAACCGCAGGAAGTGGAAGAATAGACATTACTGGTAAAAAACTTAGTGAAATGGATTTTATGCAAGTAGCGTTTGATCAAAAAGTAATAGCTATTGGTGTTGTACCAGTTAATCATTATAAAAGAAAACATTCCCCATCCGCGTGGAAATGTTCAATGGCTTTAGATAATTGGTCTTATGATGGATTTGAAGGTAAAACTACTGAAGTAGAAGTATATACTAAAGCGCCATTTATTGAATTATATTTAAATGGAAAATTATTAAAAAGAAAGAAAACTAAAAAAACATTGAATGTGTTTAAAGTTAAGTATCAACCAGGTGAATTAAAAGCACAAGCGTATGATAAAGATTATAATTTAATTGGTGAAGCAATTATTCGAAGTGGCAATAACGTAGTTACTTTAACAGGAACTAGTGAATCTAATGAATTTAAAGAAAATGATTTAGTTTATGTACGATTCATGTTTAGTGATAAAAACGGCGTAGTTAAACCAGCGATAAAAGACAATATAACTATTGATAATGTTGAAAATGGCACATTATTAGGATTTGGTAATGGTTGTTCTTATTCTAAAGAAGGATATTTAAATAATACCACTTCCACATATTATGGCGAGGCTTTAGCAATTATTAAACCAGATAATAAAGGTGATGTTAAAGTAAATGCTAGTTCAAAATATGGAGATGTAGAAGTAGTAGTAAAGAAAATATAAGTTGAAAGTGTCTAGAATTTGTTTCTAGACATTTTTTAATAAATATTTTGTATCGTTTTCATTATCGTTTTAAAATATCGGAAATTTTTTTCTTATTATACTAATAATATAAGAAAAGGAGATTTTAAAAGATGAATAAAATTACAAATGTATACGCCCGTGAAGTACTTGATTCACGTGGTAATCCAACAGTTGAAGTAGAAGTTACTCTTGAAAGTGGCTTAGTAGGAAGAGCAATTGTTCCTAGTGGCGCTTCAACAGGAGAAAATGAAGCACTTGAACTTCGTGATGGTGACAAGTCTAGATTTCAAGGAAAAGGTGTTTTAAAAGCAGTTAAAAATGTTAATGAAATTATTAAACCAGCTATATTAGGAATGGATGTTACTAATCAGATTGCTATTGATAACACATTATTAAAATTAGATGGGACACCATTTAAATCAAAATTAGGCGCTAACGCAATGCTTGGTGTTTCACTTGCTTGTGCAATTGCGGCTTCTAAAGCACACAATATGCCTTTATATCAATATTTAGGCGGACCTAACGCTAAAGTATTACCTACTCCAATGATGAATGTTATTAATGGAGGTGCCCATGCTGATTCAACTGTCGATTTCCAAGAATTTTTCATTATTCCAGCAGGATTTAAAACATTTCATGAAGCCTTAAGAGCGGGTGTTGAAACATTCCATGCTTTAAAGAATGTCTTAAAATCAAAAGGCTATGAAACTGGTGTTGGTGATGAAGGTGGATTTGCTCCAAGTTGCAAACACGGAAATACTGAACCATTAGAATTAATTATGGAAGCTATTAAAAAAGCAGGATATAAACCAGGTAAAGAAATTTTCTTAGGAATGGATGTTGCCGCTAGTGAATTCTATAATCCAGAAACTAAAAAATATGATTTAGTTAAGAGTGGACAAGGTTCTAAAACTAGTGAAGAAATGATTGAATGGTTTGAAAGCATGATTAAAGAATACCCAATTATTACTATTGAAGATGGTTTAGGCGAATCTGACTGGAAAGGTTGGAAGAAGTTAACTGATCGTTTAGACGATAAGATTCAATTAGTTGGTGATGATTTATTTGTTACTAATATTGGATTCTTAAGAAAAGGTATTGTAAATCATGTTGCTAATAGTATTTTAATTAAAGTTAATCAAATTGGTACTTTAACTGAAACACTTGATACCATTAGAATGGCTCAAACAAATGGTTACACTACAATGGTCTCACATAGATCTGGTGAAACTGAAGATACGACAATTGCTGATTTAAGTGTTGCTGTTAATGCTGGACAAATTAAGACAGGATCTGCTTCACGAACTGATCGTATGGCAAAATACAATCAATTATTACGTATTGAAGATCAATTAGGTGATTCGGCTGTATTTGAAGGATTACACGCATTTAAAAAATATAGATTTGAAAAATAATAACTAAAATCTAAATTAAAAAACTATTGCACTAAAATTCAATAGTTTTTTTACGCTTAATCTGTTAATTTAAATTGATAATTATATCTACAACTCCAAATTCTACTAATTTTAGTGCATTTTGGAGTTGAATAAAATTAAAAGATAAAAATACTTAGCAAAACCAAATAAAAAACCGTTGAGCTTTAAAAACTCAACAGCTTTTTGCACTTAATTATTCACCCGTACTTGGGTTAGAAGGGATGATAATATCAACATTATCTTTACCAGTCATAACACTAGGAAGTTTTCCATCCCATTTTTCTAAATATTCTAAGTATTTAACAAATTCTACAACGATATTTAAATCATCTTTTGTATGTGTTTCATCATATACAATAGAATATTTTGTACTTGCTAATGAAGTTGATATTGTTGTTTTAATTAAATTATCTTCTTCGTAATTGACCATAACACCAACGTTAGGATATGTATTTGTTTCTGATTCAACTGTTTTTTTAGAAACTATTTCGTTAGTTTGTATATTTTCTTTAACTGTTTCTACACTTTGAATATAAGTTTCATTTACTTTAAAACCTAATGATTTAGATAATTCTACAATTTTTAAAGCCATAGCTTCAGCAGAAGCAGAGGCAATGATTTTTTGACTTTCAGCATCACCACGAGCAGCTTCAATTTTAGCTTGTGCAGTTAATTTTGCGACTTCTAATTCTTGCTCTGCTTTCGTAATAGCGGCTTCTTTTTGCTGTTCTGCGACCACTTTATCTTCAACAGCTTTTTCAAATTCATCGGTAAAATCAATATTAGTTAAGTTAACTGCAGTAACTTGTACATAATATTTATTTCCAACTGTTTCTTTAACAACATTTTCAACTTCTGGAGATATTTTTGCTCTTGTTTCGATAATTTTCATCGCAGTGTATTTAGATAATATTGATTTAGTATTATCATCAGCAACTTTTTCAATTCTTTGTCCTAAAGAATCCATATTTGTGTATTCAGTTAAAATATTTTCCGCTTTTCTAGGATCAATTTTAAATTGCACTGTCATTTGTATATTCATAGTTTGAGCATCGCTAGAATAAGAACTAGTATTAATTTCTAATTTTTGTACAGTAGTATCAAAATATGTGTAATTTGTGGTTAAACAAAAATCGAAATATGTTCCCGGTAAACGAGTGCCAACTACTTTACCTAAACTTTTAACAACGGCAACTTGTCCGGCTTCTACTTGATGGAAAGATCCTGGTATCAAAATAGTTCCTATTAAAGAAACAAGTAAACCGATAATAGAAATCTTGTTGAGTTTCTTTTTATTACCGTTAGTTACATCAATAATTTTTCCTTTCTTTGTGTTGGTGGAAACTGCAATTCCTACCAAAAATAGAATAATAAGTGCAGCAAAAACGACAAATAAAATAGACTTAATCATAATTATTTTCCTCCTTGATTATAGTTTATTTCCATGAAAAAAGATCATGGGGTCTTACCATGATCTTGCGAAATCTTTTATTGATTAGTAATCCCAGTTTTATTAAACGGGTGTGTTGAGATTACTCGAGTACGCTACTCCTCAGGTGTTTTTATAGTACCATAAATCCATAGCATTTTCAATATTATTACCAAAAGTTATACATATTTTGAAAAATTATGATAAGCTGCTTGATAAAAATATTTAAATGCTTTTTGCTTCTAAAGATTTACAAAAAAATTAAACAAAATGTCCAAACATTTTTATTTTTAGTGAATAATAGGAAAAAAGTATTAATTTATTAAATTAATAACTATTACAAGATTT
>URQK01000054.1 GCA_900549975.1 uncultured Mollicutes bacterium
TCTTTGACGGAAGAAGGAACGATAGATAATATAATAAATGTGCAGAGAGAAATTGCGGAATCTAAAAATAATTTATAGATAACAAATTCTACTTTTTCAGTTGCTTCAGTTAAAATCGTTAATCCAATTCTTTTCGTTGAAATTTCATAAACATTTAAAATCATTACTTCTTTTATTTCATAATTATCTTTAGATAAATTTAATAGTTTTACGCCGTAATATATAATAATTGAGCCACATACTATTGCTACAAGAGCGCAGCCGAATATAAGAAAGAAAATTGCAAAATCTTTAAGATTTACTTCAGTGTCTAATAAAGTTAATAAAAAACATAAAACAATAACTATTAGCCATGCACATGCAGAAAATAAATGAAAAAAGAAACGATTACGAAACCATTTATATTGACTTGTTGCTTTATAATTCATAATAATTTTTTCTCTCCTTTAAATTTTTATAATGCTTATAATGACTTTAAAATATCAAATGTCATAGTTTTTTGCTTTCACTAAAAAAATTATATCATAGAATTATGTAAAATGTTAAAAATTAATTGCAGAACTAATAAGATAAATCATAACTATAGATACAAAAAAGTTTGGCAAATTTCGTGCCAAACTTAATATTTTTCCTGGCGGAGAATTAGGGATTTGAACCCTAGCGCCCTGTTACAAGCCTACGAGCTTTCCAAGCCCGCCCCTTCAACCACTTGGGTAATTCTCCAACGCTTGATAATTGTATCATTATTTTTCACTTTTGTCATTATTTTTTTGCAATTATGACTTATTTAAGTCATAATATTAGCGAAGAGAGTGATGAATATGCAAGAAATATTAATAACCAAAGAGAACGAAGGACAACGTGCGGATAAATTTGTTCGCAAGTTTTTAAATGATGCTCCACTTTCTTTTATTTATCGTATTTTTCGAAAAAAAGATGTAAAGATTAATGGACATTGGATTACTATCGATTATATCTTAAAAAAAGATGATGTTATGAGAATTTATGTAACTGATGAACAATTAAAAGAATTTAATAATCCTCGCCCAATTGAATCAATTAAATTTAATCATGAAATTATTTATGAAGATGATAATATTTTAATAGTTAATAAGCCACGTGGATTACTTGTTCATGGTGATGAAAAAGAAAAGAGAATGACATTATCAAATCAAGTATTAAGTTATTTATATGCAAAAGGCGAATATAATCCTAAAACATCACAAGGATTTACACCCGCTCCGGCACATCGTATTGATCGTAATACTTCTGGATTAGTGGTGTTTGGTAAAACTATTAAAGCGTTACAATGCTTATTAGAACTATTTAAAGATAAAGAAACATTAGAAAAAGAGTATCTAGCTTTAGTGGTTGGGAAAGTTAATAAAGGAGGCACAATTGACGCGCCTTTATTTAAAGATGCCGCAAGTGGATTAGTGAAAGTTGATTTTCATTCTTCATTTGCCAAAAGCGCTACTACAATTTACGATATTGAAGAGAAATTTGAAAATTATACATTATTAAAAATAAGAATTTTAACTGGTAGAACTCATCAAATTCGTGCTCATATGCTCTATATTCATCATCCAGTTGTGGGTGATGGAAAATATGGCGATTTTGCTACGAACAGATATTTTAAAGACACATTTAATTTTGAAAATCAATTTTTACATGCTCATAAAATTGAATTTAAAAATGTTCCAGGTGAATTAAATTATTTATCCAATAAATGCTTTGTTGCTAATTTACCAAAAGAAGAAAAAGATATTTTGAGTAAATTAGCGTAGGAGAAAAACATGATATCATTATCTTTAATTTTATTATTGATAAATATTATTGTTATAGTTGCAGTTATTTTTGCAAATGTTTTTAAATCGCGCGTTATTGCTACATCACTTTTAATGGTGGATTTATTAGCGATGCTATTAAAAGTATTTGATAATTATGTATTTAATAACCAAATTGAAGACTTTTTTATTGATTTAGTTCGTTCTCTAAACTTAACAGCAAGCGCAACAAATCCAAACTTTATTGTTTTTATTGCGGGATTAATTGTACTTTTACAACTATTTGTGGCCTGGTTAATGCTTTATGCTTTATTAAGACGATTTGTACCATATAAACCGCCTGTACTTTTATCAAAGCATGAAGAAAGAACTTTATTAAATGAAGCCGTACTTTGGAAGTCATTGTTATTTATTTCTTTAAATATCATGATAATTTATGTTTTGGCAATATTAAATCATGCTGCTAAATTACCATTTGGCTTATTAGAGCCGTTATTTCGCATTGGATTTGGGGTGAGATCATGAACCCTAGAGAAAAAATATTGTTATTATCCGAAATGTTTGAGGTAGATGTAAGCAAACATATTCAAGCAGTTTTGAGTGAAATCGAAAACAGTGAACATTATAAGCAATTAGTTATTAACGTGGAAATGGCATCAAAATATCAAGTGCCATATACCGAAAAGTTTTTAAAAGAATATGAAGAATTAAGTATCAATAAAATTACATCGATTAAGGATGCTTTTATTGCACGCGCCAAAGTTGATTATTTATATCAAATCTCGCAACCAAAATACTTCATTAATCCCATCATGTTTAATCCTATGGAAATGAATACGAGTATTACAATGATTGGTGAACTTCCTTGCTATTATCATAACAAGGAAATGACAATTGATGAATTAATTACTAATGAAGAAATATCCAATAAAGATAAAATTAAGGTAACTAATGAAATTACTAAAAAATGGGCGGAAGACGCGCAAGAAATTATTATTGATAAAGTTAACTTTTTAATAAGTAAACGTAATAAATTTTATTTTAAAGGGAACCCATTTTCGATATTTAAAAGAGGCTTAATTTATCCAATTTTAATTATTCTAGGTAATATTATCTTTTTTGTTAGTATATTTTCTTCTTCAAAGTTTATGAATACTGTTTTATTAGGACATAGTGTTTCTAGCTATTTTTTCTTATTCTTCGTTATTTTCTTATTTCTTTTTGAAGCAGGAGAACTATTAAATATTCGTATGGAAGAAAGTTATTTTGATGAGAAAAAATATTGTTATACATATTTAAAAAGTCATGCTTACTTATCTGTTAAAAGTTTTGAAGATTCAGTATTTAAAATAAAAAAGACTTTTTTAGAAGCAATTAAAGATAAAAGCAAAGTTAAAACTCCAATTACTAAAGTTAACTATTTAGCAAATTATCGAAGAATTATTTTGTTTTTAGAATCAAAAGTTAATATTAGTGAAAGAAAATATAAAGAATCCACAATTAACACCATAAACATTATCCGCTTAACTATATTAGTTTTATTCTTGTTATCATTGATAGGCTATGCAGTTATTATGTGCATTTCTTATTTGAAAGGCGGTGTTATTTAATGGATTTAGATGTGTATTTTGATGATTTACATATCACTAATTTAATTGAATTAGGTCAAAATATGTATAAATATCCCGATTTAGCATTTAGCTTAATCATTCGTGATGATTTTCAAAAATCTTTAAAAGAAAATGAACCTTATTTATATCAAAAGTTCGTGCAATTACAAGATATTGCCGACGATGATGAATTTGTGTTTAAAGTTAGTTATTTATTTTGCCCATATATGACGCTTAGATACCATGGATATCGTTTTGATAATTTAGAAAATCTTGGTGAAAGAATGATTAACTATGGCCCCGTCGTTGATGTTTATCTTATGGATTTGATTAAACTTAAATTATTGTCATATGTCTATGAATTACAAGGTTTAAATACTATTTCTAAAGAAAATTACTTAGCTATAAAAAAAGCGGAAGAAATGGTAATAACTAATCCGAATAAAGCATATTTTACATTAGCATTTGACTTATCTAAGTCAAAAGTTTTAGTATATAATGGTAAGCCATATATTACTCCAAAGTCTTTCTTAGAAGTAATGAGTAGTGATGTTAATATTACTAAATTTGCCATTGACTTTGAAGATAACGAATACTTTTTTGCTTGGCTACGATTTTTAAATTATGAAAATCGTTTAAAAAGGTTTAAAAATTTAGTACAATTTATAGAGGAAAGAGAGAAAATATAAAATGAGTATTATTGAAACAAATTATCAACGTTGGTTAAACTCACCTGCTGTTGATGAAAAAACCAAAAAAGAAATTTTATCTATGAGTGAAGATGAAAAAAATGATGCATTCTTTAAAGATGCAGAATTTGGTACAGCTGGAATGCGGGGTATTTTAGGCCCAGGTACTAATCGTCTTAATATCTTTACTGTTCGTAAATCAACTGTGGCATTTGGTATGTATTTACTTGAAAAATTCCCTAATGCTAAAACTAGTGGTGTTGTTATCTCGCATGATAATAGACATATGTCTCGTGAATTTACTTTAGATACGGCGAAGACATTAAATGAAATGGGTATTAATACATTTATTTTTGATAGTTTACGTCCAACTCCAGAACTTTCATTTGCGGTTCGTGAATTAAAGGCTGTGGGAGGAGTTATGATTACCGCAAGCCATAACCCACGCGAATATAATGGCTATAAAGTTTATGATGAAAATGGCTGCCAATTAGTGCCTTATCGCATTGAAAGATTACTTGAAATTCTTGCTACTTTACCTGATGAATTATCAGTTACTTATAAAAAAGCAGAAGTTCCAGGAAAAAATGTTGTTTTAGATGATACAATTGACAATCGCTATGTTGAAGAAGTATTAAGTATTCGTTTGAATCCAAATTTAGATAAAAAAGGATTTAAAGTAGTTTATACTCCACAACACGGAACAAGTTATATACCTGCAATGAAAATATTTGAAAAAGCCGGTTACAAAGATAATATCTTCCCAGTATTAAGTCAATGTACACCAGATCCTGATTTCTCAAATACTTTATCTCCAAATCCAGAAGAACCTAAAGCATATATTGAGCCATTAAAATTAGCTAAAGAATTAGATGCAGACTTAATTGTTATGACTGATCCAGATGCTGATAGAGTGGGTGTTGCTTTTAAAAATTCTCATGGTGAATTTGAATTACTTACGGGTAACCAATCAGGTGCACTATTAATTAATTACATATTAGGAGAACGTAAAGAAAAAGGTTTACTTTCTAAAAATGGTATTATGTATAACACTATTGTTACATCAACATTTGGTACTAAAATTGCTGCTTCGTATGGTGTTAAAACTGAATCTTTATTAACTGGATTTAAGTTTATTGGTGATGCAGTTGATTTAGCACTTAAAAACAATGGCCCACATTATGAATTTGGCTATGAAGAATCTTATGGTTGCTTAATTAAACCTTTTGCTCGTGATAAGGATGCTCAACAAGCTTTACTTATGATTGTGGAAATGACTTTGTTCTATTTAAGACATGGAAAAACATTAGATATAGTTAAAGATGAATTAGAACAAAAATTCAATTATTATCATGATACCCAATTCTCAATTGCTTTTAAAGGCGCAGAAGGACCAGCAAAGATGGACAAATTAATGGAAGATTTGCGTAAAGGAATTACTTCTATTGCGGGATTTAAAGTTACGAGAATTGAAGATTATGAAAATAGTGTTGCCACAAATGAAGATGGAACAAAAGAAGTACTTACACTTCCTAAATCAAATGTCTTAAAATTCTATATGGGAGAAGACAAGATTATTTGTGTACGTCCAAGTGGAACTGAACCAAAATGTAAATTCTATTATGGTGTAAATGATAAAGATAAAGAGTTTGTTAAAGATTTACCAGCAATCTTACACAAAGATTTATTAAAAATCTTAGGAATTGAATAAAGTTTATAATAATTATATAGTGAACTAATTTAGTTGGATTTCCAATTAATGAAGTTCACTTTTTAAATTGCAGCATTTGCAAATAATTGTTACATATGTTATATTATAATTAAAGCTAAGTTAGTAGCAACTAACATCGGAGGACTAGAGTTAATGGATGATTATGATGAAGAAGAATTAAAACAAAATTTGTTAGAAAAACGTTATTCAATACCAATAGCGGTATTATTATTTATTCTGAGTGTAACGCTTACAATAGCATTTATAGTTGGCTCAATTATAACAAAAACGTTTGAGGGTGCATGGTTTTCTATAGTTTTAATCTATGATGCTATATGTGTTTGGTATATTCTATTTGTTTATAACTATTATAAGAAGAAAAAGAAAAAAGAGGCTAATAAAAAATAGACTTGTGATAACAAAAAAGATGAGTGACTCAAAGCCTACTCATCTTTTAAAATATCTTTTAATTCATACATTATGCCATCGTGATTGTTATCAAATTTACTAACACGGGAGGCATACTTTTTTAAGTTGTCGTTCGCATTTTTCATAGCCACCGATATTCCTGCAAATTGGAACATTTGAATGTCGTTATTAGCATCTCCAAAGGCAATAATGTGGTCGTGGCTAATATTATATAATTTAGCAACATCTGCAAGAGCGTGAGCCTTAGTGACATTAGAGAAGAAGATTTCAGAATATAATTCATAAGCACCCATCCAGAATCTAATTTCTAATCCCGGGTGTTTTTTTACTGCAGCTTCTAATATATTATTAGAAGAAGTAGAATAACTTTTGATAATCATAGTCATTGGATCATCGGTTAATGTTTCACGAATATCACCTTTTATTAATTTCATACCTTTAGTAACGAATACACTTTCAAGTGTTTCATCATCTTTAATAACCCAGAGTTCTTTATTTGTTTCACATAAAACATTTTCAATATATTTTGGCCCAACATCATTATAAATTTGTTTAATTATTTCTTTAGGAAAGGCAAAATTAACTTCTTTAAATGTCATATCATTAGGAGATATAATATTTGCGCCATTATAGCAAATAATAGGAGAGTGAAGATTTAATTCATCATAATATCTTTTGATAGAACGAATTGGTCTTCCAGTAGCAATAACAATGATATGACCCAAACTATCTAAATGGTGAAGATATTTTAAAGTATCAGGACATATTTCTTTCTTACTATTTAGTAATGTTCCATCCAGGTCTAGCGCGATTAAGTATTTTTCCATATTTTACTTTTTCCTTTCTAATATTTACTATTTATGCATAATTTCTAATGGTGATATTATGTATTTTTATCGAATTACTCTATTTTCTATTGGTTTATTATTAGCTACGATAGGTTGTGTATTTTTTGTTATTGATATCACACTTTTAAATTATGGGTATAATGTTTTTGAGTTTTTAGGATATTTGTTATCTTCCAAAGTTTTCTATTTGTTACCCACAGGAGTTATTTTAATGGCTATAAGTTTATTTTGCAATAAGTTATGGAATAAACTTTCTAACTATTTAAAAAAGAAGAAAGATAATATTTAAAATTATTCTAAAAAAAGTATTGTTAAATTGACTTAAGTTCTTTAAAATAAAGCGTAAGGAGTGGATACAATGATAAAGATTTATACATCACCAAGTTGCTCTTCTTGCCGCAAAGTAAAAAAGTGGTTTGAAGATCATAAGATTGAATATGTTGAAAAGAGTATTTTTTCTGCTTCTTTAAATGAAAAAGATATTTATGAAATTCTTGAAAAATCAGAAAATGGTACCGAAGATATTATTTCTACTAAATCAAAAATTATGAAAGAAGGTAATTATGATTTAGAAAAAATGTCAATGAGTCAATTAGTAAAATTTATTTTAGATAATCCAACGGTTTTAAAAAGACCAATAATCGTTGATGATAACAAAATTCAAATTGGTTATAACTCAGAAGAAATTCGTGCCTTTATTCCAGAAGAGATTCGCCGATTAGTGCGCTTAGCATGCGCTAAAGGGGCTTGTGAAAGATACGAGTTCTGCGAACATAAAGATGACTTTAATAATCAAAATACATAATAAAAAAACGGCGTTGGCCGTTTTTATTTTTTCTTATTGTATTCGTTCATCGCACGACGATGTTTAGTTACTTTATTTAGTTCGTGAGTTGGAACATTTGCTTCCGCACAGAATTGTTTAAGCTTTTCTTCAGCATCAACCATAGAGTCGTGTTCCATTTCTAGTTCATAATCAGTAACACTTCCATATGTGCTTTTATCGATGCATAACAAACCGCCATCGTAATCACATTCGATACGGTAAGTTGATAAACTACAAATCACATGAATTTTGTCAACATCAAAACCAAGAATTTGTAAGAATTCAAATGTCGAGTTCTTAACATTTTCTCCATGCAAAATACTTTTAAATTCATCTTTGGTTAATGGACAATTTTTTTCTAATAATCCTTCAGAAAGTGGTGCTTTTAAAGTAATTTCAAAGTTGCCATTTTTTTCACGGATTCTTAAACCTAAGCCATAACTTTCTAATTTAGCATCGTCAGTATCTAAATAATAATTGGTTTGTTGCATTACGCGTGGGTTATATTTTAAGATATTACTTGCTAACGCGAGATATTCTTTTTCGTTTAGAAGCATTTTGGCTTCGATTTCCATGTTGTTTGACATAATTTCATCTCCTAATTTGCTAACTAATATGTTACAATATTTTTGTTGAAATATAAAGAGGAGATTAAAAATTATGAAATACAAGTATGGTATATGCTTTAAAAAAGAAGTTATAACCGAAATGTATATCGAAAGCTTTAAAAGAAGACTAGCAAAAGATGGTTTTGTTTTAGATGAAGAAAATCCAGAATATGTTTTCTTTTTAGGCGGCGATGGTACTTTTTTACGAGCGGTACATAAATATATTGATAAAGTTGATAAAATAAAGTTTGTGGGATTAAATGCAGGAACATTAGGCTTTTATTTAGATTATTCGACAAGTGAAATAGATTTATTAATTAATGATATTAAAAGCAAGAATGTGAATATTGTATCTTACCCATTAATAAAAGGTAAAATCGTTTCTAAAAAAGAAACCCAAACCATATATGCTGTAAATGAAATTAGAATTGAAAATCCTTTTCATACTTTAATTAGTGATGTTGCTATTAACGAGCATAAATTAGAAACTTTTTCTGGAAATGGATTAGTAGTATCTTCCTCTTTAGGCAGTTCGGCTTATAATAAATCTTTAGGCGGAGCGATTATGGAACATGATTTACCACTATTAGAAATTACCGAAATTGCCCCAATTCAAAATAATGCCTATCGTTCTTTAGCGTCTAGTTTAATTGTTGATGGCAAAAAGACGATTTCATTTACAGGATTATTTAAAAATATTATTGTAGGATATGATCATGAAGTAATGCCAAATATTTCTAAAATCAAAGAAATATCAATTACTTTATCTTCCCGTAAGGTAAGATTAATTCGTAAAATAGATCATAATTATATTGATGTTTTAAGAAAAGCGTTTATTATTGATAAGGAGATGTAAAATTATGTTTTTAGATGCTGGTGACTTTTTTAAAAATTATGGACTTATAATAGGATTAATTATATTAGGAATAATAATTGTTGTTGTCGTAGTTTTATTAATTAGAAATAAAACAAAAAGCAACAACAAAAAAGCAAGTAACGATTTATTTAATCAAATTATGGAAGGCTTAGGAGGAATTGCTAATATTAATTCTTTAGAAGCTAAAATGTCACGTTTAAATGTTAGTTTAAAAGATGATAGTTTGTTAAATATTGAAAGTTTAAAATCTAGTGGCGTTAGTCGTGTTATTAAAATGTCTAGTAAAATAACTTTATTAATTGGTAATGTGGCTAGTGAAATTGAAGAACAATTTAAAAAAGAAATAAAGTGAGTTCGCGCGTAACTCACTTTTTAAATGTTTATTATTGTTGATAATACGGATTGTTATTGTTATTTGAAGTATAGTAATTAGGGTTAGTATTGTTTGTCGGATAACTTTGACTATATTGTTGATTATATGGATAAGAATAATAGGAATTATTTTGATAAAACGGAACTGGTTGATAGTAATAATAAGTTTGAACTGGATAGCCATTAGATGGGTATAAAGGCCCTTTATTAGGCGCGAATAAGCCGCCGACTAATAATCCACCTACAAAAGGCCAAATTGGTCCTACGAAGCGATATTGATAATTATATGGCATAATAAAAAATCCCCCTAGCATAGTAGTATATGCAACTAGAGAGATTAGTGTATAGGTTATAAATATTTTTTTAATTCTTCTAAAGGCAAACCAACAACATTATAATAACTTCCTTCGATATTTTTAATTAAAGGAAATTCTTTATCTTGGATACCGTATGCCCCAGCTTTATCTTTAGGAGAGCCGCTTTTAACATAAGCATTAATTAATTCATCACTTAATTCATTAAAAGTAACTTTTGTTAAAACACTTTTAGAAATGTTTTTTTCTTTACTAATAATGGTAAAGCCAGTTACTACATCATGAGTTTTATTAGATAATAAGTGAAGCATTCTTTTAGCGTCTTCATTATTAGTTGGCTTTCCTAATACTTCATTATTAATGATTACTATTGTATCTGCGGCAATAACAAC
>URQK01000055.1 GCA_900549975.1 uncultured Mollicutes bacterium
GCGAGCCACGAATAGTTTTTTCTGTTAATGGTTCTTCTATCGAGCGATTCGGATAACTTTTCGCATCAATTAAATAAATAGTTTCATCATTAATATAAAGAACTAAAAAACCAGCATATAATTCTTCAATTATCGTATCAATATTAGTTTCTTTTTTTATTTCTCCGTTATAAATTAATAAATCTAAATCTTTAATGCTTTTTGATTTATCTAAATATTTCATTAGATAAATAATATCCATTTTATCCACTAATGAAGAAGTAAAATATATCGTTGCGGATTTATCTTTAATTTTGATATTTTTCTTTTTCATATCAAAATTGTTCAACAAATCAATCCTTTTTTCTATTTCTTTATTTTTCATATTATGGACGAGGTTTAGAAACTAATGAGGCAAAAAAAGCCATAATCACAACGAAAGATAAAACCGCGGAAGAATTTTTAAGCATACTTTTTAATATTCCTAATACTCCTCCTTCTTTGGCACCTTCTAATGCTGATTTTGTTAAGGTATAACCAAAATTAGTAATTGGAGTCATTGCCCCTCCTCCACAATACTTAACTAAAAAATCATAAATACCAAAAGAGGTTAATAAAACACCAATAACTACATAAATTGAAGTGATATGTCCTGGTGTTAATTTTGTATTATCAAAAATAATTTGCGCAATTAAGCATAAAAAGCCTGAAAATAAGAATGCGTATAAATAAGTCATTTTTCGTTCACCTCTAGTTCAATAGCGTGTGCCACAATTGGAATCGTATGTTTTTGAAATGTCAAAGTAGGTGAATATAACGCTCCGGTACCCACTAATAAGACACGCTTTAATTCTCCTTTTTCCATTTTGCGCATTATTAAAGACATACTGACTAGTCCAATACAAGCTGGACCACTTCCACCAGCATGAACATCTTTATCATTTTTATGATAAATAATATTTCCCGCATCATTATAATTGGTTAAAGTTATGCCATCTTTTTTAAAACAATCAAGCAAAATTTTACTTCCAATACGCGATAAATCACCAGTTAAAATTAAATCATAATAATTAGGATCAACATTAAAATTATGTAAATGATCTTTAATCGTAACATAAGCCGCTAGTGACATTGGTGAACCAACATCATTAATATTATCCCAACTTGCATCTACCACATTTCCGATTGTAGCGCGTTTAATCCTTACTTTAGTTGGTCTTTTGCCTAATATTGCGGCACTTGCGCCCGTAACTGTCGTAGTAACACTATCTTTCTTTTGAATACCATATTCAATAGGAAAACGGAATTGTCTTTCACTTGTTGCATATGAAGATGAAGTAAACGCTATTACATATGTTTTGTTATTATTAGAAACAATTAAACCTGCATTAATTAAAGCTAAGATAAAAGATGAACAGGCGCCATATACGCCCATAAATCCTAGATTAAAATGCTTAATAACTGCACTTGATATAGCAAGTTGATTGGATAAATCTCCGCCTATTGCTACTTTAATTTTTGATGTATCAAGTTTAGCTTTCATTAAAGCTATTTCAATCGCGGATTTCGACATACTAATTTCCGCATCTTCAAAACTTTTTTGTTTATTATAAGATGTTTTAATATAGTTATCTAAATATTGACCAATTGGTCCTTCATATTCTTTTTTTCCGCCTATTGTCGCGCATGATTCAATAAACAAATTTTTAAATTCGAGGGAATAACTCATAAACTCACCCCCGCATAACTTAAAAGTAAACGAATAAGTGCATATAAAAACGCTGATACAAAGCCATAAGTAATAACACTGCCGGCTAGATAAAACATACGAGAACCAACGCCATATATTGGCCCTTCAAATTTGGCATCAATCGCCGAAGACACAACAGAATTAGCAAATCCGGAAGTAGGAATAAATAATCCCGCTCCAGCGAGACGGGCGATTTTATTATATAAACTAGTCGATGTTAAAACAGTCGTTACAAAAATTATACCTAGTGTGGAAAGTAAACCCGCATCACTTTTTTCTAAGCCAATTAAATATAACGATATATCATAAAATCCATTAGCTAAAACACCCACTAATCCGCCAATAAGTGTGGCAAAAAAAGCATTTTTCAATCTATTTTTCTTACCAATATGCTTTTTAACTATTTCTTGGTATTCTCTCTTATTCATAAATTCACCTCTATAAATAAGGTTACCAATTTTTGCTAGTTTATACTTAAGACATATATTCTTTTAATTTTTTTAATACTTTTTTCTCCCAACGAGATATTTGAACTTGTGAACAAGAAAACCTCTTAGCTAAATCGGCTTTTTTCATTTTATCAAAAAATCTTAAGCGCACAAAAATCTGATCAATTTTACTTAATTTTTTAATAGCGTCTTCTAAATCAATACTTGTTAAATAATCAATATTATCACTTGTTCCAATCACATCTTTTAAAGTCATATTATCTTCATCTATTGGAGCATCTAATGATAATGGATAGTTATTTGCATCAAGTGCCATAATAATATCTTCGACACCTACTTCTAAAAGTGCAGCAATATCTTCAATTCTTGCTTCTTTATGATTCTTATTTTCAAGTTCGATTCTTGCTTCTTCAATACGTTTCGCTAAGTCTTTTGTTCCGCGAGAAATCTTAATGATACCATCATCACGAAAAAATCTTCTTATTTCTCCAAGAATTAACGGCACAGCGTAAGTTGAAAATTCCACATTAAAACTTGTATCAAATTGCTTTATGGCTTTCATTAAGCCAATTGTGCCTGTTGATATTAGATCTTCAAAATCTGTATATTTTGATTTATAACGATGCGCTAATTTGTAGACAAGTAACATATTGTCATTAACTACTTTTTCAAATGCTTCTTGATCATTTTCTTGAGCTTTTTTGATGAGTGAAAAAGTTTCGTTTTTAACTACCATAAACTTCAATATTCGAGTTCATCAAGTTCTTTTTAATTACTAGTTTTGTGCCCATTCCCACTACTGACTTAATTTCAAAATCATCGGATAAAGAATCAATAATTGATAATCCCATACCCGCTCGCTCTAGGTCTGGTCTAGTAGTGTAATTTGGTTTACGCGCTAATTCAATGTTTTCAATACCTACTCCATAATCAATAATCGATAAAATTAAAGTTTCTTTATCTACGGCTGCTTTAATAATTACATCACGCTCTGGATTTAATTTATATCCATGGATGATTGCATTACTTACTGCTTCAGAAATTATTGTTTTTAGTTCTGATATTTGTTCCATAGTCGGATTAAGGAAACTTACAAAACTAATAACTGCATTTCTTGCTAACGCTTCATTAACTAAGTTAGCTTTAAATTTAAGTTCCATCTCATTCATAAAAGTACCTTTCCTTCTTTCTTAAAAGAGGCTAAGTTTTTATATTCATAAATGATTTTAGAAAGTCCTGTTAACTCGATAATTTTACGTGTATAAGTAGTTAAAGAAATAAAGCCACATAACCCATTTACTTTACGAATTTCGTTATAGCGTCCTAAAATTAATCCAATACCCGCACTATCGAATAATGAGACGTTTTTTAAATCCCATAATAATAAATAAGGATTATATCTCTTCATTTCTAAAACGATTTTATCTTTATATCCTAGAACATGAAAGCTATCTAGTTCACCATATATTTTAATTAATAATCCATTCTCAAATGGTGTAATTTTTATTCCATCATTCATAATATTTCCTCCTTTGGGAGTATTATAAAATATTATAAATTTGACATTAAAATTTTAGTCATTTTTCGACAATTCATGCAAAAAACCATTTGTCAATAATCGACAAAAAAAGCACAACTTAATGTGCTTAGAAAAGAAATTCCAGAAAGTTTTTAAATAAGTAATCAAAGAAATTCGCTTTACTTACTTCTTCATCGACATAAATCCGATATGTGTGTTTGATATCATCTTTATCAATAATCGTTAAGTAACCGACACAATCACCTTTTTTTAATGGTGCTTCTAAAATAGTAATTTCAATTTCAGCTTTTAAGTCTTCTTTTGTTACTTCTTTATTCGTGACTACCACAACATCTTCTTTTACTATTACTGGTGTTTTAGTATTTAATGAATTATTAAAGTTAACATAAGTAATAATATCATTTTTTTCAAATACTTTTATCGCCGTCATTTTATTAAAACCATAATTTAATAATGTGGCGGTATCTTGACTTCGATGAGCAATCGTATCAACATTCATCACTACCGATATTAAGCGCACGCCATTTCTTTTTGCGGTAGCAGTTAAATTATAATTAGCTTTCGAAGTAAAACCAGTTTTTAAGCCATCTAACCCATCAAAATGTCCAAGCATTTTATTAGTATTTACTAACCAAAACGGATTCGAAGAATCTTTTCTTACATAGTCTTCTTTTAAACGTGTAAAACGGAATAAATCTTCATTAAATTTAACAAGTTCAGAAGCTACAAGCGCCATATCATATGGCGTTGTGTAATGATTTTCATCATCAAATCCAGTTGGATTAACAAAGTTTGTATTATTCATTCCTAATTGTTTTGCAGTTTTATTCATTAAAGAAACGAAGGCTGGTGTTGAACCAGCGATATGTTCACCAAGCGCGGTAATCGCATCATTCGCGGAATTAATACAAACTGATTTAAATAAATCTTCCACACTCATTTTTTCATTTGGTTCTAAAAATATTTGGGTACCGCCCATACTTGAAGCATATTCACTAGCAGTAACCATATCACTCCATTTTAAATTACCTTTTTGAATATTATCTAAAACAATATACATTCCCATCATTTTAGTCATACTCGCTGGATAATGTTTTTCATCTTTATTTTCTTCGTAAATTACACGCTTAGAATTTGGTTCAATTAAAACAATTGAAGAAGAATTAAGCGCTAAATCAGGTCTTTCTTCGTTAATTGTTTGAGGTGTTACATTTTTATTAACTCCTAAAAGCGCTAATAAAGAAAAAAGAATTGTCATAAAAAATTTTTGCATATTTATCACCAATATAATTTATGAACAATTCTTGTTTATATTCCTAAATAATCTTTATTTGTTTTTTAAAATATCGCTAAAAAACTTATCGCACTCTTCCACCCAAGTCGTAATACTTTGATACTTATGTGCTTCTTTTTTACTTAATACTAAATCATTAGCAAGTGATAAGCCATGGTGTCCAATCGGATAGAAGATTGTTTTATGTTTAACTTTTGCTTTATTTAAAGCTTCATCCATTAATTCTGTTGATATTGGATCAACGGCAGTATCTTCTAAAGTTGTCCAAATAAATGTTGGAGGATAATCTTTAGTTACATGAAGTTCAATACTTAATTCATTAATAAGGCTTGGATTACCATTAGTAATATTAAATTTTGTATGAAGATGGGTATTTTGTGTTAAAGTAATTACCGGATAACATAAGGCAATGGCTTTAGGCTTATATGATTCAACATTTTTTAAATTCATCATATTAGCTAATTCCATATATTTATAAACATAACTTCCTGCTAAATGGGCACCTGCTGAAAAACCAATTAAAAATATTTCTTTAGGATTGATGCGATATTTATTTTGATTTTTGATTATAAAATCAATAGTTAATAATAATTCCAAGTGAGGAATTGGATAGCACACATCTTTTTGAGTGGCTTTAGAACTATAAGTTAAAGTGACTGTATTATAGTTTTTGGCTAAAAAAGTCACTGCAATGGGATCTTTTTCCCGGTTAGAAACAAAATCATATCCTCCGCCTGGAACAATTACTAAAGTTTTAGATTTTTTTCTTTTTCCCATATCAACATTTTGGATAACGTTAATTTGAATAACTGGATCGGTTTTTATATCATAAAATTTATTTAAATGAATTATATCATTTATCATACTTAATCACTCCTAGAACAATTATAAAGCAATAATTAAAAAATTTGAATTAAATAATTTATTTTGGTAATACTATTTTTGAGGTGAATGAAAATGAATTTCAAAAAAATTATTATTTTAAGTTCTTTGGTTTTATTAAATGGTTGTAATAACAAGTCATCTATTAGTAATTCCGAGTCAATTAGTAAATCAACTTCTACTAGTCCTTCAATATCAACCCATCCATCAATTAGTGATAATAGTACTTCTTTAGTTAATACAAAATCAATTACTTTTAATTTTCTGGATTTAAAAGATAAACTACCCACTGCATCTTCTAAAGAAAAAACTAAAATTACTAATGGATTAATTGAATTAGGAGTAGTTAGTGCAAATTATGGGACGTATAATGGCAGTGGCTATTTAATGCTTAGAAAAACTAAAGATACAAATGGCGCAGGACATATTTATAATACTTCGAGTGTAGGAAACATTAATTCCGTAACAATTAAATGTTCTTCTTCTACAAGTAAAAACGCTATTATTGGGATAACATTTGGGAATGAAGTAATTAGTGAAGCTATTACAGATAGCACTTTAAAAGAGCGAACTGACACTAATAAAGTAATAACTTTTAGTAATGATGGTAAAGATAATACTTATTTTAATCTAAGTGTTATGAATAATTATAACTGCCAACTAGTGGAATTAACAATTAATTTTGACTAATCAAAAAGACTATTGCTTAACGTTATTTGCTAAACAATAGTCGTTTTTTTATTCTTCAAATTGGGAATTATATAACTTGTAATAGAATCCTTTTTTCGCCATTAATTCGTTATGATTACCTTGTTCAATAATATTACCATTATTCATAACTAAGATAATATCCGAATTTTTAATGGTTGATAAACGGTGGGCAACGATGAAACTAGTTTTACCACGCATTAACTTAGCAAAAGCATTTTGAATTTTTAATTCTGTACGCGTATCAATACTTGATGTTGCTTCATCTAAGATAAGCATTGGTGGCATTGTTAACATAATACGCGCAATACAAAGCAATTGTTTTTGACCAACTGATAAGTTACCACCATCTTCGCCTATCACAGTATCATAACCATCTTTCATTTTCATAATGAAACTATGAGCATGGGCTTCTTTTGCAGCTTGAATAACTTCTTCTTTGGTAGCATCTTCTTTACCCATTTTAATATTTTCTAAAACAGTTGCATTTTTAATCCAAGTTTCTTGTAATACCATGCCAAAATTATTTCTAATATCTTTTCTTGGTGTTTTAATTGTATCTAAATCATCAATATAAATGGTTCCGCTTGTTGGATCATAAAAACGCATAAATAAATTAATAAGAGTAGTTTTCCCACATCCTGTCGGACCAACAATAGCCACTCTTTGACCTGGTTTAACGATTAAATTAAAATCTTGAATTAATTTTTGTTCTGGAACATAAGAGAAATATACATGTTCAAGTTTGATATTTCCTTTAGCGTGTTCTAAGTGATTTGGACAATCAGTATTATCTAATTCTTTGCTTTCTAAATATTCAAACACCCTATTAGCGCACGCAATTGAGTTTTGTAATTCTGTTACTACACCACTAATTTCATTAAATGGTTTACTATATTGGCTTGCATAACTTAAAAGTGTAGAGAATTTACCAACATCTAATACTAAGTTGGCAGGTGATTTAATAATTACCCAAGCCGCAATAAATGCTACAATCGCATAAATAATCGCGTTAATAAAACGAGTGGTTGGATTAACTAAGCTTGAGAAGAATATCGCTTTTAAAGATGATTTTTCTAAACGATTATTTACTTCATCAAATTTCACAACATTTTTATCTTCAATCGAGAATGCTTTAACAACTTTTAAGTTATTAATCATTTCATCCATGAACGCTGTTTGTTCGCCACGAATTTCTGTTTGATTTTTAAAATATTTATAAGAATTTTTTGAAACAAATTTGGCTGTTAATAATGATAAAGGTGTTAAACATACAACCACAATAGCGACAATATAGTTAATGCTAATCATTAATCCTAAAGTGCCCACAATAGTAAGTACACCAACAAACAGTTGCGTAAATCCCATTAATAAGCCATCTACGAATGTATCAACATCGTTAATAATACGGCTAACGATATCGCCATATTGATGCGAATCAATATAACTAATTGGTAAATGATGTATTTTTTCAAATGCTTGTTTTCTTAAGTCATAAGTAATGTTATAAGTGATTTTGTTATTAATAATACTCATAACATATTGAGTAACAATTACAACTAAGATTAATATACCGATTAAAATAGCATTTTTTGTAATAACGGCTAAATCTACTTCATTAATTTTTACAATTACATTAATGGAATTACCAATTAAGATTGGAATATATAATGTTGCCGCGACTGATAAAATTGCAAACAAGAATGATAAAAATACTAAAAACTTATATTTAGATATTAATTTCAATATCTTTTTAGTGGCGGAATTCTTTTTCATGCTTATTCCTCCTTTTTAAATTGTGAATCATAAATTTCTTTATAAACTTCACAATTATTTAATAATTCATCATGCTTACCTATACCAACAACTTTGCCATCATCAAGAACAATGATCTTATCACAATGGGCAATTGAACTTGTACGTTGCGAAATAATAAACACAAGAGGATTATTCTTTAAAGTTTTTAAAGCTTTTCTTAAATTTAAATCCGTTAAGAAGTCTAATGCTGAAGCACTATCATCTAAAATAACAATGCTAGGATTACCTACTAAAGCACGAGCAATAGTTAATCTTTGTCTTTGTCCGCCCGAGAAGTTTTTTCCTTCTTGTTCAACAACTGCATCAATACCATTTTCTTTTTTCAAAACAAAGTCTTTAGCTTGTGCAACTGTTAAAGCTTCAAGAATTTCTTCTTCACTTGCATCTTCTTTTCTTAAACACATATTCGAACGAATTGTGCCTTTAAATAAAACAGCTTTTTGTGGAACAATACCAATAATATGATGAAGTTCTTCATCACTTATCGATGTAACATTTCTTCCATCAATATAAATTGCGCCACTACTAACATCGTATAAGTGGGCAAGTAAATTAATAAGTGTGGTCTTACCACTACCGGTACCACCAATAACACCAATGCTTTCACCACGATTAGCAACAAAATTAACATTACTTAGACTTTCTTCGTTGCTATTATATTTCATTGATACATGATCAAATTCAACAAATGGCATATTTTCTTTTTTAGTTTCTTCACTTCTAACTAAAGAAGGCTCCATATCTAAAGTTTTAGCAATACGATCTGCGCTTGCTAATGATTTAGAAATAGTAATAACTAAGTTTGCTAATTTAATTAATTCGGTAAGAATTTGTAACATGTAGTTATATAAAGCAAGAACATCACCTTGAATAATAACGCCAGATTCAACGCGACTTCCGCCTAAATACAAAATACCAATAATACCAACATTGATAATTGCGTATGTCAATGGATTCATTAATGAAGAAATATAGCCCACTTTCTTTTGGCTTTTTCTTAGATTAGTAATTTTTTCATTAAATTCTTCAAATTCTCGTTTTTCTTTATTAAAAGCACGAATAACACGAACACCATTTAAATTTTCACGTGTTGATTTTAAAACACCATCTAATTGTTTTTGAACTACTTTATATTTAGGTTGGCTAACTAATAAAATAGTAAAAATTATAATGCTTAATACTAATATCACAACCGCAAATATAATAGCGACTTTAGCATCAACAATAAACGCCATGATAAGTGCCCCAAATACGACGAATGGTGAACGTAAAAATAATCTTAAAAATAAATTAACACCATTTTGCACTTGATTAACATCATTAGTCATACGGGTAATCATTGTTGCCGTACCTAATTCATCAATTTCTTTATAAGATAATGACTGAGCTTTAACAAATAATTCATGACGTAAAGTAGAAGAAAATCCTACGGCCGCTTTGGCACTAAAATATTGTGCCGTAATTGAGCAAGCTAAGCCAACTACGCCTAGACCAATCATAATTAAGCACATTTTTAAAATGTAACTTAATCCAGCGCCTTCATTAATTCCCACATTAACAATACGAGCAACAATTAGTGGAACAATTAATTCAAATATCGCTTCAAGTAACTTGAATAAAGGCCCCAAAATAGCCTCTAAACGATATGATTTCATGTATTTTAATAATTTTTTCATATCATCAACTCCAAACAACTAGTATTATAAATGATTAGGTATGATTTATCATTATTTTTAGATAAATTTATTAATTTAATTATAAGTATGTTATAATTATTTTCGGTGATTAAAATGACAATTAAAGAATATGTACAATTACAAAAAGATTTAATAAGAGATGAA
>URQK01000056.1 GCA_900549975.1 uncultured Mollicutes bacterium
CTTATCAAGAATCAATGGAATACGCTAATAAATTATATGAAATGTATGTATTAGGTAAAACAGATTCTACATATACTGATAAATTGATTGAAATATTAGTTACTTCAACTTTAAAAACTCAACTTGATGATTATTATGATAAAGAATCTTACGAAAAAAATTTAAAAACATTAGGTGTTTGTGATTTATCTTCTCCATCAAGAATTGATTTATATGCTTATGATTTTTCTAATAAAGAAGCAATTATTAAAATGATTGATAAGTATAATGAGAATTCTAAAGTTGCATTGGGCAATGATGAAAATGTCTTAAATTACACTGATTATGTTGGCTTAATTATGTCGAGTGTTTCAATGATTATTGATATTATTTCCATTGTGTTAATTGTATTTGTTTCTATTTCATTAGTTGTATCTTCAATTATGATTGGTGTTATAACTTATATCTCAGTATTAGAGAGAATAAAAGAAATTGGTATATTACGCGCAATTGGAGCCTCAAAGCGTGATATTAAACGTGTATTTACCGCTGAATCAATCTCTATTGGTTTCTTCTCAGGGGCGATTGGTATAATTGTTACTTCATTAATTATTATTCCTGCAAATATCATCTTAAAAGGATTAACAGATATTTCAAACTTAGCTGTCTTACCAATTGGAGGAGCAATCATATTAATTGCTATATCGATGTTAATGACTTTAATAGCCGGATTAATTCCAGCACAAATTGCTAGTAAAAAAGATCCAGTTGTAGCATTAAGAAGTGAATAACAGAAAAAAACTCAGTTATCTGAGTTTTTTATTCAATTTTAATATGAATTAAATTATTAGTGATTGGATGAATGAATTTCACTTCTACACAAGTTAAGCATAAAGTAGAAGAAGTATTATCAGTTCCATAAAGTTTATCACCGATAACAGGATGAGAAATACTAGCAAAATGCAAGCGAATTTGATGTGTTCTACCTGTTATTAGATGCGCTTTAATAGTGGTTTTGTTTTCTTTTTCATTAACATTAATGATTTCATATTCGGTAATACTAGTTTTTCCTTTTTCATCAATAATACGTTTTTTAGTATCATTAGGATCTTTTAAAATAGGTTTATTGATAACTCCATTTTCTCGAATTATGCCATGAACATTAGCAAGATAATATTTATCAATTTTTACTTTACTCATAAGTGCATGAATATATTGATGTTTAGCAAATATAACTATTCCATTAGTTTCGTAATCTAACCTTGTCACAACATGAATTTTGCTTTTGATATTATGGCTCAAATAATAATTACTAACATCACTAGCTAAATTATTATTGAAATGTCTAATTGTCGGGATAGTGGCAATATTATGTGGTTTATTAACAATTAATAAATAATCATCTTCATAAAGAATATCAAGATCATTTTTAGAATTTCCATACACCTTATTTTCTTCGAATAAATTAAGCTCAATTTTGTCACCTTTTTTTATATTTGGTGATGAAAATGCTTGATTATTTATTTTAACTAAATCATGATGGTGATATAAAAAACTTGCTAAATCATAAGAAAAACCAAAACCGCATAATGTGGAAATAAAATCATTATCACAAGTAGCAATTTTGGTTATAATCATATTATTTTTTCTTCTTTCCGTAAGAATATTTACGAGCGTAATCTTCTTTAGTTATTTGTCTTGTACGAGCAATAGAGAATGCTTCATCAGGAATATCATCAGTAATAGTGGAACCAGCTGCAATAAAAACGTTGTTTCCAATTGAAATTGGAGCGATTAAATTAGTGTTACAGCCAATAAAGACATTATCGCCAACAGTGGTCTTATTTTTAAATTTGCCGTCATAATTAACAGTAACACATCCACAACCCCAGTTGACATTCTCACCGCAATCGGTGTCACCTACATAAGTTAAGTGTGATATTTTGGTACCATTACCAATTCGAGAATTTTTAATTTCTACAAAGTTACCAATACGGCAATTATCATAAACAGATGTTCCATTTCTTAAATGGGCGAATGGACCAACAGTAGTTTCTTTGCCAACAGAGCTATCCACAACTAGAGAATGACGAATAGTGGCACCTTCATCAATAATCGCATTATGAAGTTCGGAGTCAGGTCCAATAATAGCACCACTTTTAATAACACTTTTTCCAGTAATAAAAGTATTAGGATAAATTGTTACACCAGGTTCAATAGTTACTTCACTAGAAATAGTAACTGTTTCTGGAGAAATAATATTGACACCATTTAATAAATGCTTTTTATTAGTAGCTATTTTAATAATGCTTTCAACAATTGATAAAGTATAAAAGTCATTAACATCATAGTAGAATTCTTCATTGTTTGAAGAAAAAGTCCGTACTATTAAACCTTTTTCATAAGCGTTTTCAACAATAATTGGTAAGTCACATGGATTATTGTCATTAGGAAGTAAAGATTTAATAACGCTATTTTTAACACAATAAATACCTGTGTTAACTTCCTTAATTTCTAATTCTTCTTTTGAAGCTACGTTACTTTCACGTATAGCTACCATTTGACCATTTTCACGGATTATACGTCCATAGTTAGATGGTTCTTTCATATGAATAGTTAATACAGAAACATCAGCATGAGAAGTAACATGAAAATTCATAAAATTAATTAATTCTTGCTTATCCACTAAGGGGACATCACCAGGTAATATCAAAGAATATCCATCTAAATCTTTTATATCATTTAAAGCACAACGTAAAGCATCGCCAGTGCCTAAATGTGAAACTTGTAAAGCATAAGTCACTTGATTAGCAAATATTTCTTCAAAAATATTTTTACTATTTGAATCAACAACAAGAATCTTTTCATCAACACAACCATCAACAGTATCAATAACATATTTAGCCATTGGCTTTTTTAGTATTAAATGTGCGCATTTAGGAAGTTGAACTTTCATGCGCTTTCCTTGTCCAGCTGCAAGGACAATTGCATAATTTTTCATTTATTTTGCTCCTTGATCTATTTTATTAATTAATGTAACGAAATGTTCAATAATTTCATTAACAAGTTCTTTACTTTCGGCACAGCAACTAACACGGAGCAAGTTTTCAGTACCACTTGCGCGAATTACTAGTTGAATGTTTGGATATTGTTCTTTTATTTTATTAACTTCGTTTTTAACAATATCTTCATTAGCAATTTTTTTATCTTTGACTTTTAAATTTACTAGCTTATCAGGCCAAATCTCTAAGTCTTTAGTTAATTCTAATAAAGATTTATTTGTTTTAGTCATAATATTTAAAATCATAATTGCAGATAACATACCATCGCCAGTAGATAAGTGACGTAAGTTGATAATATGACCAGAGTTTTCTCCGCCTATAACATAGTTATGTAATTGCATTTCTTTTAAAACATTACGGTCACCAACAGTAGTAGTACTTACCTTTATTCCTAATTTGTTTAATGAATTAATAATACCCAAATTAGACATAATTGTTAAAACAACAGTATTATTATTTAAATAACCATTTTCTTTTAAGTCTTTAGCAATAACATAAATTAGTTCATCTCCGCTATGAAGAGTTCCATTTTCATCAACTGCCAAAACGCGGTCACCATCACCATCAAAAGCAAAACCAATATTAAGATGATGCTCTTTTACAAATTTTTCGATTGCTTCAATATGTGTAGAACCAACACCAGCGTTAATATTTTTACCATCTGGTTCATGAGCCATATATAATGCTTCTTTTAAATGAGGACGGAAAAATTCAGAAACAAAAGAAGTGGCTCCATTAGCGCAATCAAATCCAACTTTTAAATTGCTGTCTATTACTAAACTATTTAAAAATTCAACATAAAGATTTTTCTTTAATTCGTCTTTTTTTATGCTTCCTTTTAAAGATTCATGAATAACATCATCATTATTGTCGATAAAATCTTCAATTTGTTCTTCAATTTCATCTTTGATTTTTGCACCATCATAAAATATTTTAATGCCATTATCTTGGTAAGGGTTATGAGAAGCAGTAATCATAACACCAATACATTTTTCTAATGTTGATACATAACAAAGTCCTGGTGTAGGAATAATACCTAAATCAATTACTTCCTTATCCGCACTTTTTGCACCAAGTGCAATATTATCTGCAAGCATATGATTAGATTCTCTTGTATCATAACCAATAACAACTTTTTTACAATTTAATAACTTTAAACTTTTACCAACTTTGCGCGCTAGGCTATCAGTAAGTGTTACATAAGCCTCTCCACGTATACCATCAGTTCCAAAATATCGCATAAAATTTAACCCCTATTCTACCGTTACGGATTTTGCTAAGTTTCTTGGTTTATCAATATCTTTATTACGCGCTAAGGCGGCGTAATAAGCTAAATATTGAGCAACCATAACAATAGCAAGTGCGGAAATATCACGATTTAAGTTATCGATTACTATTGTATCATCTTTTGTGGCTAAATTCTTCGTTACAATTGAATAAACTTTAGCATTACGGGCTTTTACTTCGGAAAAATTACCACGCATAGCCGCAGAGATTTCTGGAAGAGTAATAAAACCAAACACTGGAGTGTTCTTTTCAATTAAAGCAAGAGGACCATGCTTTAGTTCACCGCCTGGAAATGCTTCGGAATGAATATAAGTGATTTCTTTTAATTTTAATGAAGCTTCTAGTGCAACATAATAATCAGTGCCACGTCCTAAGAAGAAAGCATCATTAACATTTTTAATTTTATAAGCAATTTCTTTTATTTGCTCTTTTTGATTTATAATGTTATTTAGCGCCACATTATTATTTTTAAGAATCTTAATAGAAGAAGTGTTATGAACAATTGCGGAAGATAATAAATAAAGCAAGGCTACTTGTGAAGTATATGCTTTTGTTGAAGCAACAGCAATTTCCACCCCGGCATAAAGTAAACAAGACCATGTTGCGTCACGCTCTAAAGTAGATCCTTTAGTATTAGTGATTGTAATTGATTTATAATTATTTTTATTAATATTTTGTAAGCAAGTAATTACATCTGCTGTCTCCCCGGATTGAGAGACTAAGATGAATACTTCTTTTTCGCGATCATTAAAATGTGGAAAGTATGCCCATTCTGAAGCAATGTAAGCTTCGGAATGTTTACCAATTTTTTCCATATAATGCTTTCCTAATAAGCAGGCATGATAAGAAGTACCACAAGCAATGAATGTTATAGTATCAGCATTTTGTAATGCTTCGAGCATTTCAAAATTAAAATGATATTCTTCATTAACAAAATAGTTATCGATTAAACGAACAATACAACTTGGAATTTCTTCAATCTCTTTAAGCATGTAATGTGGATACCCATTTAAATCAGCATTTAATAGTTCAGCATTACGTTCTGTATATTTCAATTCGACTTCTTTATTATTTTGATAAACATGTACTTCATTATTAGTAATATAACCATATTGATTATTTAATAAATCGACAAATTTATCAGCAAATTTAATCATCGGAAGAGCATCACTTGCTAAATAATTCGTTTCTTTTCCAATGCCTATTAGCAAAGGTGATTTTCTTCTTGCAAAATATATTTTATGTTCATCGCCTTTAAATAAAATAGCGATAGCAAGAGAACCATCAACGCGCTTAAGGGTATTATTAATTGATTCTAACACATTGTTAGTTTTTGAATATTCTTGTTCTAAAACATTGGCAATAACTTCCGTATCAGTGTCACTATTAAATTTGAATCCTTCGTTTAGTAGTTCGTTTTTTAATTCTTGAAAGTTTTCAATTACACCATTATGAACAATAGCAAATATATTGTTGTAACTAACATGTGGATGACAATTTCTTTCAAGTGGCTCACCATGTGTCGCCCATCTAGTATGACCAATACCAGTAAATCCAGGTAAATTTGAAGGAACCTTTTTTTCTAATTCTTCAACCCTGCCAACACAACGATATAAATTAAAATTGCTATCTGTGATTGTAGCAATACCTGCTGAGTCATAGCCACGATACTCTAAAGATTTTAAACCATTTAGTAAAAAAGAACGTAAGTCTTTACTATCAACTGTTCCAACGATTCCACACATAATTAAATATTTCCCCTTTATTATAAATATTTTTTAATTTCCCATGGAGAAACTAATTTACGATATTCATCCCATTCAATTTGCTTGGCTAAAACATATTTTTCATAAGTATGTTCACCAAGAACATCACGTAATAATGGATCATGACGTAATTCTTTAATAGCATCTTTTAAATTCTCAGGAAGGTTTTTGATTCCCTTTGCTTCTCTTTCTTCGCGAGTTAATTCAAAAATATTGTCATATACAGGTGGAACAAGTTCAATGCTATTATTAATTCCCTCTAAACCAGAAGCAAGAATAGCCGCTAAAGCGAGATATGGATTAGCCATAGGATCGACATTACGAACTTCAGTACGCGTTGCTTTTCCGCGAGCAGCAGGAATGCGAATCATTGATGATCTATTAGCGTCACTCCAACATGCAAATACTGGCGCTTCATAACCTAATACCAATCTTTTATAAGAGTTAATAGTAGGATTACAAATAGCGGTTAATCCACGTGCATGAGCTAATATGCCGCTCATCCATTTTCTAGCCACTAGAGACAATTTATTTGGATCATTTTCATCAAAGAAAATATTATTTCCATTTTTGTCCCATAAAGAACAATTAGTATGCATTCCGTTACCTGCTAAACCATAGACAGGTTTTGGCATAAATGTAGCGGTTAAGTTATGTTTACGGGCAATGTTTTTAACAACTTGCTTAAATGTTTGTAATTTATCGGCTGCTTCTAAAGCACTAGCGTATCTAAAATTAATCTCTTGTTGACCTGGCCCAACTTCATGGTGTGATAATTCAATTTGAAATCCGAGTTTTTCTAATGCTATAGCAATTTCTCGACGGCATTCATTTGCACCATCAATTGGCGACATATCAAAATAACTACCATGATCAGAAACTTCCATAGTGCAGTTTCCTTCACTATCATTCTTAAACAAATAAAATTCTGGCTCAAATCCAACTTTAAAATCAGAAATGTTGGACTTATGCATTAATCCTAATTGCTTTTTTAATAAATATCTTGGATCACCTTTAAAAGGATGACCATCCGGAGTATAAACATCACAAATTAAACGGGCGACTTTACCAAATTTACTATCTTCAAATGATAATACTAACCAAGTGTCATAATCTGGATGTAAATACATATCAGCTTCTTTAATACGAACAAAACCTTCAATAGAAGAACCGTCAAACATAATTTTATTATCAAGTGCTTCACCTAATTTGCTAACAGGAACTTCAACACATTTTATTGTTCCAAGCATGTCTGAAAATTGTAGTCGGATATAATTAACATTTTCATCGACCGATAATTGTAGTAATTGTTCTTTTGTGTAACTCATTATTTTTTCCTCCGAGTAAGGTAACAAATTTGTAGGTAATCAATGCAAATTGTTTAAATCCACTTATTAAATTATATAAATCTACTTGTTAATAATGTAACAAATTATGTAAAATGTCAACGCATTTATAACTATGAAATGGCTTTCTAATGACTAAATGTTACATTTTGTTACAAAAAAATTAAAAAAGTATTAAAAAAGTATCAAAAAAGTATCAAAAAAGTATCAAAAACGCTTATTTTTTTCACTTTATTAAAAACTTTTATAATACTTAACTACAAAAAAAGTAGTAATTTCTTAAGTTAAAGATTACTTTGTGCTAAAATGGTTTATAGTTCGACGAAAGGATTGTTTTTTCATGAATAAAAAGAAGTATTATTTAGTTTATAGCGCATTATTTATTATTCCATTAGCAATATTTATTATTGGATTATTTTTTGACTTAAATTATGCTAAAATTATCTATAACAAAAATGTATTTGGTGTCTTTTTTGCCGCAATTGGAGAAACTCCAGCTTATGGCGGATTAGCTTTTGTTGCGGGTGGGTTATATAGCTATCAAAAAAACATCCATAAAAAAGTAAATAAAATTATTTTATTATTAATCTCAACTATATTTCTTGTTGTAGGAACATTTTTATCAATGCGCGCAATGAAGTCATATAATGCTTTGAATATACCAAGTAAATGGTACTTAACATTGCCAATTGCTATTTTACTTGATGGCGGTTTGTGTTTATTAGGATATGATTTTACTAATAAAACTAACAATAAAGATATATTGCGTGTGCTAATATTCATGGGAACAGTAATAGTAGTGCAATTATTAGTTATTACAATTTTAAAAAGAGTTTGGGGAAGACCAAGATATCGTTTTTTAATTAGTGAAAATGGATCTTTAGATTATTATCGAAACTGGTGGGAAGTTAATAGTGGAGTAAAAGAACTATTTCCTAATATTTCTAGTGATAATTTCAAATCTTGTCCATCAGGACATACAGCTTCTGCAAGTTGTGCGTTTTTAATCGTATTGCTTCCTAGATTCAATGAAAAACTGAAAGGAAAAGAAGTTATGTTAATGATTGTTGCCGCAATTTGGGCATTAATAGTAGGATTCTCTCGTCATTTGATGGGAGCGCATTTCTTAACAGACACTTCTTTTGCAATGATGATTGTTATGATTATATTTGGTGTAATGTATTTGATTTTCTTTGCTACTAAGAAAGTAGAAAATAAGGTGATAGAATGAAAACAGTGGAGTTACTAGCGCCTTCTGGAAACGAAGAAGCGTTTTTTGCCGCGATTAATAATGGCGCGGATGCTGTATATTTAGGATTATCCAGTTTTAATGCTCGAATTAAAGCTGATAATTTTAATACTAATAATATAAGAAAAATAACACATATTGCTCATTTATTTGGTGTTAAAGTTTATATCACAGTTAATACCATTATTAAAAATAATGAAGTTAATGAGTTTTTAAGTATGATTGATGAATGTGTTAACGCTAAAGTTGATGCATTTATTATTCAAGATTATGGCGTTGCATATTTATTAAAAAATCGCTATAAAGATATTGTAATGCATGCTTCAACACAACTTGGTATTCATAATTTAGCGGGCGCTTTAGTTGCTAAAAAACTAGGTTTCAAGCGCATAATTTTATCAAGAGAAACATCATTAGAAGATATTAAAAATATTAAGCAAAATACAAATTTAGAAATTGAATATTTCATTCAAGGTGCATTATGTGTGAGTTTTTCTGGCAATTGCTATATGTCTTCACTTATTTCTGGATTAAGTGGTAATCGTGGAAAATGTCAACAATATTGCCGTAAAAAATATGCTGCAATGTTAAATGGTGAGTTTATAAGTAAAGAATATCATTTATCAACAAAAGATTTATGTCTCGTTAAAAGATTACGTGATTTAGTTGATGCTGGAGTGTGTTCTTTTAAAATAGAAGGACGCTTAAGACATGCTGGTTATGTAAGTGTAGCAACTGCAATTTATCGCAAAATAATCGATCAAAACTTTGCGTATTCTGAAGATGATATTTTGGAATTGCGTAATGCTTTTTCTCGTGGAGATTTTAACTATAATGCCTATTTAGAAAATCAAAAAGGTAGCATTATTAATTCGAAAAATCAAAATCATATTGGAACAAAAATTGGTAAATTAAAATCATTTCGTCCATTTAAAAATGACTTATATGAATTAGAAATTGAAACCACGCACCAATTAACGAGTGGCGATGGTTTAAAATTATGTAGTGGTGATAAAGAAGTCATGAGTTTAGGAGTGGGAAATGTTATTAAAAAACCAGGAAATATTTATAAAATATTTACTAAAAATCGCCCAATTATAACAGGACTAGATGTTTATTTAACTCTTGATGCCCAAAAAGAAAATGTTTATTTAAATAAAAAAAGAAAACTTAAAATTAATGCAACAATCACATGCTTAGTTAATAAGCCACTTAGCCTAGTTTTAGAATATAAAAACATTAAAGCGCGTGTCTTTTCTAATTCAATACTTGAAGAAGCTTTAACGCAGCCAATAAAAAATGAAGACATCATTAATCAATTAAAAAAGACTAATGATACTAGTTTTGAAATAACAAATATTGATATTAAGAAAGATAATGTTTTTATTGCTAAATCAGTATTAAATGATCTTAGAAGAAAAACTTTAGAAAAGTTAGAAGAACTAATTGTTGAAGATTATGAATCAAAAATTACCGCAATAAAAGATATAGAT
>URQK01000057.1 GCA_900549975.1 uncultured Mollicutes bacterium
GATATGTATAAAAATTATGAAGAAGCCGTAAATCGTATTGCTCCACACCGCATTTTAGCAATTAATCGTGGTGAAAATATGAAATGCTTAAAAGTAAGCATTGTTATTGATGATGAAGAAATATTAGGACGTATTAAATCTAAAATTGTAAATAAAGACACTGACTCATCTAAATATGTATTAGCGGCAATTGACGATGCTTATAAACGCTTAATTTTCCCAAGCTTAGAAAATGAAATTCGTAATGAATTAACCGAAAAAGCAGAAGAAACGTCGATGGTTGTATTTAAAGAAAACTTAAAACAATTACTTTTAGTTGCTCCAGTGGAACATCGTATTGTTTTAGGATTTGATCCAGGCTTTAGAACAGGCTGTAAATTAGCGGTTGTAGATGAATTTGGCCAAGTTCTTGATACCGGTGTATGCTATCCAACTGAACCTAGAAAAGACACGGAAGGAGCAAAGCGCATTATTAAAGCATTAATTAATAAACACAATATTAATATGATTGCTTTAGGAAATGGCACAGCAGGTAGAGAATCCGAAGCATTTTTAAGAGAATTAATATCTGAATTACCACATAAAATTGACTATGTTATCGTTAATGAAGCCGGTGCCTCCGTTTATAGTGCTTCACCTTTAGGAACTAAAGAATTTCCGGATTATGATGTTGCCTTAAGAAGTGCAGTTTCTTTAGCAAGGCGTTTACAAGATCCACTTGCTGAACTTGTTAAAATTGATCCTAAAGCTATTGGTGTTGGTCAATATCAACATGATATGAATCAAAAACGTCTTGGTGAAGTATTAGGTGGTGTAGTTGAAAATGTTGTTAATAGTGTTGGCGTTGATTTAAATACTGCTTCGCCATCCTTATTAGAATACGTATCAGGTATTTCTAGTTCTTTAGCGCAATCTATTGTTAGTTATCGTGAGAAAAACGGACCTTTTAAATCACGTGAAGAATTATTAAAAGTTAATAAATTAGGACCTAAAGCATACGAACAATGCGCTGGTTTCTTAAGAATTAGAAATGGCTATCCACTTGATAATACTGCAGTTCATCCAGAAAGCTATCACTTTGCAATTAGTTTGTTAAAAGAATTAAAACATTCTGTAGATGACTTAGGATCAGAAGATTTAAAGAATCTTCTTAAAAATATAGATATAAATGAATATGCCACTAGATTAAATGTTGGCGCACCTACTTTATCCGATATTATTGAAGAATTAATTAAACCAGGAAGAGATCCACGAAAAGATGTCGAAGTTGCAGAACTTCGTAATGATGTCATTGATATTAAAGATTTAGCAGTTGGCATGGTTCTTAAAGGTACAGTACGTAATATTATGGACTTTGGTGTATTCGTTGATATTGGTGTTCATCAAGATGGTTTAGTCCATATTTCTGAATTATCGAATAATTTCGTTAAACATCCTTTAGATGTTGTTCATATTAATGAAATTGTTAAAGTAAAAGTCATTAGCGTTGATGTGAATAAAAAGCGTATTGGTTTATCAATTAAACAAGCAAATGAATAATTTTTATGACGCATAGATAAAACTATGCGTTTTATTTTTCTTAAAAACATTATATAATAATAAAAAAGGAGCATTATAAAAATGACAAAATCAAGTTTAAAATGGATTATACCGATTAGTAGTGTAGTTGTCATTGGAGTTGTTAGTGCAATAACGATTGTTAGTTTAAATCATAAATTTGATATTCCAGATAAGTATTGTCTTAATGAAGTAAATAGAACTTATAATAATAAAAAACTTGAAGTTAGTGATGATTATAGAAATGCTATTAAAAATTTTGCGACAGATTACGCTTTAAATATTACTAAAAATAATCTTAATAATGAAATATTCTCGCCTTTAAGCATTGTCACTTGTTACTCGATGCTTTTAGAAGGGGCTAATGGCGATACTTATAATGAACTACGTAATGCCTTAGGATTTAATGAATCTATTGATATTAAAAACGAAACACAAAAAATGCTTAATAATACCTTTATTAAAACAGAACAAACACAATTAAATGTTAATCAATCAATTTGGCTTGATAATGAATATGCAAAAAATATTAAAGAAGATTATCTTGATAAATTAACAAATTATTATTACGCAGAAGCATATCAAGATGATTTAAAATCTGATAATGCTAAAGATTTGTTAGCAAGATATATTAATAGTAAAACCAATAATATTTTAAACATTAAAAAAGGCGATTTAAGAAATTATAATGGAATAATGTGGCTCGTTAATACAATTTATATGAAATCAAAATGGACCGCAGAATTTTATGAAACAAAAAGTGACTTTAAAAACATTAAGGGCATTACCAACACAAAAGATTTTATAGCAACTAAAGTTTCTTATAGTGGTGTCTATCAGTCCGAAAATTCCACAACATTTTCTACGTCTTTTCAACATGGACTTCAAGTTAATTTCATGATTCCTAATAGTGTAGATGCTAATTTTAAAAACTTTGTTAATGACAATAATAATTGGAATAACCTATTTAATTACAAAAAATCAAGATATATAGCAGGCACTGTTAATTTTAAAATGCCAAAATTAAGTGTTAAGTCTAGTTATGATTTAAAAGAAGAACTACATAACATGGGAGTTACCAAAATATTTGATGAAGATAATGCGGATTTAACAGGGATTATTGAATTTGATGACCTATCCAATTTCTATGTCTCTAATTCAATGCATAAAGCCGCTATCGACTTTAATAAAGATGGTGTTGAGGCTGCAGCAGTTACAATAATCGAAGGATCTAAATCTACGGGAATAGATCCGGATGCTAAGCAAATTGATTTTTTCCTTGATCAACCTTTTATTTATTCTATAACTGATGCAAACGGTATTCCTTTATTTGTTGGAATAGTGACAAATGTCTAATTTTATAATCTAAATACATACAAATACATACTAACTAAAGCGGTTAATATGTATTTTTCTTTGTTAAATGAGTCTTATTGTTATATAATAACAATGCATGGTACTTTTTAGACCATAGCAGAAGGAGAGTTAAAGTGATTTTAACATTAGATTTAGGAAACACCGATTTATTTATTGGGGTTATCGATGACGATAAAGTTATTGAAACTTATCGTACATCAACTGATATCCATAAAAGCGGTGATGAGTATGCTTTTATTCTTAAAACATTTCTTAAAAAGCATATTGAAAATGATGACATTGAAGGAATTATATGTTCATCAGTTGTTCCACCTTTAAATTTAAACTTAAAGATGGCTATTAAACGTTTGTTTAATAAAGAATTGTTATTTGTGCAATCAGGATTAAAGACCGGTTTACCAATTCGCATTGATAATCCAAACGAATTAGGTGCGGATTTGGTTTGTGATTGTGTAGGGGCTATTGCTAAATATGGTTACCCAATTGTTATTGTTGATTTAGGAACAGCTTCAAAAATACTTGTCGTTGATAAAAATGGTGCCTATATTGGCGGAACTATTTCAGCAGGTATTAAAATTTCCATTGAGGCGCTTGCGCGTAAAACCGCAAATTTAAGCGAAACTTCTCTAGATGTACCAACCAAAATAATTAATAAAAATACGATTGATTGCATTAATGCTGGTACAATACTAGGAGAAAAAATTATGATTGAAGGCATAGTTAATAAAATGGAAGAAGAATTAGGTTATAAAGTAAAAAAAGTTGTTACGGGTGGATATTCACATATTATGCCAAAACTAGATGGTTTTACTTATGATTATGATTTAGTACATTTTGGATTAGCTATTATTTATAGGAAGAACGTTTATGAAAAATAAAAAAGTTCAGACTATGGCATTTGTAGCCTTATTCATTGCGCTTATTGCTATTATGTCGTTTACACCATTAGGATATTTAAAAATTGGTACAGTTGAAATGACCCTTATTGGAATTCCAGTCATTGTTGGAGGAATAATATTTGGACCTAAAGTAGGAGCAGTATTAGGATTTACATTTGGTATTTCTTCCTTTATTCAATGCTTTACTGGATCAATTTTAGGAGAAATATTATTAGGAATTAATCCAATATTAACATTTGTAACTTGCGTTGTTCCACGTACTTTAATGGGATTATTTGTTCCTTTAATTTATAATCAACTTAATAAAGCAAAAATGAAACCAATATTTAAGCATGTCATTGCTAATATGTGTGGTTCTTTACTTAATACAGTTTTATTTGTTGGTACTTTATATTTTTCATTCTATGGGTGGGTAACAACAAATTATGGTAATATTGATTTATTTTTATTCATTATAACTTTTGTAGGTATTAATGCACTTATTGAAGTTATAGTATGTTCAACTTTAGGAAGCACAATTTCACTTGCTTTAGAAAAATATAGTAATCATATGCTGAGGAGGTAAGACTTATGGAACTAGAAGAATTTGTTAAGAATAATTTATCTGAGGCTATTAATAACTTGGCTAAATGGATTCAAATAAATTCCATTGATGATTCAATGCATGGCAAAGAAAATAAACCCTTTGGAGAAGGTGTTTATCAGGCATTAACTTTTATTGCAGAATTAGCTAAAAAAGAAGGATTTGAAGTTGATAGATGCGATGGATATTGCACCGAAATCAAGTTAGGAAATGGTCCAAAATTAATTTCCCTTTATGCTCATAGTGATGTAGTACCAGTTTCGGGAGATTGGAAATACCCACCATTTAGCGCCACAATCGAAGATGGTGTTATGTATGGACGTGGTACTAGTGATGATAAAGGACCTGCGATGGCGGCTTTTTATGCTTTAAAATATTTAAAAGAAAATTATGATTTAGGAGAATACCAAGTTCGTCTTGTTATTGGCGGAAATGAAGAAAAAGGTAGTAAATGCTTAGAATATTATTTCCATCATTTGCATAAACCAAATCCAAATTATGGATTTACACCAGATGGTGATTTCCCACTTATTTATGGTGAAAAAGGTATTTCAAATTATGAATCCGTTGTTAATGTTAATTTAAAACCTTTACTTGAGTTTAATGCTGGAGTAGTCATCAATTCTGTTCCAGATGTAGCAACTGCACGCTTAATTAAAGATGAAACTTTTGAAAATTCTTTAAAAGAACTGAAAATTGATTACGAAATTAAATATTTTGATAACGAAATGGAAGTAGTGGCTAAAGGTAAAGCTTCACATGGCTCTCTTCCACAAAATGGTGTTAATGCTGGTTTGGTATTATTAACCGCTATTGCTAAACACTATAATAACGAATTCTTAAAGTTAATTACTAAAGCTTATCAAGATCCATTTGGTAAGAATTTAGATTTATATTTTGAAAGTGAATTATTACATTATTCAACATATAATGTGGGATTAATTAGTTATAAAGACTATGTATTTAAGATGTCTGTTAACTTTAGATATCCAGAGAATGTTGATATTAAAAAAGTAATTATTTCTTTAAATAAGAAATTACCAATGAAAACAACATTACTTAGTGAATCAAAATGTCTATTATTTGATCCTAAGTCTCCGATGATTACAACTTTATTAAAAGCATATCAAGATGTTACTCATGATTATGCTACCCCAATTAAAACTATTGGAGGAGGAACATACGCAAAAGAATGCCAGAATACCATCGCTTTTGGTTCGGCATTCCCAGGTCGTAATGATAAGATTCATGACGCTAATGAAAGTATTCATTTAAGCGATTTTGAAAAATCTATCTCAATTTATGCGACAGCGATAATGTATTTATCAAAGTTATGAGAATGAAGAATAAAAAATGGTCAAAACCATTTATCGATGAACATCAAGAATGTGTCATGAGCGCTGATAATTATGATTTAAAATTATTAAATGAGTTTATTGATACGAAAAATTTAAATTTAGAAATCGGGACTGGTAAAGGTGACTTTATCTTAAATATGGCTAAAATGTATCCTAATGCCAATTTTATTGGCATTGAAAAATCGGTCACTTGTTTAGCAATAACAGCTAAAAAAATAGTTAATGATCAATTAAATAATGTTCTTTTAATCGCGGATGATGTCAGCAAAGTATTTGAACATTTGCCAGATCACTCTATTGATACCATATATTTAAATTTTTCTGATCCATGGCCAAAGAAAAGACATGCGAAGCGTCGTTTAACTTTTAAAACTTTCTTAGATAGTTATAGCCGCATCTTAAAAAGTAATGGAAAAATTATTATGAAAACAGATAATCTTGATTTATTTGATTTTTCTATAGAAAGTTTTAAAGAAAACAATTATGATTTAGAGGTAATAGATTATGATTATGCTTTTAATGATGAAGTCGATGTTATGACAGAATATGAAAGTTATTTCCGTAATCTACATACGCCAATTAAAAGATTAATTGCAAAGGTAGGTAAAAAAGATGAAATTAAATAAACATCAATTACAATTATTTGAAGATTTGACACAACTTAATGGTGTTGCGGGTCAAGAAAATGAAGTTGCTAAATATTTAAAAGCAGCATATCTGGGTTTAGGATGCGAAATATTAACTGATAATCTTGGATCCATTATAGCTTTAAAGAAATCTAAAAATCCTAATGCAAAACGTGTATTTGTTGTTGGACATATGGATGAAGTTGGATTTATGGTTTTACAAGTGTTAAGTAATGGCTTAATTAAAGCCAATCCAATTGGTGGACATAATTCTGAGACTTTACTTTCTTCTCGTGTCTTATTAAAAACTAAAAAAGGTGACTATTTAAAAGGCGCAATTGTTGCTTTACCACCACACCTAATGAAAAATGCTGGTAATGAAAAGACTAAGATTGCGGATATGTTATTTGATTTTGGTTTCACTAGTAAAGAAGAAGCATTTGCGGCTGGTGTCTATATTGGCGCAATGATGGTTGTGGAAGGCAAAATGGAAGTCTTACATAACGAAGAAAGAATCTTAACTAAAGCAGTTGATGATCGTTATGGTTTAGTAATTGGCTTAGAAATGCTTGAAGCACTTAAAGATGTTGAATTAGATTATGACTTATATGTTGGTGGCTCAGTACAAGAAGAAGTTGGATGTCGTGGCGGACAAACTTCAGCTTATTTAGTTGATCCTGATTTAGCAATTGTTGTTGATTGCTCGCCAGCAAGAGATACAAGCGGTGATACATCCGCACTTGGACAATTAGGAGAAGGTGTCTTAATTCGCTTTATGGATGGCAATATGATTGCTTTTCCGGAGTTACTTGATTTTCAAGTAGAATGCGCTAAAGAGGCTAATGTCAAATATCAATATTTTGATTCTCCAGGTGGCACAGATGCTGGAAATATTCATAAATTACGTGATGGCGTATTGACTTTAACGCATTGTATATGTGCAAGAAGTATTCATACTAATTCTACGATTTTTGACACAAATGATTATTTATCCGCTCGTGATTCATTACTTGTAATATTAAAGAAATTAAACACAAAAGTAATTGATGATTTAAAAGGAGTACGCAAATAATGAAGGATTATGCAATATTTTATAATTACCATACGATTGGTGATGTATTATTAATTATTAGTGACTTAGAAACAAAGCCTAATCGTGTAGTTAAAAATGGTGATGTGACTAGTTTATATTTAGATGATAAGTTGATTGGAATTAATATATTTAACATTTCTAATGTATTAAAAATTAAAAGTAATGGCTTAATTGTTTTACCTTTAAAAGAAATGATAGATGTTATTAATAATATTTTAATTAACGCTAATGTAGAAACCTTAGAATACAAAAAAGAATCAGGATTTAAAGTTGGTAAAGTCTTAACTTGTGAAGAACATCCTGATTCTGATCATATGCATGTTTTGACAGTGGATATAGGCAGTGAAGTTCTTGACATTGTTTGTGGCGCTCCAAACGTTAAAGAAGGCCAAAAAGTAGTAGTGGCAACATTAGGAACAACAATGTTTGATGGTAAGAAGATTGTGCCAAGTTCATTACGTGGTATTAAATCCAATGGTATGTTATGTTCACCACGTGAACTTCATTTAGAAGGTGCACCAAATGTTCGTGGCATATTAGTGCTAGATGATGATGCAATTATTGGTGAAGATTTCTTTAAAAACAATTAAGTTTTGTAATGAAATTATACTTAAAACGTCCAAATTTTGGACGTTTTTTCATATGCTATAACATTTAATCAAAAAAAGGAGACAACAAAATGTTGACCCCTTATTGTTTAAAACTTAAATAATAATATTTATCCTTTTAAACCACGAGATTGTCTATCCATATCTTCAACAACAATATCATAGATTTCTCCTAAACTAGCACAGTATTCTAATACTTTCCATGGCTCATTAGTGTGGTAATGAATCTTAATAAGTTCATCATCACCAACTGCAAGTAAGCAATCTCCTTTAAAGTTGTTAGTGAAATAGTCATTTATATCGTCTTCATTTAAATTTTTACCCTCAATTAATAGTTGCGTGTCATAGCGATATTCAATCATTTTTAAACCTCTTTCTGTCAGTAAAACTATTGACATGCTTATTGTAACATATTTTATTAAGAAAGAAGTAAAACATAATAAATTTTTGTAATTTGTCGAATATAAACGAGTTTTCATTGATGTATTTTGCTTTTTAATGAAAACTTGTAAAAAAATAGGTGGAATTATTTTAATTATATTGATATAATTATTTGTGCTTGAGGTGATATTATGGCATTAGAGAAAAAAATTACAATTACAAAACGTGGTCGTGAAGCCTTAGAAAGTGAATTAAGAAATTTAATCGATGTAGTTCGTCCAGAAGTTATCGAACAATTAAAAGCTGCTCGTGCACAAGGTGACTTATCTGAAAACGCTGACTATGATGCAGCTAGAGATAAACAAGCCCAAGTCGAACATCGTATTAGCGAAATTGAAAACATTCTTTCTAATTGTGAAGTAGTTGATGAAAAACCTTTAGATTCTAAGGTTGTATCATTAGGTACTAAAGTTACTTTTAAAGATTTATCTGATAACACCGAACATACCGTGGAAATTGTCGGTTCAGTAGAAGCAGATCCACTTCATAATTTAATTTCTAACGAATGTCCAATTGGTTTAGCAATGATTGGTAAACATGTTGGTGAACGCACTGTTGTAGAAACTAGCGAGCCATATGAAGTTGAAATCTTAAATATTGCTTTAGATGATTAATGTAATTTGAAAAATGACACTTGAAAAAGATCAAGTGTTTTTTTTCGCTTTTTTGAAAATCAACCACTATATAATTAGTGAGGTGATATTTATGGGAAAAATTGCAATTATCGGTGCAATCCTAACAGTAGTTCTTATGTTTGTCTTTACAAAGATTGATCCAAACTTAAATGGAAATGGAGGAAATGATAGTAATATCGTTAGTGTGATTAAAGAATATGTCACATGTACGATAAGTGGAGAAGTCAATCGACCAGGCAAGTATGTATTAAATAATAATTCTACACTCTTAGATTTGATAACAAATGCTGGAGGTATTACCGCTAACGCAGATGACTTAGCTTATAATCCTTCTTTATTACTAGAAGATAATGGCGAATATTATATTGCTAAAAAGTCCGCTACTCCAGATACATGTGTGATGGAAACAATCAAAAAAGTTAACATTAATTTAGCTAGTAAAGAAGAATTAATGACTGTTAATGGTATTGGAGCAACAATTGCTCAAGCGATTGTTAATTATCGTAATGAAAATGGCGATTTCACTTGTTTAGAACAATTAAAAGAAGTCACTGGAATTGGTAATTCCACTTTTGAAAAAATTAAAGATTATTTAACTTTATATTAATATGCTTGGTGCTATTATTGGTTTAATAATAGGGGCTCTAACTTCAAAAAGCATTTTCTTTATTTTACTTTTGTTATTACCGCTTATTAAATGGCATAAAGATCATCATAAATTAATAATTCTTTTATTATGTTTTACTTATGGGCTTTTAATTAGTTTATTAGCAAAAGCAAATACTTTTTCTAATAATGCATATTTATTAGTAATAGAAGCAAAAGAAAATTATGTTATTGCTAGGAACTTATTTTCTAAGTGTTATATATTGGTCAAAGGTAATGATTTAGAAATCGGTGATATTATAAAAGTTGATGGCATAGTTAAAGAATTAGATATGCACGCTATTGAATCACATTTTGATTTTAAAAATTATTTGAATAACAATGGAA
>URQK01000058.1 GCA_900549975.1 uncultured Mollicutes bacterium
TCTTTTTGCTCATAGTTTTGATTATATATATATTTTATTGTTGGTATTATTAAAACAATACAAGCCATAATCCAAGCTCCTGGATCACCAATACATACAGCGGCAAAAGCAAGCATTGAACTACTAGAATTAATTGGGCCATGATTAATAATAACTGGTAAGAAAGCACAAATTAGTATTCTTGCAATTAATTCTGCAAATCCAGCCCCTAAGACATATTTAGACTTACTTATACCTTGAACGGCACTTCTTGCAACAATTAAGAAACCAACAAATACATTTAAGATAATGTCAATATAAACGAACATGTTACCAAATTTAATTGATGCATCAGATATTTTATCAGCACTCATAAAGATGTATTGATAAGCACCATTTATAGTTAATAATAATCCAACAGTTAAACAAAATGCATACATGATTAACATGATTATAGCTGTTTGAATTGTTCCTTCTTTAACACGTTTATAATCTTTTTTACCATAGTTTTGAGCATTAAATCCTAATATAGCAGAACCTAATCCATTATAAATGGACATTAAAAAATTAATTAGTTTATTAGCGGCGCCAAATCCATTTTGAGCAGGAGTGCCTTCAACCATAACACCAGTATCAGTTAAGTCAAATTTAACAACTGATGATTGCATGACGATAATACCAATAGCTAATATTGAGAATTGTAGTCCTAATGGAATACCTTCTTTTAAGTGTTTATTGATGTTTTCTAAATCAAATTTATAATCTTCTTTTTTAAATCTTAATTCTTTATATTTGATAAGAGTATAAATAAAGCAAGCAATGAAACTAACAAATTGGGCAAGAATTGTTGCAATAGCAGCACCAGCAGGTCCCATATTAAATACCGCTAAAAATAATAAATCAAGTCCAACATTTAATAAAGTAGATATAAGCAAAAATATAAGAGGAGTCAAAGAATCGCCATAAGAACGTAAGATGCCACATACGAAGTTATAACCCATTTGGGCAAAGATTCCAACAAATATAATTAAGCAATAAATATAAGCTGCATCATAAACTTCTTTATTTGTAGGAGTGATGTTTATAATACTTAACATCCAAGGAAGTAAGCATATTGAAAGAATTGTCAAAATAACTGAGATTATAATTGTTAAATATATTTGTGTGACAAAGGATTTTCTTACTTTTGAAATATCTTTTGAACCAACATGCTGAGCGGTAATAACACTAAATCCTGCTGTTGATCCAAAAGCAAATTGTAAGAAGATGAATGTTAATGGGAACGTATCATTAATACCCGCAACCTCATTAGCGCTCAACACTTGTCCACATATAATCGCATCAGTAAGTACATAAATTTGCTGTAGTAAATAAGATAATATAATTGGAGCACCAAATAGCAATATTACTTTCCATGGTTTTCCTTTAGTAAGGTCAACTGGCGCAAACAATTTTTTTAAAAAAGATGTTTTATCCATAATCTCACTCTCCTTATTTGCAAGACTATATTTTACTCAAAAAGAAATTAGTTACAAGCAAAGTTTTGATGTAAGTAGTTACAATTAATATTTGGAAGCAGTTACAAAAATAAGACTAATAATTATTACATATATGTAATAAAAAATTGTGATATAATTATCAATGTGTATAAATTATGGAGGAGTGCTTATGAAAAAGAAGAATATTTTGTTGTTAGCAATGGCTATAATGTCATTGAGTGTTGCTAGTTGTGATAATACTAATAGCAATAATAGTAATAATACGAGCAATGGTAACATTAGTAATTCCACATCAACATCTAGTGGAACTTCGGATATTGAAGAAGATATCCATGTTATATCGTTAAACATTACGAATAAGAATGTTGGACAGTTAAATGTGGGTGGAACTTATCAATTAAATGTTTCGGTTTTACCAGTTAATGCAACAAATAAAATTGTAAATTATTCCAGTTCTAACAATTTAATTGCCACAGTTAGTTTTACTGGTCTTATTCAAGCAAAAAGTATTGGTAAATGCACTATTACTGCTGAAAGCGATGATGGAGGTATTAAAGATACAATAGAAATTGAAGTAGTTGATTCTGATGTTAAAAATTTTGATGTGAAATTTGATGAAAGTGTTGAAACAATTGAATCTGGAAATAATACTTTCTATAAACTTGTATTAGGAAGAGAATATCCTTTAACTATTTCATTTGATTCAAAAAATGATACAAAAAAAGAATTAGAAGTAGAATTTAGTTTAGATGGATTTTGTAGTTTTGATGCATCTAAAAATACATTGAAGCCGCTTAAACATGCTGATTCACTTATTGTCACATTTAAATTGAAAAACACTAATTTGAAAAAAGAATATTACTTAAAGATAGTTAATGATGGCGAAAAAGATATAACTGAGATAATAAACAAATTAACTATTTCAAAGAATAAAGAAGATTTGAAAGATATTAAAACATATCATAGAAGTTATGATTTTGATACTTTAGATGTCTATGAAAATCGTACACATTATGTAGAAGATACTACCTATAATATATTTAAAGAATCATCAAATCGTTATATGCTTGGTGACAGAAATTATAGTGCTGTAGTAACACTTAATGGTAAAGAACCAAGTGCCCCATCAACTTTAAAAACAGAACTCTTTATGGGTATGAGTGATGGAAATTATTATAAATTTGAAGTCGATGAAAATGGAAATCATATTGATACACCAAAGAAACTTGCTATAGTGGAAAGCGTTAGTGATAGAAACACACAAATAACACGTGATGAGGCTATTAAGCAATCAACAAGATTGATTATGAATTCTCGTGTAGGATTATCAGATATGGCCTTAATGCAATTTAGTGGATTATGCGAAAATTCAATTGGCTATGGTTCGTTACCACTATATTTTGGCGGAGAAGCACAATCTCATACTTCAATTGTTGAAAAAGATAATGTTGTTATTGCGGATAGTTATTATGTTGAAAATAAACCATCAATATTATCTCCAAATGGTGAAGTTTATTTTAATCATGGTGAATATACTTTTGATGGAGACACATTGGTCTCTATTGATGTAACTTCTTATGTATATGATAATACATCTTATGATTTTGACTCTAACAAATTAAGTGAAAATGCTAAATATATTGAAATGTATAAAATTAAATTTTCGCAAGAATTTGGCAGTTTAAATATTCAAGATACTAACAAACTTGATCCAAAAAATCTTTATTTTAATGACTTTACACCAATTTTAGTTGATGGTGATGGAAACAAAGTTACAAAGGCTGAAGTAGGTGAAACCTATAATATTAGTTTTGAGAATCCTTCACCAAGTATTGCCACAAACTTCATTGACACATTAATAATTGATGACTCTAGTGATAAAGAAGTAGTTTCAATTACTAATAATGGTAAATCTATTACTATCAATAAGTCAGGTGTAAGCACTCTAACAGTCTTTTCTTCTAAAAATAATATTAGTAGAGAATTAGTTATTAGTGTAGATGTTACAATGCCTAATTCGATTTCTATTTTCGTAAATAATGAAAAGATGACGCAAACAGAAATATTTGTTGGTGATAAACTTGATAATATTTCTTACGAAGTATTACCATCTAATGCACCTAGTGATGTCAATGTCGTACTTAATGGTGTTGGTACATTAAAGAAAAATAACAACAATACATATTCATTCACAAGCGATGTTGAAGGAGAAGCAACAATTGTTGTAACAAGTAAATTAGATAGTAATATAAAAGCATTCTTAAAAATAATTGTTAATAAAAAATCAACATCAAGCTCCTTAATTTATACATTACTTGCTAATACTTATGTTTGCTATGATAGCAGTGTGTATGGCGGAGCAGAAATACCATCTAATAGTATTGTGTTTAAATCTGCAACTAAAGTAGAATTTAAAATTGAATCTAGTGATGCATTTATAACTTATATTATAGAGTGTGATGTTACAATTGATGAACAAAATAAAACAATTACATTTACATCTTTTAATGTTACAAATGATCCGGATGAAGCTTATGAAAGTTTTTATTTACCTTTAATTAAACTTAATGTTCCATATAACATTTCTAATGATGGAAAATCATTTGCTATCAACTTATATACAATGGATGGAGTAGATGAATTACCATTTGTTAATGTTGGTGAGTTAGCTAATTTTGAAATTAAGAAATAAGAGGGGTGATTTTAAATGAAAAACAAAAGAATATCAATTACTTTACCGTTAATCTTATTATTAACTCTTAGCGGTTGTAATTCTGAAAATAGTAATTCAGGAAATTCTACCTCAAATGAGCCATCGAGTGAAAAATTAATTAGGTTGCTAAATAATGTGGATTTAGACAATATCGTATCTTATGATTTTGTTGACCATTCATATTCTTATAATTCTTATAATGGCTCCAAATATATTGTCACTGGTGATTCATCAGTTGGTATGATTAACTATGAAGCAACCCATAAGTTTAAGTTATTTAGTAATGATTTTATTTCTGATCAAATAGTTGTTAATTATCTAGGTGGCGTTGAAAACAAAATAATTACAAATACTATGTCCGCAAATGGACAAGTATTCGTTAAGGATAATATTATTTATGACTATTTTATTTGTCCTTCTATGACTACTCAATCATATGTAAATTGTTATGAAGTTGATGTTTATCGAACTTTTAATCAATATTTTAACTATTTATCTATTCTTAGTGATGCAATAACTGCATTTACAGATCCAAATGCTTATTTCCCTAGCAATTCTGGATATCAAGCACCAATCTTAAATATTTCTACAAAAGATAATGTTGAAATTTATTCTTTACAAGGCCGTTATCCAGGTGATGATAACTACAAACCATTTATTATTGATTTTAATATCGAATATGATACAAAGTCTAATGAGTTTAAAAAAATCGCCTATCAAGAAAGAAGTATGATGAGTACCTTAGATGCGGATTATGAAATTTCTACTTCTTCACTTGCACAATATACTATTACTAACATTAAATTTGGTAACAAAATAGCTTATAATGGTGCTTTATATACATTTGATAATATTGTTGATAAAGAAAAAATCCACAATGCTCCTGAGCAAGTGGTCGATGTTAGTAAAGTTAATGATGGAGAATTAAATGAAAAAATGGTGCAAAATATTATCCGTAATATTTATGCCTATTCTAATGATGTTCGCCAAACTAATTATTCAATGTTATATCATGGTGCGTTTGATTTTGCTAATACTGATCGTACGGAATTTGGTAATGCTTTATTTGAAGGAAAGATGATTGCTTATAGTAATGGTATTCTTGATAATAATGGCACTATCCAATTAGTGGATTCTGATGATTCTCCAAAAGGAGAAAAGTCTCCATTTAGAATTTTTACAAAAGCTGAAGATATTGGAATATTTAAAGGCGGAAAATTCTCTAAATATATTACTTCATCATTTGGATTTGCCTTAAAAAGTGATGTAAATAGTGCAAGAGAATATTTAGACGCTAATCCACTTTATTGGCCGGAATTAAGCCAATATGTAGAAATGCTTCAAACATTAAATTTAGGTAAAAACTATACTTCATCTAGTTCATTATTTGAGATTTCTATGTCTGGAAATAAATCTGGAAATAATCTTGAATTAAAAGCACAAATTCATTTTGCTTCAAATAATAAATTTAATATCGAAAATTTTTATTCCTTTACATTTACTATTGAAAATGACAAATTAATGTATTGTAAGTTTGTTACAACGGGACACACATCAGATAAAGAAAAATATGATGATGTTTATGAAGCTAGATTTGTTCATGCCCCTAAAGTTGCTTTTAATGGTGAAGAAATGGATATTCTTAATGAGATTGACACTCAAGTTGATATTACTGAATTTGAAATATTATAAGAGCATAGTTTAAAGCTTTAAGTTATTTAAAAAGATAACTATTTTATATTGATATAAACAAATATGTTTATCATGTTTCAATTTTGATAAAAAATAATTATCTAATCAATTGAAAAATAAAAGAAAAATGTTACAATATACGCGGAATAAGTTTGAACTAACTTATTACTAGGAGGAAATTTTATGAAAAATATTGATTTAGCTCAATATGGCATTCATGATGTAAAAGAAATTGTCTATAATCCATCATATGAAATGCTATTTGAAGAAGAAACAAGAAGTGATCTTGAAGGTTACGAAAAAGGACAAGTAAGTGAACTTGGTGCTGTTAATGTAATGACTGGTATTTATACTGGCCGTTCTCCAAAAGACAAATATATTGTTGTTGATGACAATTCTAAAGGCACTGTTTGGTGGACAAGTGAAGGTTATAAAAATGATAACCATCCTGCAAGTCAAGAAGCTTGGAAAGCAGTTAAGGATATTGCTTTAAAAGAATTATCTAATAAGAGATTATTTGTTGTTGATGCTTTCTGTGGCGCTAATAAAGATACACGTATGGCTGTACGTTTCATCGTTGAAGTTGCATGGCAAGCTCACTTTATTAAGAATATGTTTATTAAACCAACAGAAGAAGAACTCGCTAACTTCAAACCTGATTTTGTTGTTTATAACGCATCTAAAGCAAAAGTTGAAAACTATAAAGAATTAGGCTTAAATTCTGAAACATGTGTTATGTTCAATATTACAAGCCGTGAACAAGTAATTATTAATACTTGGTATGGTGGCGAAATGAAAAAAGGTATGTTCTCAATGATGAATTACTATTTACCACTTAAAGGTATTGCTTCAATGCACTGTTCCGCTAATACAGATATGGAAGGCAAAAATACCGCTATATTCTTTGGCTTATCAGGAACTGGTAAAACTACATTATCGACAGATCCAAAACGTTTATTAATCGGTGATGATGAACATGGTTGGGATGATAATGGTGTATTCAACTTTGAAGGTGGATGTTACGCAAAAGTAATTAATCTTGATAAAGATTCTGAACCTGATATTTATAATGCTATTAAACGTAATGCTTTACTTGAAAACGTTACATTAGATAAAGATGGTAAGATTGACTTTGCTGATAAGAGTGTTACCGAAAATACTCGTGTTTCTTATCCAATCAATCATATTAAAAATATCGTAAGACCTATCTCATCTGCTCCAGCTGCTAAAAATGTTATCTTCTTATCTGCTGATGCATTTGGTGTCTTACCTCCAGTATCTGTTTTAACTCCAGAACAAACACAATATTATTTCTTATCAGGATTTACTGCTAAATTAGCAGGAACTGAAAGAGGTATTACTGAACCTACTCCAACATTCTCTGCATGTTTCGGACAAGCATTCCTTGAATTACATCCAACTAAATATGCGGAAGAATTGGTAAAGAAAATGCAAAAGAGTGGCGCTAAAGCATACTTAGTAAATACTGGTTGGAATGGTACCGGAAAACGTATTTCTATTAAAGATACACGTGGTATTATCGACGCTATCTTAAATGGAGATATCTTAAATGCTCCAACAAAGAAAATCCCATACTTTGATTTTGAAGTACCAACTTCTTTACCAGGAGTTGATTCAAAAATCTTAGATCCTCGTGATACATACGCTAATCCTAGTGAATGGGACAACAAAGCTAAAGATTTAGCAAGTAGATTCATTAAGAACTTCGTTAAATACGAAACAAATCCTGCTGGTAAAGCTTTAGTAAAAGCTGGACCAAAAGTTAGTGAATAATTAGTAACTAATATAATCTAAAATAGTAATAAAAAGTCGAGTTAAGTTTGATTTACATAAAGTAATTCAAATAAAACCCGACTTTTTTGATGGTAGTTGCTACCAAATTAATCAAAATTATAATATAATGATATTATAATTAATTGTTTTAGTTATGAAGGTGAAAATATGAAATTTAAAGTTTTAGATTTGTTTTGTGATATCGGAGGATTTTCTTTAGGCTTATCAAAAGTTGATGGATTTAGTGTAAATGTTGCTTTTGATAATGATGAAGAAGTAAAAGAAACGTTTAATAAAAACTTTCCTAAGACATATTTAATATGTGGTAATATATTAGAAGAAGATGTACAAAAACAAATTATTGATAAATCTAAACAAAATAAAGTAAATGTTGTAGTTATAGAAAACTCACTTTTTTACACTGAAGATAACAAAAATGAACTAATAAACACATGTATTAATATTATTAATGAACTAAAACCAAGTATAATCATCACTCATAATGATATTGAAAAATTGGATTTTAAAGAAAATGAAGATTTATTTATAGGAAAAATGACGGAAAATGGTTATAAAGTTAATATTAATAGGATTAATAGTAAACATTATGGACTAGCAGAAGATCGTTATTTTAATATCTTTATTTTTGCTAAAAAGAAGGCACTTTCTTTTCCAAAAGAAAAAGAACAAGTAAGTGTTAAGACCGCTATATCGGATTTGGCATATTTAGAAAATGGAGAAGGCCAAAAAATTTCTTTCTATATTAATAAACCACAAAATGAATATCAAAAGAATTTGCGTGGAGAATACTTGGAATTTCATGAATCGAATAAATGCTCTAAGAAAAAATTAGAAGAAATAAGATCTATGCCAATTAAGAAAGATAATTTAAAAGATAAAAACTATCGATTAAATTATGATGATGTTGCACCTTCTTTAAATTCACGTTTATTTTTAACTAATAAAGCTGTTCATCCAACTCTAAATAGAACTTTAACACTTAGAGAAGTAGCAAGACTTCAAAGTTTTAATGATGATTTCTATTTTTGTGGTAATAAGTCTTCGATTATAAAACAAATTTGTGAAGCTTTTCCTCCATTACTAGCTAGAGAAATTGCTATTCAAATTGCTAATGAATTTGATGTAGAACTTGTTGATGGTTTAAATTATGAATTATATCTAGGCAATGCCTATACTTTAATTGATAAATTAATAGAAGATAATATCAAAGTAAACCATATTATTACTGATCCACCATATAGTTTACCTTACGATGAAGAAAACTTTAATATGAAAAAAGCAATTAAAAATGGTGAAGCTTTTGATGTTCTTTCTTGGATTCCAAAATATGAAAAAATACTCGATGATAATGGGTCAATGATTGTATTTTGCTCGTATCGTGATATTAGTTATATTATTAAAACCATGGAAGAAAATAATTTAGAAGTTAAAGATATAATTGTTTGGAAAAAAACTAACCCAATTCCAAGAAATGTTAATCGTAGATATGTTCAAGATATGAAATTTGCTATTTGGAGTGTGAAAAAAGGCGCCAAATGGGTGTTTAATAGAAATCCGAAAAAGTCATATATGCGTAGTTTATTTGAAACTGGTGTTGTATCGGGTAAAGAAAAATATGATGCATCACAAAAGAGTTTACGTTTAATGGATGAAATAGTAAAAATACACACTAAAGAAAATGATTTGATTATTGATCCATTTATGGGAACAGGAACAACAGGATTAGCGTGTTTAGACTTAAACCGTAAATTTATCGGTATTGAAATAGATAAGAAATGCTTTACTGTCGCGGTAAATAGACTTAATCGAATTATATAAGATTTATTTATAAGCTTAGGATATAAAATTCTAAGTTTTTTATTAAATCTTTACTTATGTAAAATTTTTATATACGAAATCTTTACTTTTTATAAAAACGGCACATAAAAAGTAAAGAAAAAGGTGAATTGTCATGTACTCTTATCAACCGTTAGAAAAAAGGCTCAATGATAAATGATTTAACAAAAAATCTTTTTATTATCGTGACCTTGATAATTGGAAAGATGAAAAAGGATGGCTTATTGACACTTGCCTTGATGGACAAGATGCATTTAAAAGATTATTAGAATTACTAGATATTAATGTTATTTAACATATTTAATAAGATACAATCTATCTAAAATATTCTACCGTAAACTATTGTTAAAAAGGCTCTCAACTAAATGACAACCTTTTATGTTAATGTGATTATTTTTCTATTAATTCAGGCATGTTTAACCCTAATTTGCCATATACATACTTGTATTTATCAATTTTGTTTTGTTCATTAATATTGCTAGTAATTTCTAACTCTTTTGGAGGAATACTGACGATTCTAACAGGAGCGTATTTAAGCATTTCTTCAGAATAAGTTGCTAATATTTTAGCCATTTCAT
>URQK01000059.1 GCA_900549975.1 uncultured Mollicutes bacterium
TTTGCTCCAACGCTTTATATAGGTAAAGTTCTTACCACACAATTTCAGAACATGCATATGTATCTATTTATTACTATATCACATAATTGAAATTTATTTCAATATACGCTGGCAAATTCATAGATACTGTTATTATTTTAACAAACAATTGAATATTATAAAATGTACTATAGTTCAAAAAAAAGTACCATTGGTTCCAAAATATAGTCTACAATTGGTACAAAAAAGGAGGATCTACCTCATTACAAGTAAATCCTCCATTTTCATATTAAATATTAGAGCCAAATTATACAAGTTTTCAACGTTAGGCATCTTCTTTGCACATTCCCAATCATATATCACACGAGGTGTATTTAATTGAAGTAATGCAGCTAATCCTTCATGTGTTAGATTAGCATTGATTCTAATAGACCTAAGTTTAATACTTGTTGCTTTTTTATCTAATACGGCTTTTTGATAATTCATAAGCAAGTACCTCCTTTGAGCCCTTCCTCAACTTTCTGGTACTCTAGAATTATCATTATAATTATACTACAAAGGTGTCAAATTTTCAATTAACTCAAACTACATAACATCAGTATGTTAATTAAAGAACGATTTATTTGTCATGGGGCCATGGGGCCAAGCCATGTTAAAAAAAACTTTATGAAATAGCCGATATTCGAGTTGGTGGTACTCCTCAAAAAATAACCCATATTATTGGAAGGTAATATACATCAGGTTAAGATTTCTAATATCAAAGGAAAATATGTTACGACATACGATGGAACCATAACAGAATTAGGTCTTAAAAATTCATCTGCAAAATTATTTGAAAAAGAAACTATTTTATACACAACATTCGCTACATATAGATATTAGTAATTGAACGATTAGTAGTATAACGATTTAATATTATATTTATTACTATCTAAAGGTACTTCTACTACTATTTATGATAAAAAAGAGGCTAAAGCATATAATAATTGTAGTTTTAACCTCTATATAAAGAAAAATAGTCGATATTTCGGTATCGACTATACTTAAACGGCTTTGATGGAGCGGGTAAGCGGTGTCGAACCGCCATCTAAACATTGGGAATGTTCAGTTTTACCGTTAAACTATACCCGCATGTATAGTAAATATACAAAATTTCTTGCTAATTTACAAGTTAATTAACATATTTTTTTAAATATGTATTATCAAAAATATTTGTTAATAAAATCGCAATCACAAGAGAAGCAATAGCCTGAATTATATTATTTGTTAATGAGATAAGAGCTGTTTCCATATTTCCATAAATAAAAGCTTTTGCTAAGAAATATCCTCCTACCATTATAACAGAACCCGCTAGCATAGAAACAATGTTAAAGATATTACGCAATAATGAATTTTTTATATATTTTCTTAATCCTTTAGCGCATAATCCGACAACTAACCCTTCTAATCCTTTAATAAATAATGTATATACCATAGTGGAAGGATGCACTAATACATCAGCAAAAAATGATCCAAATCCTCCAACTAATAAACCTGTTACTGGTCCAAAATATATTCCAAAGAAAAATATAAAAACGTCACCCAAATTTATAAAAGATGAAGATATAGTCATACTTAAAAATGAAGTTGCAATAATAACTAAAGCAATTCCTAAAGCATTTATTACTAATTGTTTTGTTAAGTTTTTATTTTTCATAATCTAATCTCGCGTAAACTATTTTATTCTTTTTATTTTTGCCACAAAGAATCCTTCATATAATTCCGTTGGGGCAATAGTGATGGTATTTTCTAAAGAAGGCAAATATGGTAAATCATATTGTTCTTTATCAATTGGCAAAAGTTCAAAATTATTATTCAAGCATGCTTTCAATACCTGTTCATTTTCTTCTTTTAATATGGAACAAGTCGAATAAACTAATACACCATTTTTATTTAACATTGATAAACCCTTTTTTAATAATGAAATCTGTCTTTTTTGACATTTATCAATGACTTTTTGATTAAATACTTGTTTACTTTCTTCATTTAATAAAACAGTGCCAGATCCGCTACAAGGAGCATCCAACATGATGGTGTCAAAGCGAAAAAATTCATCTAAATTACGTGAGTCTTTTACTAAAACTGTTACACGGCTAGTTCCTAATTTATTTAGATTATATTTTAAGCGCTCAGCACGTATTTTATCAAACTCACAAGCAGTAATACATGCCTTATTATTGGTTAAAGCCGCTAATTGGGTGGTCTTGCTTCCAGGTGCAGCACACATATCAAGAATATGCGCATCTTCTTTTGGGTTTAAAATTAAAGGTGGTAGCATTGATGATAAACTTTGCAAATATATTGCTCCATTTTCATATAATTTTGTCTTTGTTATATCATATGAACCATTAATAATAATAGCATTTTGTATATCACTAACAGCGGAGTAAGATATATTATTCTTATCTAAGAATTGGATTACTTCTTCAAATGTGGAGATTAAAGTATTAACACGAATTGTTGTTCTTCGGTTAACGTTATATCCTTTTAATATATCATCAACATAATTATCACTATACTCATTTGATAATATTTTTTTTAAAAACTCCAATGAAAATGAATCCATAAATAATCGCCGCCTTAATAAGAATTATACCATATTATACGTTTTTCTTTATAACAAAATTATATATTTGCTATAGCATAAACTAATAGTTGTTGAAGAAATCACGTTTTAGTGATTAAATATAGCCTTGGAGATGATTTTATGGAAGACGCTATTAAAGCTATTACAAATAATGATTTCTTATCTGCAATACTTACCACAATTGCATTAATTGTTTTAGGTTTTGTATTAAGAAAAGCAAATTTATTCAATGAACATAGCAAAAAAGCATTAACGACTATTTTAATGAAAATTGCTTTACCTTGTTTAGCATTCACCGGTTTTATTATTGATTTTGATACTACTATTTTAGTGCAATCCGGATGGATCATATTATTCACAGTCATCGCTTATTTAGCTTGCTTATTAATAGGACATTTAATATTCCATAAATGCCATACAACAAGAAAATCAATTTACGCTATTTTAATGACGTTTGGTCAGATTACCTTATTTGGTCTTCCATTAGTAAAAGCAATTTATGGTAATACAGGAGTTTTAGTAGGTAATATTATGTCTATTCCTTTTAGAATATTCATATATATTTATTGTTTCATTATAATATCCGAAACAAAATTAGAAAGAGGCGCTATTAAAGATACATTAAAAAACGTATTTTGTAACCCTATTATTATTGCTATGCTAGCATCAATGATTTTATGGATTGCGCAGCCAATTCTTCCAAAAATTGCTATTGGTGATGTTAATTATAGTATATTTAGAATCGATAAAACTGTACCATGGTTATATAAATCATTAAGCACGATTGCTAATTTAACTATGCCATTAAGTATGTTACTTATCGGGGTTACATTAGGTGATATTGATATTAAAAGTGCATTTACTAGTAAAACTGCTTGGATTATATCAATATTTAGGAGCATAATTTCTCCTATTATAATTGGAATAATTGTTTATTTGTTTTTATTAATACCTAATGTTAATTTAAGTATAGAAATGGTTTCTGCTATAATTATTTGCTTTGCAGCGCCAGTAAGTGCTGTTGTAAATACATTCTGTGTTACTTATAATAAAGAAGCAATTACTTCAAGTGATACTTGTTTTTTATCAACACTTCTATTAATTGTCTTTGTTCCATTTATAATTATGCTTGTTGAGTTGATTTTCTAATAATAAGACTAATTAATAAAATTAATACCTATTAGCAAATTAGACGAACTAGAATATGACAAATACCAAAACTCATTTTTTTCATTGGAATTTGATATATTGTTATATTCTTTTTTTGTTACATTATAAACAAGATAATAATCAAAATTAGCGGTTAAAGTAGTATACGTAACTGGAACGGTATTAGCGGGAATAAAATCAATATTATCTTTCCAATTTTCATTAGAAGTAATACAAGCAATCATATCGTTTTTATTGTTAAATCTTGCATATATTGTAATATTAATTGTTTGATTTCCATTAGTCTTTGCTACTTCATCAGAAATAGAAACATAGCCTTCGTCAGGGAAAGAAATATTTAATGATTTTGCAATATTATTTAAATCAGTCATATTATGGCTTGGTTTTCCAAAAGTAAAACTGAACGATCCAAAAACGACTAATAATATAGTCATTATCGCTCCACCAATAATATTTCTTTTACACTTAAAATGCTTAATAGTTAATACAATACCAAAAATCATCGAGCCTAAAGGAATGGGAGTAACTAATAGCATTTTCCACATGTTTTCTATCATTGAGTATGGATCTTCAGGAATTGGTGCGTTATTTGCGGAAACTCCCACTATTACTAATCCTAAAAATATTGAACATAATGATAAAATAAATAGTATATTTCTTAATCGTATTAATTCTCTTTCATATTTATTTTCTTCCATAACATTACTCCTAAATTATTCGTTAACATTTAGCGGCACAACTTTTAAGAATTCTTTTAAATCATAATTAGGAATTAAAATTTCGTAATCTTCATTATCAATTAATAATTTAATCGAATAATATTGCTTAACAAATACCATTCCATAGCTATTTTGTTTTACTTTATATTCTTTATATTTTTCATTGTTAAATGCAACTTTTTTATGCCATTCTGGAATGATAATTGATTTGTTAATCTTATCTATGCTCTTAAAAGATTCTAGTGGTATTTCTATTACTGCACTATAATCTGCAAAATACACTTTATTACATTCAAGAAATAAATATACTTCAGAATTTATATGAGTAAATAACCCCATAGTTTTTGCAATTTCTTTTCCATCTTTATTCTCTTTTACTTTTGTTAATAAGATATCTATAACTGTTGCATCTTCTGGTATTCTTAATTCATTTAATATATCTTTTTTTAAAAGTTCCTGTTCATTCAAAAAGTTTTTAACTGATTCACTCTTTTCACCTTTTTTGGATTTTACTTTTTTATAGATTATATGTGTTAATCCTAAAACAAATAAGGCAATTCCAATATAAAATAGGTAGCCTCTAGTTTTTAACGCTTCCTTAAATCCATCTTTTGCTCCAAATATGCCTAATATAAACATTAGTCCAATTCCAACGCATATTGTAGAAACTATATTTAACCATCCTGGCCCTAATTCTTTCTTCTGAATCATCGTTCCTTTATTAGCTAGTTCATCCATTTTTTCATTTGATGTGGTTGACGCTGAACGTACTATAAACTTGCTAAAATTATTTCCTTTGTTATTTATTCCAAATAGATTTTTCATAAATATGCCTCCAAATCATATAACCATTATAAACCATTGAAACACCATATAAAATGAAAAATGTCCGTTACGGACATTAAGTTAACTTTGATTTTATATAATCACTATTTAATCTAATCAAAATCAATACGTACAATTTGCATTTTCATCATTTTATCACCAACTTTAGCTAAAAAGCGATAAAAAGAAGATAACGAAGGATCTTTTAAATTATTATATCCTAACATATAGCCTTTAGATGATACTTTAATATTTTTGCTCCAATTAGATAAATCTTTTGAAGCATTAGAAACAGAAAAATAAGCACCAACATTTTTAATTTGTGCGGTTTTTAGCCATGTTTTAAGCATTAATTTTACTGCTTTTTTATTTGCAGCATCAAACACAATCTTTCCGCCTTTAAATCTATTAGCCATTTTCGTTATTAAAGTTTGCACTTCTTCTTTTAAAAAATAATAAAACACACCAGCAGCAAAGAATACTACGCCATTGCTATCATCAATTTCATCAAACCAACTAGTGTCATTTAAATTACATGCAATATTTTTTTCATTTTCCTGAGCGGATAATAATTGATTTCGAACGTTTATAACATCGGGAAAATCAATATTATATATTTTACATAATCCATTATCGACATATCGTCCTAGATTATCTAATCCACATTCCAAGTTTACTACTGCGGCTTTAGGATGAGATTTCAAATAATCTTTAACTTCAATTGCTAGATCATTTTGTCGCATAGCTACTTCTAAAAAGCCAAAACGATACATTATGTTTTTTGCTTTTTTCTCTAATATAGAGAAATCATAATCCACATCTTCAATAATCTTACAAGCAAATTCATCATAATATAATTTAGGAAATATTTCTGAACATTTCTTTTTTCCGTATAAAGGAATTAATAGTGTTTCTTGAACAGTATCTTTTTCAATTTTGTATTTCATAGATTTTTACTCCATTCCGCTAAGTATTATAGCATAAAAGAGCAATAATGAGTTAGTTGTTTCTAACTTTATTTTTTATAAAATACTTTCAGTTAAAAATATGTTAATTTTGTTCATAAATATTTTCACTTGTTCGTAATTTATATTCAAATAATTTTTTACTATCTAAATCCACTTTATGCATATCCACTTTATTAATTTGATGATTATCATAAGTAGTGTAATAATATATTCCTTTTGTCGCGTTTAGGCATGAAGTATAAATAGTGATTTCATATTTTTTATCTTCTAGTTCGCAGCATCCTCTCACTTGATCAACACAGCCTAATATATGAAAGAACTGACTTACACTAGATAGTTCATCACTTTTTGATAAAGAATTCATTTTTGTAAAAGCCACACGTACAAAGCGAGATTGACTTGAAATATCACCAGGTAAACCCACTGCACCTAATCCTCTACTATAAAAGCGTTTATCATCATTTAAACTATTTTTAGAATTTTTGGTTGATAAATATTTATAATTATTTAAATTTTCCATTTGTTTATCAAATGGTGGATTATTAGTTAAAACACCAACTGGATTATCATAAATTTTAATTCCTTCACTAGTGGATTCTATAGTAATTGATTTATTATGGTCAGCAACTATCCAATGAAGTTGACCAATTGGGTATTTATCACTATATGGGGTATTAGTTATATTAACACTTTTCATTAATCCAATAACTTCATCAACACTCTTACAACTAACAAGAATATAAGGAATAAACTCAAATTGTGCCACGTTAATTTTGTCTTTTTTTTGCTCAAAATAGTGTGCATTTCCAACGAAGTTTAAACCTGCAACACAAAGTCCTTTTTCGTTCATTGCCTCATAAAATAAAGGATAACTATCAGTTACGTGTGCCATTCCTATAATTGCATAATGTGTTTTTATAGTATCTAAAAACCTTAATTTTAATTCATAATTTCTTGGCATAATCGTAACAGTTTCACCATACGAAAATTCATAGTCTAATGTTCTTCCAAAATAGAAATTTGATGTTTTATAAGTCGCAGCAGTACACATAATCATTCTCCTCGTTATTTATATAAATAGTTTACCAAATTTGTGGTAAATAAAACAAAAAAAACAATTTTCAAAATTACAATAATAATCTATACTTAATAAGTGAGGAGTTCGTATAACTTACGAATATATTAATATTATGCTTTGTTCGCTTAAAGATTTATATCGCATTGGTCCTGGACCATCATCTAGCCACACTATTGGCCCATATCGAATTTGCTTAGATTTTCTAAATAGTTTAGAACCTAATAACTATCATTATGTAGTTACTCTTTTTGGTTCGCTTGCCTTAACAGGAAAAGGCCACTTAACTGATAAGATAATTATAGACACTTTAAAGGATGTCGAAGTAAAGTTTGATTTAAAAACCACTCCTAGTTTTCCTAATACTATGCAAATTGAAGCTTATTTAGATAATAAATTAGTTAAATCCGCAACATATTATTCGATTGGCGGCGGACAAATTGAAAAAAAAGGCGAAAAAGCCGAGACTGATAAAATGGTTTATCCTTTTTCATCTTTTAAAGAAATTAGAGAATATATTGAGCAAAACAAATTGTCTTATTTGAAATTTGTTAAGAAATTTGATGATAAAGATATTGAAGATTATTTAAAGCATATTCTTAATCATATGGAAAAGGAAATTGAGCAAGGACTCGTAACCGAAGGATATATTGCGGGAAAACTCCATATAAAAAGAATTGCTCCTACTTTATATAAAGAAGCAATAAGTTGTAGTAATACTGATGACAAAAGGGATTTATTTATTTCTACTTATGCTTATGCGGTAAGTGAATCTAATTCCGGAGGAAGTTTGGTAGTTACTGCTCCGACATGCGGATCAGCTGGTGTACTTCCTGCTGTTTTATATTATTTAAAGAAGCAAATGAATTATAGTGAAAAACAATTAATCGATGCTTTAATTATCGCTGGATTAATTGGCTGCATTATTAAAAAGAATGCCACTATTTCTGGAGCCGTCGGGGGATGTCAAGCTGAGATTGGTTCCGCTACTTGTATGGCCGCTGGAGCACTTTGCGCCGCGAATGGATTAGGATTTGATTATATTGAATATGCCTCCGAAATGGCTTTGGAACACCAATTAGGTTTAACTTGTGATCCAGTCGGAGGATACGTTGCTATTCCTTGTATAGAAAGAAATTCCATATCAGCGATTAAAGCATTTAATTCTTATGTTTTTGCTAAACATTTAGTGCCACATCGACATAATGCTATATCTCTTGATGAAGTAATTGCGGTTATGAAAGAAACTGGTATTGCCTTATCAGCAGATTATAAAGAAACCGCTAAAGGCGGATTAGCTAAAATACATAAGTTTTAACGCAATTATTATAATTTTTTTATCTATTATTATCTTTAGAATAAACCGCATCTACATATTCTGCTATTTTGCTGTTGTCATAATAATCACCATAAGGAATTTCCATATCTGGCTCTATTCCGTTTTCAATTGAATAATAAATGTCCCCATCGTCTTTTCTAACAACGTATCTATTAGAATTATTCGAACTAATGGCAATTGCTGTTCCATCAGCAAGCACTAATGGCAAAACAGAACACATACCGCCGCCAGATTTGTTTCCTATTATTTTTGCTAAATTTTGTTGTTTTACTTTACAAATGAAACTATTAGTTGCGCTGAAACTATTCATTGAAGAAAGAATAGTCCATCTATATTGATTGTAAGCATCGTCATCGTAATAGCCATCGCCATCAGTATCAATTTTAAAATGCTTGCAAGAATATTCGTTTGTTAATGTATTATAACTATAATCTAGAATAACTTTGTCTGTCAAAAATCCTAATGTACGATTCATTGCACCAATATTACCACCACCATTAAGTGATAAATCTAAAACGATATCGTGCACTTCTTCATGTTTAATAATATCATTCATGCAATGTTGCATAAAAAAATATGTATCATATTTCCACGCGGTATCTTTTATGTTTCCATCTGAGTCATAGAGTTCGAATTTGGAACCAGTTTTAAAGCTATCAAATGTAATTATCGCCGTATCATTGTTATATCTTACATATGAAACTGATGACTCTCCTATTTTTTCTTTTCTAAGAGCTGACTGTTGATTATATAAAGAATAAAACTTATTACGAAATTCACCATAGTCACTTGAATTATAAAGTTGGTCTGAATGTTTATTAGAGTAAATGCTTCTTCCATCAATTCTCGTATGAAGTTCATCAAGTTGATTAAAAATAATATGCTTTAATCCAATGAAATTATCATCAGCATTTTGTGACCAAAGCAAATCAAAGTCATTTTTTGAAATATATTCTTTAAATAATTTGATTTTTTTACTTTTTTTAAGCCCATAAAAATAATCCATCGCAAATAACAAACTATTCACTGTAGCTTTTCTCATTTCTTTTGATTGTGTTTTTCCATTTGAATTATTTGTATAAATTGTTTTATAAGCATCATCACCATTGTCTATTTCACCATAAAATCCATAATATGATTCCTCAGTATAATAAACATTAAATTGATTTTGTGAACAAAATAGCATATTAGCAATAGTAAATGGCATCAAACATTTTTCATTCCAATATAAAATATCAAAATAATATAATCCTAAATTAAATCTTACAGCCTTTTCTGACCAAGAATCATATCTAGTATGTTTTATATACGAGTTATAATTAGTTTTTTGATTTTTACTTGTTATGTCAGTAAAAAAATCAAAATCACTTACGTAAATGCTATTTGTATCCCAATGA
>URQK01000060.1 GCA_900549975.1 uncultured Mollicutes bacterium
ATTGTCAGATTTTCTATATCTGTTTTCTTCATACTTTCCTTAATGCTGCATTCATCCAACATTAATTCATATACTGTATTTTCTAATTCATCTTTTAAAATCCTTATTTCTAAATTACCGTTTTTGATACGTAATTCATCAATTAATGCTTTTTCTGACTTATCTTTTTTTAACTTGATATCATTTGTTAGACGCCATATCCTCTAATCCGAAGTTTTTCTTTATAAACTGGCTTTTCTAGTGAATGGCGAATTAATAAAATATCAAACATTATATTTTTATTGGAAAAATAAAAAAACGCACAATCAATAATGTGCGTCGTTTTTTTATAATGATTTTTTCTAATTAACGATCAAAACGATCACGAACAACTCCACAAAGTGAAGTGATAAATAATTCTTCGTTTTGCGCTAAATTGTTATCTATTAAAGCCACTGCGGTTGTGAAGTATAAAAATTGAACAGCATCTTGTCTATCTGTTAATGATTGAAATACTTGGATAGTCTTATTACGCCATTCTTGCTTATTATATTTTACCATTCGATTAAAAAATTCATCATATGTAAAATAATCTCCTGCCTTAAGCATTTTTTTCATAGCATAATATTCTTCCTTAGATATTTTGCCATCATTACAAGCAACACACGCGAAAGCCCCCATTATTACTTCATAAGCAGCCTGCTTATCTAATCCTTCGTTACGTATTAATCGAGTATATAACTCATTTGCAAAGCCAACAATACAAGAACTACCTTCTTGCTCAATTGTTTTTTTAGTATTATTTTTAACTATTTCAAAAATTTCATATGCGTACATAATTAACACACTCCCTTAAGTATTATTATTTTATAAAATAAAATATTCTAATTCAATAATTTATAAAAGACTTGAATTCTTAGAAAGGAAATTCAAGTCTCAATAGTATTAATTTAAAATTAAATTATCCTTTTTACTTATAAGAGAAATTAGCGTGTACAAAGAAATGATCACTAGCAAAATCGCTTTCTTTGTTTCCTTCATTATTCATAATTACAAAGTTATTAATTTCAAATTTATCTTTAGAAGAGAATATATAATCAATTGGTGAATATGGATGTTCACGTGTTGATTCATCTAATTCTTTTCCATAATTATGGAAAGTACACATTTTTTGACTGTCTTTATAACTTGCCCAAGAATCATCAAAATATTCTAAACATGCTTGATATGTTTCATTTTCTTCTTCGCGCCAATAATTTAAATCACCCGTAAAGAAACCTGGAACATTAAGCTTTTTCATATGATTAATTACTTGTAAGCAAGAATTTTTACGACATAATTTAGTATTATTTGTTTCCGTTGCCTCACCATTCATATTTCCATAAGCATGGTTATATTCTAAATGGGCATTAAAATAACTTACATCTTTATTGGTATAACGATCAGTTAATAAAGCCCAAGAGCATACACGTGGAAATGATGCACCCCATTCGGAAGCAATATAGCCGCTTGAGGCATTTTCATTATCTCCAAACCAAAATGTTCCACTTTCTTTAATAATAAAACGATCTAATTTAATAAAGATGCCACTAGCTTCAGGAAAACTACCGCCGCGAGATTGATAAATATGTTGATAGCCATATTCTTCTAAACTACTTTCTAAAGCAAGTGTCCATCCTTCTCCTTCTTCTTGCACACCAAGTAAATCAGGCATAACGCTAATGATTTGATCTTTTACTAATTCATGGTAATAGTTGTTATTTTGGTGTCCTTGGTCAAGGTTACAAGACATGACTGTGATTGATTCATTAACTTCAACTTCGGTATTACCGCTGCTTGAATTTGAAGTCGAGGAAGAGTTTGATGTACTAGCAGGATTTTTATTACATGAAGTAACCGCTAGTAAACCCATTAATAAAATAATTGATTTATATTTATTTTTCATAAGAGTACCTCTAAATATTGTCATAACCCATTTGTGAGAAGTCAACATTAACTCCTAATTCATGGTATTCTTCTTCTGTCCAGACACAGTTTGAATTAGCGCAGGCATAAAGAATATGATGAGCGGCATTTTTTAATAATATAATTGCATCATTAGGTGTTTCATTTACTAATTTAGAAGCACCGCTAATGGTGTTTTTAAGTAGCCATAAATCATTTCCACCTCGTATACCCATGTTAACAGGCATTAAGTTAGGATTAATCCAGTCAGTGATTACGACGCCTTTAAATCCCCATTCGTCACGACATACACTATTAAGGAAACTATGTGCCCCGCTCCAAACACTACCAATACGCGAGAACGATGACATAAATCCTAGTCCGCCTTCTTTAACATAAATTTCAAATGGACGTAAATAGATTTGACGTATTGATTGTTCATTAGCCCAAACAGTTAAGTTTTGACGTTCAGTTTCTTGATCATTAAGTGCTATATGTTTAGCATAAGTAAATACGCCATATTTAGCAGTACCTTTTGCTACATATCCTCCCATACTTCCTGAAAGCATTGGATCTTCACTATAATATTCAAAGTTTCTTCCACCAGTTGCGCAGCGGTGAATATTAAGTCCTGGAGCGTACCAACCAGTTAGCCCCATAGCGGCTCCTTCTTTGCCAATTGATTCTCCCATCAATTTAGCTGCATCTAAATTCCAAGTTGACGCTATTACTACTTCACCAACATAGCCAGTTCCTTTAACTTGAATTGAAGCTGGACCATCATCATCATAAGTTAAACGTTTACTAATCGAATCAATTTTAATAGTTTGGAAACCACCATTATCAACTAAATCAATTAATTCTTGTTTAGATAATTGGGCCAAGAGTTGTTCCCAACGTGGATCATCATAGTCAGCGCCTTTTAAATCACGCAATGTTAAACCATTCTTTTGATTTAAATCAATATTACCGGTTAATGTTTTGTCGGTGTTATATGATTTATTCTTTAAAGCGCTTTTCGCATTATCTGATATATCATTGGTGTTAATATCGGAAGTTTTTGGGAAAGTACCTGCAAAATCACTACGTGTCATATATTGAATCTTATCTTGATGCGGACCATATTCGCAATCACTAAATTGATTTTTATAATTGGTACCACCATCTCCATTTAAGAATCTGACATCATTCTTATATTCAAAAGTAATTGTATTTTTATTACTTCCCGTAACTTTAGTTAAAGTATTACAATCATCTCGAAGAGAAAGAACATATGTACCTTTTTCTAAAACATAATTACCATTATTAGTATCCCAAGAAGCTAAATTTTCTAGGTCAATATCAATACGCGCATAATATGTTTCATTCGGTTTAAGTTCATTAGTTTTAGCATAACCCGCTAATTCGACATAAGCTTTTTCAATACCACCTTTAGTATATGGAGCGGTTAAGTATAATTCCACTACTTCTTTACCTATTACATCACCAGTATTTTTCACTGCTACTTGCACAGATAATTTATTTGTTTCTTCATCAAATTCATATTCGGAGATATGTTTTTCAAATGTTGTATAAGAATATCCTTCACCAAAGGAATATTGAACGTAATCATCATAATTAAAAGTATCATCCTCATAAGCTCTTGTAGTGTAATAGCGATATCCAACATAAATACCTTCCCTATATTCAACAATGCTTTTACCTAATGAAGAACTATATTTAGTTGTATCTGGTCCAAATGATTGGAATGATGGAGCACTTGTAATATCATAAGCCCAAGTATCCGCCATTTTACCAGATGGATTATATTCACCAGATATAATCTTAGCAACAGCTTTATTACCTGTTAAACCTGGGTGTCCAATCCATAAGACACTATCAATACCTTCTTGATCTAATAATTTTAATTCCATAGGATTTGATGAGTTAATTAAAATAATTACTTTATCAAAGTTTTCCGCTAAGAAATTAATCATATCGGCTTCTCGACTTGTTAATTTACATAAATCATGATTTAAATCCGTATCTTCTGAACCAGCACGCGAAACAGCATAAATTGCTACATCACTATATTCTTTAGCGCTATCAAGCAAAGTTTTGCCATTTAAACTTGGATATGTTTGTGTATACGCTTTTACTTCTGGTTCGTTATCATATGGGAATTTGGTTGGAGCAATTAATAAATTACCATTCTTATCATAGGTATTACCTTGGAAGGCATTATATTGGCAAGATATATCATAATTACTTTCATTAATGCTATATGTTTTCTTATCATAATAATTAGCAACGAGGTTATAAATATCCATATTATATTCAAAACCTTCATCTAACATTGCTTTTTCAAATCTTGTTGCGTGGAAGTCATTACCATTATAATTACTATTAGTAACAAATACACCTGAACCACCTCCGCCATATAGCATACCGAATGCGGAACTACCAAAGATATTTACTTTATTGTTTGCTTCTTTGTTTAATGGAAGAACATCATTGCTATTACGAAGTAATACTGCACCTTCTTTTTCTAAAGTTACAACATTTTCTTTACTTTCTCCAATAGCAAGTCTTGCGGCTTCACTATCGTTATTACCACCAGTCTTCTTATTTAAAGCTTGCATAAGTGCTTCCCAAGTTGTAGAAAGTACAGGGGCAGCAATACAAGAAAGAGCAATACAAACTCCGCAAGTAATAGAAAGAGGCAATTTCATAATTTTCCAATTACGTAAACGTTTTGTTTTCTTATCTAATTTTTTTATTGAATCTTTTTTCTCTTGTTTATTTAGTTTATTAATCTTAGCAATTTGTGCATTTGCTTCTTTTTCTTCGTCTTTACTCATTTTATTTTTTGTAAATATAAATACATAAATAAAATAGAATAAGACAAACGCTAATATTGCAACACCTAAAATATAAATAGCTAATATCCAATCAAAACTTTTTAGAGGATAACCAGGAACAATTTCCCAATCTAATATTCCATTTAATATCATATTATCACCTATATCCTTTTTTTGTTTTTGTAGACCATATATCCAATTAATCCACCACTAATAAGAAGAGAAATTGCAAAGGTTAACCATCCACCAAGTACTCTTTTATTAATGTTATGCACATTAACGCCACCATTTGGATTATCAGGTATAATTGGAGTATTTGGTTTATTCTTTCCTTCTTTTGCTACAACAACATTTCTTTTTCTTGATGTTTCGTTATTCGCTTCATCTTTAACAGTGACAATTATGGTATATGTTCCAATTTTTGTAGGTTTAAATTTATTATTCGTAGATGTAACAGTTTCTTGTTTACTTGTACCAAATTCAAAATATACTTTTACTGATATAGATAATTTTTCCTTTTCCGTTATATCATCTTCATATTCAAAGGTAAATTCAAGATTTTCATATGTTTCAAATACATTGCTGGTAAAATATATAATACCGATTGTTGGTGATGTAACATCAATATTATCAACACGAATAATACAACTTGTTGGTACTTCTAGATGAATACAATCTATATTAAATGAAGAACCACTAATATTAGTTAAAATAATTTTATTGACACCTTTATTGATGCTTGCATTAGAAATTGTTAATTCTTCCCAGTTATACCATTTATCATTGCCAGGGTAACTTGGGAATAATGATTGATCAAAATTAGCTTCTACACCATTAATTTTAAATGATAAAACATCATTAATATTGCCACCACTAAAAGCAGAAGCCACCCAAAGAGATAACTTAAACGAAGATACATCAACATTACTTTTAAAAGTCCAAGTAATGCTGTTATTTACAGTTCCAAAGTTACCAACGCACTTTCCTCCACTTGTCTCATGAACACTTGGATTAGATGATTGACGGTCAAGTATCATACCATCCACACCTAGAGCATCACTACTAGTTCCTTTTATAATTGCGCCTTCTGCTTCTAAAGTAATTGGTCCACCTTTACCACCAACACCATGATCAACATTGGTATAAGAAAAATTAGTGTTTTCCGAAGTTTCTATAATAATATAATCAATATTAACTGAATATCCATTAAATGATTCTAATTCAAATGTATTAGTGCCTTTATTTAATTTAATAGATGGTGTTGATATTTCAACGAAACTATACCAACCATTAAAAGCTCCCCATGTTCCAGCACTAGTAATATCAATTCCATATACATCTGGATAACGATTAAATGGTGCGGCACCGCCTGAACCGCCATTAATTCTTGGAATAATAGTATTAGCGTATTCTACTCCTTCATTACTACCCGCAACAGCAATTTTGACAATAGCACTATTAACTTCATTGCTACTTTCAAACTTAAATGTAACGATATTATCGCCTTCATTACCCCAGTTAGCAATACACCCGCCATTAGAACATTCATCATCTTCTTCTAAAAACGATGGGGAACCATTACCAATTGTACCTTCAATTTTTGTTGCATATTCGGCTTCGATTTTTAAGCTACTTGTATAACTTGTTGAACCACCATCTTCACTATCTAATGTTCCTAATGGCTCTCCATCTATAAAACTATTAACACTAGTGGAAGAATCAAACTCTAATTCTAGACAATCAATATTCCAATTTATATTGCTATTATTTTTAATTGTTAATTCGTTATTACCTTTTGGAAAACTTAAAGTTGCTTCTGTTCCAACGAAATAAAACATATAGTTTCCAATAGTATTAACGCTACTATTTTTCCAAGTTGCATTGACACCATTAACGCTTATTGATAAGTTACTTGTTTTTAAATCACTTGATTTGGCACCGACCCATAAACGAATATTAGTATCTTTTTGTTCTTTATTAAGATTAAATTTCCAAGTAATAGTATTGCCAATTACTCCCCAATTTCTTACTACTTTTCCGTTACTAGTAGGATGACTAGCATTATTTGAAGTTGCTTCAGCAACAAATCCATCAGTAGAGCCTGATGAAGAATTAGTTCCTTTAATAATACCTTCTTCAGCTTCAAATAAATAAGAACCACATTCACAATGTTTATTAATATAATTATGAGTATGGGTTTCGGCTAAAACGGAAGTAGCAAAATTACTATTTCCTAAAACTGGAATAAAAGCTAATAAAAAACCTATTATTTTCGTTTTATTATTCATATATACTCCTTTAGATAAGATTACGCCCTTATTTTTTAGATAAGGGCGCTAAAAACTAATTTGTTATGCGGCAATAATTAAATCAAAATAGTCAAGATTTGTTGCTGAACCCCAAGGGCAAGCAATCTTAATAGTATTTTTTCCTTTATTAAGTGTGAATGAAGCGGTCGTTACTTCTTGATAATCACTCCAACCAGTAACAGCACCATAATTACCAATTTTAGTACCATTTACATGTACTTCAATAGCGCCATTATCGCTGCCATTTAAACCACAAGCAACATTAGCTTTCATTACAACTGTTACTTCATCTTTTAAGAAAATTTCAAATTCAATATAATCAGGATAGCCAAAATCTCCTACTGTACCATCTGCGTTTATTGTAGCGCCACTATTGGTAGTACAATTTTCTGCTTCTAAACGCATTTTGCCTTCATTAAAAGCATTAACTTTAATGATGTCAAAGTAATCTAAATTTGTATAAGATCCAAATGGAGCTTGTAAAATAATTGTATTTTCGCCTTTGTTTAAAGTGAAAATTGCGCTTTCGACAGTTACCCAATCATGCCAATCAGTTTTGGTTCCATAATTACCAATTTTTGTGCCATTTACATGCAATTCAACCGCGCCATTATCATTTCCGTTAATACCACAAGCGACACGTAAGTTTAGATATACAGTTGTTGCTTCTTTTAAAGTAACATTATAAGTAACTTTTCTTTGTGAATTAAAATCACCAACTAATTTTCCGCCTGATAATTCTTCATTTTCACCAGCATTACCAATAGTAATTCCACCATCAGCAGAATCATAGTTTTCACATTCAATTCTTGCAACACCATCTACAAATGCTAAACTATGACCTGGACATTTATCTGCACAAGCAGCATCAGTGCAACTTAAATCTGTACATTTTCCGCATTCATCACAAATATGATCACATACGTGTATTAAAGATAGAGTTGCTCCTTCTTTTACTGCTAAAACTAAATTATCAATATTCCAAGAATTATCACCATTATTAACTAATTTAATGGTGTTCATTCCTTCATTTAAGTTAATGGTAGTAGTAATAGGATTCCAGTAATACCATTTATTTTCACTAAAGCCTTTTCCTAATACTTTATTTTCATTCCAGGCAGAAGCTTCACCATTTGCTAATAAAGATAATCCCGATGAATCTTGGTCACTACCAGCACAGCACCATAATGTAACTTTGACATTTTCTAATGCTTCGCTACTATTTACATACCAAGTGATACTATTATCTTTTTTTGCCCAGTTGAATACTACTTTTCCGCCACTTGTAGCGTGATCAGGATTATCAGAGTTTCGTTCTCCAATAAATGCATCATCAGCACCACTACCAGTCATAGTACCTGCGATTTTACCGTTTTCGGCTTCTAATATAACATCGTTGGTTTTAACATGTCCTAAACATTTATCTTTGCAAACATCATCAGTACATTCTAAATCTGTACATTTTCCACATTCAGGGCAAACATGTTCACATTTATGAGCAGGTTTAACATATTTTTCTAATGTTAATGAGTCTAAATTCCATGATTCTCCAGATTCATTAGACAAAACAACTTTATTTATTCCTTTTGTTAATTCGACATCAACAGTAATAGGATTCCAGTAATACCATTTATTTTCACTAAATCCTTTACCTAATACGACATCTTCTTTCCAATTATAAGCTTGCTCATTAACTTTTAATCCTAATCCTGTGGCGCTTTGATTTTGGCCAGCACAGCACCATAATGTGATTTTAGTTTTCATAGCTTCTTTTAATTTAAAGTTCCATGTAATAGTATTACCTTTAGCAGCCCAGTTAAACACTACTTTTCCGCCGCTTGTAGGATGGGCATCATTATTAGAGTCTCTTGCTCCGATAAATGCATCATCCGCGGAAGTTCCAGTCATTATTCCTTCAATAATACCATTTTCGGCTTCTAATATTGTTGCAGTTTCACTAATAGTATGCCCTAAACATTTATCTTTACATTTATCATCAGTACAACTATCATCCATACATTTGTTATCAATAACACAAATATGTGCACATTCATGTTCTGGAACCAATGAAGTGCTTGCACTTTCCGATGGTTTTTCTGATGTTGATGGCTTAGGTGTTTCCGAAGTTGATGGTTTCGTTGAAGTCGAAACACTTGGAACAAGACTTGGAGACGTTGAATCACCTTTACTTGTTGACTGAGAAGTTTGGTTGTTACAACCAGCAATGCCAAGTGCCATTAAAGTCATCAAACTAGCAAATAGCATTTTCGAATTTTTCTTTTTTATCATATACCTCTATCATCTTATTCACCCATAATATATACTCAAATCACGCATTATTTACTATTCTGTTTAGATTTTATTTGTATTATAATATTCCTTAGAATGTCATAGTTTGTAATTAGTGCATAAACGACGGAAACACAACATGCTACTATAATGTAACTTGTTTTTTCACTATAAAATAATATAAAAATTATAACAGCAACAATTATTGCAATGCCTGAACTTTTCCAATTTTCGTTTAGTTTTATATATCGTTTTACTTTCCTTTTTCGAT
>URQK01000061.1 GCA_900549975.1 uncultured Mollicutes bacterium
TGGGTTTAAATAAATAAAAATAAAATTTTTTGTTTCTTTGACTTTAAAGATATCAGAATAATAAAGTTTAGAAAATCCAGAAACTTCATCATGATACATTGTTTTTACTTCTACATATTCATCATAGAATGTATAGACATTTTCACGATTGGTTTTTTGAAAAGATTGAATTGTTTTATTAAAAGAAATTAATAAAACAATGCCCATAATAAGGAAAATTGCTGTTGCTAATAAGAAGATACCATCTACTTTCTTAGTGCCAATTGCGGTAACAATTGTTAAGATAAGACTTATTCCACCAAAGATAATAATAATCCAACAACAAATAATTGGTGTTTTAAGTAGTTCTTTTTGCATTCTTTCATCTAAAGATGTTCTTACTTCCATAACTTTTACTCTTTAGTTTCCATATGCATAATGCTATCCACAACTGCTTTATAGACGTCATCATGTTGTTTTAAATATTCAATTGCTGTATCTCTACCTTGGCCAATTCTTTCGCCGTTAATTTCATACCACGATCCAGCTTTTTTAACATAACCAGATTGAACACCTAAATCAACTGCTTCACCATATTTAGATATACCTTGTCCAAATATGACATCAACTTTACAAGTTTTAAATGGAGGCGCTACTTTGTTTTTAACAACTTTAACATTTACCGCATTACCAACAATATCAGAGCCAACTTTTATTGCTTCGCCTCTTCTAATTTCAATACGAATTGAAGCATAGAATTTTAAAGCACGACCACCGGTAGTGGTTTCTGGGTTGCCATAAACAACACCAACTTTTTCTCTTAATTGGTTAATAAAAATAATTGTACATTCGGATTTGTTTAAAATACCTGCTAATTTACGCATTGCTTTAGACATTAAACGAGCTTGCAAGCCAACTTGAGCATCGCCCATTTCGCCTTCAATTTCTGCTTGAGGTACTAAAGCAGCAACACTATCCACAACGATAATATCAATTGCGTTTGATTGAGCAAGCATTTGTACAATTTCAAGAGCCTGTTCACCATTATCAGGTTGAGATAAAATTAATTCATCTGTATTTACTCCAAGATTTTTGGCATAAACTGGATCAATTGCGTGTTCAGCATCAACGAACGCCGCGCGGCCACCACGAGCTTGACATTCCGCAATTGCGTGTAATGCAAATGTAGTTTTACCTGAAGATTCAGGCCCATAAATTTCAATGATTCTTCCTTTTGGATATCCACCAATACCCAAGGCTAGATTTAAGCATAAAGAGCCTGTTGGAATAGCATCAACATCAACATTAGGACGATCTCCTAACTTCATGATTGATCCTTTACCATAGGTTTTTTCGATACTTTTTATAGCTTCTTCTAATGCTTCTTCTTTAGACTTCGCTTTTTCTACCATAATTTTCACCTTCCTATAATTATATAGTTAAATTATTTTCATTTTTCGATAATTAACTTAACATTTTTAATAATTGTTCACAAGCAAATTGCACTGCTTGTTCTCTTATTTCGTTTCTTGAGCCACTAAATATATGGTGAATAACGACGCAGTCTTCATCATTAATCTTAAAGCCCATATATACTTCGCCAACTTTTTTATTATCTAAAACACTTGGTCCAGCATTACCAGTAAAAGAAACAACAACATTAGTTAATAATTTCTTTTGTCCGCCTTCGGCCATTAATTTAGCAACTTCTTTAGATACGACACCTTTTGCATCAATCACATCTTTACTAACACCCGCTAATAAAGTTTTAAGTTCACTAGCATAAGTAACTAATCCGCCTCTTAAAGTAGCACTAACTCCTGGTACAGACGCTAGTGTAGCGGTAAATAACCCGGCTGTTAAACTTTCAACAGAGCCAATAGTGTAATTTTTCTCAATCAGTTTTTTTACTAATAACTCTTCGTTCATTTTATTTATCTTCCTTAAATACTTCTTTGCCATTAACAACATAAATAATACCAGATAACAAAGAAATCGCTGCGGCTACATAGCAAAGTATTTTTGCCACTAATCCATTTGTTCCTAATAAAGAAAATGGCCAATCTGCTAAGAATACAAATGATAAAGCTACCATTTGTGTAACTGTTTTTAGTTTTCCAAATATATTCGCGGCAATAACAATTCCTTTTTGTACAGATATCATTCTTAAAGCATCAACAACAATATCACGAGCAATCATAATTACAACCGCAATGACCGGAACCATATCAGGTGTTTGAGTTGCCATAATAATAAACGATGAATTTATTAATAATTTATCAGCAATTGGATCCATGAACTTTCCATAAGTAGTAATAAGATTATATTTACGAGCAATATGCCCATCAAAATAATCAGAAATGCTAGCAACAATAAAAATGATGAATGCAATTAAATATTTCCAAGATAAAGTAGAATTACCAACCATTCCATAATTAAAAGGTAGCAATAATATTGCCACAAGAACAACGACTAATACCATACGAAATGTTGTAATCTTATTTGGTAAATTCATAATAACTCCTTTAATTGAGTATTCGACCTTGTAAGCCATGTTCTGTCTAGGATAACTATTTATCTATGCAAATGCATGTCTAGAAAAATTGAATTCTTTTTCTCTACTTCCCCTACCAAATTTGGGTTTCTCGCTTGTGGGGTTTACCGCGTTCCACTTTATTGTTTCCAATAAACTACGTCACTGTGGCACTTTCAAAGACTAAACCATATCAATTGACTTAGGTGTTGTCTTGCCGTTATATGCTCCCATATACCTAGATTTATTTTTTCATCTAGCACAAACACTACTAGCATCTCAGCTAGTGCGAGCATGGACTTTCCTCTAATATAAAATATCAGCAATTATCCAGGTCGAAATATTATTTGATTTTTGTAGGATCAATGCCCGCTTTATATAAGGCATTTTCTAAATTTTTAATGCGATTTAGTAAATCAAGATTTGATCTTGATACTTCTAAGTTATCACCAATAAGCGATACTTTATTTTCATAAAGAGCCAACTTGGCTTCTAAATCATAATTTTGTTTTGATAATTCTTCATTCGCTTTTTTAGTATTTTCAAGTTCTTTTTCTAATTTAGAAATAACTAAAGACAATTCGTCATAATCATTAGCTACAATATCTAAAAAACGATCTACCTCTATAGCTTTATAGCCATTCGCGGCAGGCGAGAAAACTTTATCAACAACTTTTTTTGAATCTAACATAACTTTACTATTCATACGCTTTATTCCTACGGAATATATTATAATCAAATTTAGACTGCTATTCAACCATTTTAAGCAAATATAACTTTATTTTTAAACTACAAAAATTTATAATAAAAGCGAGGAATTATTATGAAAAAAAGAAATTTATTAGTTGGTTTACTTGCCGTTTTATCTTTAACAAGTTGTGATTCGTTTTCTAGCGAATTTGACATAGGTGTTCGAACAGATGGCATAGAAAATAGTGCAGTACGATTAAACATTAAATACAAAGAAACTTGGGTAAATAATGAAGTAGTAATTCGTGCAAAGTTTGGTCATCAAGAAAATGCCGTGTTACATGATCAATATTATTTATCTATTTCAGAAACCGATCCATTATATAGTCCAAACAATTATACATTAACAACAATTTTTTCTTTTACTAAAGAGCAATTAGAACCAAATACAGTTACTGAAAAAGGATGGAATTTTAAATATTCATCAAAAGAATATAATGAAATAAAAATTTCAAATTTAGAAAACATATTCAAGAAAACTGATTCAGAAACCACTTTTTATCTAATATTTCATTCTTCTGAAACCAATTTTTCTAATATCACACAATTTACTTCTTCAAAGTTTAAATACAAATTTAATGGAACAAAACTATCGATTAAACATGATTAAAAGGGCTGCATGATACAGCCCTTTTTAACTATTTGAATAAAGACTAAACTATTGAACTAGTTACCTTCAGTGGTACCCGGGTTAGGAGTCTCTGGTGTTGTTGGAGTTGTTCCTGTGGTTGTTGAATTACCACAGCAGCAACATACTTGTAAACAGCAGTTGTTTGATGGTATACAAACATTTTTATTTTCACAGCAACAACAAACCGCTCCACGCAAAATTGCTTTGGTATATGTGTAACGTTTGCATTCCATAATAGTAACTCGATATGTAACAGTTACTGTTGCGGATGGCTCGATTGTACCAATGTTAATACACTCTGGTACTGTATTTTCTTGCGCTGTTCCATTTACTGTGACAGTTCCACGATTGAAACAGAATGCACGAGGTAATAAAACATGTAATGAAGCACAATTGATTGTGCATGTTGCGGTGTTAGTGATTGTTACTGTAAATGTAACGTTTGAACAAACACGTGCACAACAATCATTACAAGTTACCACTACTGTTGGACCACATGTTGTGGTACAAGTAGGCACACAACTAGTATTTAAATTAAAAAAACGATTGCAACAAAACATAATAACTTTCACCTACATTTTCGAACTAAATATAGTTCACTTATTTATATGAAATCGTTTTATTTGCGTTACATGTTTTGTTTTAAATGGACTATTTATTTTTTAATGATATACTATCTTACGAGAGGTTAATCGTATGAAAAGTTTAGCAAAATTATTAAATAACAGAAAACATATTTTATTTATTGATCTAGAAGGCACACAGTTCACTCATGAAATGATTGCATTTGGCGCTGTTAAAGTAGATTTAGATAATGATGGTAATATTAAAAAAGTATATCCAGGAATAAAAGAATACGTAAAACCTATTGGAGCAATTGGAAAATTTGTTGAACAACTAACCGGTATTAATCAAGATTTACTAAACAAAAAAGGCATTAGTTACAAAGAAGCAATTGAAAAAATCAAAAAATATTGTGGCAATTCGTTCAAAAAAATGGCTTTTATGACATTTGGAACCCATGATTTACGTATTTTTGCTAAATCATTAGAGGCTTCTCCTAGTGCTGATAAAGAAATTGTTATCAATATTTGTCGTAATAATATTGATTTATCTATGGTATTGTCACAATATGTTAAAGATGAACATGGTAATCCTTATTCATTATTAAATTATTTAAAATTATTTGGAGTAGAACCAATTGGTGAAGCACATGATCCTCTTAATGACGCCAAAGATTTAATGCTTTTATATGGTGTGGCATTAAAATCAAATGATAAAATTTATGAAGAATATTTGAAAGTATTAAAGGCAATGCGTCACTTCCCAGATCCTATTCATAAAGCTATCGTAAAATTAATTGATGGAGAAGATGTAACATCAGAAGAATTTAAAGAAAATGTTCGTAATTATATTTTATAAATTTGTACAAAATAAAAGTGGCATATAAGCGAGGTGATATTGTGGTTAATTATCCTTTTGGTAAAAGATCAGAAATTATTAGGCAAAACATTACTAAAAATGAAAAAAATACCATAAGTTATAAAAATCGTGGTATGGACTTTGAAAATGACATTAATATGTCATTAGATTTTTTTGATGATCATGGTTTAGCTTGTATTACAAAAAGACCAACTCCTATTAATGTTGTTCATGTTGATTATTCTCATGGTGCGCGTATTACTGATGCATATTTTGAAAAGCAATCAACGACCGATTATAATGGGGTGTACCGCGGAAAATACATTGATTTTGAAGCAAAAAACACAAAAAACAAGTCATCATTACCATTACACAATATCACAATACATCAAATTCGCCACTTAGAAAAAGTTTTAAAACATGGCGGTATTGCTTTTTTTATCATTTGTTTTGAAACATTAGATGTTGTTTATTTATTAGATGCTTCTTATGTTATTGATTTTTTCCATAACTCAACAAGAGCGTCAATACCAACAGCATTTGTTATTGAAAAAGGAATTAAAGTCGAACAAGGTTATATGCCAAGACTAGAGCTTTTAAAAGCTATTGATGAGGCATATTTCCATGAAAAAAATATTTAAAATTATTATCACTATTTCTTCTATTTTTACTATTATTACCACTTCTATTACAATAGGATATGTTTTTTATTCTTTAAATGCTATTGAACTTAAAAGTATTAACAAATTAAAGAATCCAAAATTCTCTACGATATATGATAAAAACAATACTTTAATTGAAATTATTGGGAAAGATAAAAAAGAATACGCAAGTTATGAAGACTTGCCGCCGCTTTTAGTTAATGCCCTTGTTAGTATTGAAGACAAAGGCTTCTTTTCACATAAAGGAATTGATGCAAAAAGAACATTAGAGGCATTTGTTCATAACCTCTTTTCTTCTTCTAAACATGGTGGTTCAACATTAACTCAACAACTTATTAAGAATGTTCTTTTAACTAATGAACAAACTTATAAAAGAAAAATTCAAGAAGCATATTTAGCTATTAATCTAGAAAAAGAAATGAGTAAAGAAGATATTATTGCACTTTATTTTAATAGTGTATATTTTGAACAAACAACACCTGGAGTAATATACGCTGCAAGAAGATATTTTCATAAAGAACTTGATGAACTATCATTACCCGAAATGGCTTTACTTGCTGGCGTTGTTAAATCCGCTAGTTACTATAATCCTTTAAAATATAGTGATAGAGCTAATGAAAGAAAAAATTTAGTACTTAAAAACATGTATGAAGATGGCTATATTAGTGAAGAAGAATATTTGGTTAGTAAAGAAATACATGTATCATCTTTAATAAAACAAGAATCATCAACTAATGGTACTACTTATCGCTTTCAAAGTTATTTAGATGTTGTTTATTTAGAAGTTGAAGAATTATTAGGTAAAAATCCTAGTACTGACAAATTAGAAATATATACATATCTTGATACTTCTTTACAATCTTATTTAGATCAAATTCAAGAAGGAAAAATCATTGAATTTAGTGACGAAACGCAACAAATTGCTGGCACAGTTATTAATAATAATGATTACTCTATTACTGGTGTCATTGGCGGAAGAAATTATCATGGTTCGCATTTATATAATCGTGCTTATTCCATGCTTAGACAGCCTGCCTCTACCATGAAACCAATATTTGAATATGCTTTAGCAAGTGAACACCTTAATTACACTAACGCTACTTCTATTCAAGATAAACCATATACTTATCCAGGTAGTAATATAACTGTACAAAATGCAGATAAAAATTATGCCGGACTACTTTCTATGCAAGAAGCTTTAGGTTATTCTAAAAACACCTGTGCTTTATATACTCTTGAAAAAGTGGCTAACAAAATTGGTGTTAATAATTGTATTGAATATCTTAAATCCATCAACATGATGGATGAAGGTCCTTTTTCATATGCATACGGTATTGGTGGGATGAGTTTTGGAGTAAGTACCAACCAATTAGCCGGTGCTTATTCTATGCTTGTTAATAATGGTAAATACTTAAAACCCAGCACAATTTATAAAATTGTAGATGCTGATACTCATGAAGTTCTTTATGAGCGTGATACAACTCCTAAGCAAATTATATCAAGCAAAGCAGCATACAAAGTAGCAAGCACACTCGTAAATATTGTTAAAGAAGACTATTACCATATTGGAGCGGTTAGTGTTAAAAATGTTGAAATTGGTGCCAAAACTGGCACTAATGGATATGATTCAAAGCAAGCCAAAGCCTTAAATTATCCTAGTTATGCTGATAAAGACACTTGGTTAGCGGGTTTTTCTCCTTATTACACCATGGCTGTTTGGTCAGGATGGGATATTCCACGATCTAATTATAAAGACTATTTTGGAAAAAATGATGCTCGTAGGCAAATCCCTAAAAAGATATTTAAAAATGTAATGGAGCATATTAATCTTAAAAATGGATCAAGAGAAAAACCAGATGGATTAGTTAATATTAATGTTGTTAAAGGCGCAGATGGATATTATCTTGCCAACAAATATATTCCTAGTAGTTATATAATAAGTGGTATATTCGATAGCGAAAATGTGCCAGAAAAAATATTACCTGAACCAATATTAGGAGAAATAACACAAGTTAAAACATATATTTTGCCTAATGAATTAGAATTAGAAATAATAAGTGAAGAAAACCCAATTTTACCATTTGATTATCAAAAAATATTTTCAAATTCCGGATATAATATTTGCTATAAATTATATGGTAATGAAGAAGTAAATCTATTTAGTCAAGAAAAAAAGCTAGCAATTCCTATAAATTTTGCTAACGTAGAATATTTATATGTTTATGCTTGCTATGAAAAAAATCAATTAGCGTTTTCTCCTGTTTTTAATGTTATAGAATCGACAAATATCTTTTAAAGCACATTCTTTACAATTAGGATTAATAGCTTTACAGAAATATCTTCCAAAGTGGATAAAAAGATGATGCACTTTGATATATTCTGATTTATCAAATGCTCTGCGCAACTTTCTTTCAATTGTTTCTACTTGGTCTTTTTGTGCGGCAAATCCTAATCTTTTTGCCACTCTACTAACATGAGTATCCACCGCAATTTCTGGTTCTTTTAAATATTCCGCGCGAAATACATTTGCAGTTTTATTTCCAACACCTGGCAAAGAAATTAATGTTTTCTTATCATGAGGAACTATTCCATTATATTGTTCAACAATAATCTTTATTGCTTCTTTAATAGCTTTAGATTTGTTTTTATATAATCCCACTGACTTGATGTCGCTTTCAATCTCTTCTAAAGGAGCATTATAAATATCATAAATTGTATGGTATTTGCTAAACATTTCTTTAGTGACCATATTTACTCTTTTATCTGTACATTGTGCAGATAAAATAATAGCGATTAATAATTCATAATCGTTACTATAATTTAGTTCGCATCCTGCATTAGGAAATAATTCATTTAAATATGCAATAACTTCTTCTTTTTTATTCATCGTCATCATCTAACCATTTAGTTTTAGCAATTTTTATTGTTTCTTCAAGATTTTTATTCCAATTTTCATTTATTGCTGTTACGCCTTCTTGATTAATTTCATTTGATTTAGCTTTTGCTAATAAGATTTTATCAACTGCGCGAATGGAAACTTTTTTACCAGAAGACTTTAAATCTTTAATAGCGTTAGAAATATCTTCCTCGTTATTTGTGGCGAACCATTCTTGAATACGAGAAACTTCTAATGGTGATAATGTTCTTTTTAGTTCTTTTTCAAAAAGAGCATAGACATTTTGAGCCATTTCTTGAATATCTTCTTTTTGACGTTCTTCTTCTTTATAAATATCTAATTTAAGTTGTTGAAATAATTTATTTTTTAGTGGTTGAAGAGATAATTTTGCACCTTTTTTATCAAAAACTAAATCAACAATATTTTTAGTTACTAAGTTTGATAATATTTCATCAATTTTCTTACTATCTAAATTCATTTTAAATGATAAATCTTCCGCAGTAATAATATCATTGTGTTGTTTTAAAAGATGATTAACAACAAGAATTACCGCTAATTCAGATTCATTGATATTTAAATCTTTATAATGTTCAATTAATAAATAATCAAATTTACCTGATGAAACTAAATCAATAATCTGATTAATTAAA
>URQK01000062.1 GCA_900549975.1 uncultured Mollicutes bacterium
ATTTGATACTTTTAGATATTAGTATGCCTGTTTTAGATGGCATTGCCACCGCTAAAGAAATAAGAAAAATTGATAATCAAGTTATGATTGTGTTTGTAACATCACTTGCACAATATGCTATAAATGGTTATGAAGTTAATGCTTTTGATTATATTTTAAAACCAGTTAATTATTATAATTTTTCTTTAACCTTAGAAAGAGTGCTTTCACATTTAAAAGATGACGAGGAATCGATTGTCATCTCATCTAATAAAACTTCAATGAAAAAAATCTCGATTAATAAAATAAAGTATATTGAAATTAATAATCATAGAATTATATTTCATACGATTGATGGTAATTATGAAACTCATGGTTCATTAAATTATTATGCTGATATTTTAAAAGATTACTATTTTGAACTATGCAATCGTTGCTATTTAGTTAATTTGGCAATGGTTAGTCAAGTGACGCCAACAAGTGTAGTCGTTGACGGTGAGTCATTAATAATATCAAGACCAAAACGCAAAGAATTTCTTCATACGTTAAATAAATTCATAGCTACTGGCGGTGGAAAATAATGGAAATAACTGAATTATTTGCTTATAAAATTGTTTTCGTTATTGAAATACTTGTTGCTATGCATTTACTTTCTTTTTATCTGCCTAAAAAAAATTATTCAGTAGCAAGATATTTACTTAGTATTGGATTTTGTATTTTGATTGCGATATTTTTTCCATTATTAAAAAATGTTTCTTATTCTTGGTGGTATTCGTCACTTATGTTTCTTATCTTATTTACTATATGCGCGATATCATTATATTTTGTTTACAATGTCTCAATTCAAAATATATTTCTAATTGCTATTACATCTTACACCGCGCAGCATTTAGCGTATCAAGTTTATAACATTTTAATTTCTACTTTAAATTTAAAGGAGAAATTATCGTTTGTTTCTTATGGCGATGCGCCATTAAATGTTTCAATAACGCAAATTAATATAATTTCTTTAGCAATTCTTATTATTGTTTATGCCATTATTTATACGATAATATTTGTCATATTTAATGAAAAAATCAACAAAGATGAAACCAAGATATCAAATTTCAGCATTGTACTTATTTCAGGATTTGTTTTACTTATCGATATATTGATTAATTCTATCGTCATTTATAACGATAAATTTAAAGGAAGAGAAGTATCAATTATTACTTGTACTTATAATATCATTTGTTGCTTGGTAGTAGTGTGCTTATTATTTAGTATTTTAAATATTAAACAATTGAAAACAGAATTGATTGTAACGAGTCAGTTATTAGATAAAGCCGAAGAACAGTATAAGCAAAATAAAGAAAATGTGGATCTAATCAATATCAAATGCCATGATTTAAAGCATCAAATTAGAGGGCTAGGTAATAAAGCAAATATTTCTCAAGACACAGTTAAAGAATTAGAAAATATGATTAGTATTTATGACTCCACTATTAAGACAAATAATGATGCATTAGATCTAATACTTACAGAAAAAAGTTTATTATGCCAAAAAAATAAAATTGATCTTAAATGTTATGCTGATTGCTCTAAACTAGGATTTATTAGTGAGTCAGATTTATATTCTCTTTTTGGTAATATGATTGATAACGCTATTGAAGCTGTTACAAAAATTGAAAATAAAGACAAACGTACAATAAGTTTAATTGTTCGAAATGCTTTATCATGTACGTCTATATTTATATCAAACTATTTTGAAGGAAAAATTAGATTAGATCGAAATGGTATGCCGATAACATCTAAACAAAATAAAAATTATCATGGATATGGATTAAAATCCATAAAGATGATTGTTGATAAGTACAATGGTGATTTAAAAATAGATGTGAAAGATAACATCTTTATTATCCAAATTTTATTTACTAATTATAATGAAAAATAATCAACAATTCGCGCTAAGTTGATTACAATTCACGAAGTACATATTTATAAATAAACCGCTTTCAAATTAAATAAACAATGAAAGGGGTTTTTTATATGGAAAATTATAAAAAATATTATCACCAACCAATGGTGAAAGTAGAAAATTTACTAATAGAAGACATAGTCTTAGCATCCGGCGTTATAAAATCAGATGGTACTTATGACATTTATGATAAAAATTTTAATGCTGATGACACACTCTAAGGAGGTATAAACATGAAAAAGAAAATATTATTTAGCGTGGCTTTAGCTAGTTTAGTTCTTGGTAGTGGTATTGTTTCTTTAAGTAACGAAAAAGAAAACTTAAAAGATTTTGCTTATGATACTTTTAATGTCACTAAAGGTGTAAGCATTAAAAATGCTAGAAGAACTAATCAAAGTGTTGAAAATTCGACAATTTATGCTCAAGTTGCAACTAAAGATGGTGTTGATTATTTAAGATTCGCTACCGCTATTAGAGGAGATATAAATAGTGTTAGTTATAATCGTACAATTGTCGCAACAGGAGCATCAAAAGATAAAACTATTACCACAGTTTATAAAAGCATTAGTGCAAAAAACAGTGAAAGTGCAGAAGCATTATCTGTTTTTTATACTGAAAATGGTTCACTTACTGATTTAGCTTTATCTTCAACGAAAGATTTCTATTGGGCTTGTTTTACAATCGCTTTTGAAACAGAAACATATAAAGAAAGTGATTTAAATATCAGTGTTACTGTTAATGGCAACGTAGTTGCTAGTAGAACAACATCTTTATATCGTGTAAAAAATTATTATGAAGATCAAAATGTTAAGCTAGGTACTTTTTTAAGTAAAAGTAATAACAATAGTGTTGATGCTAAACTTGTTAGTCCATCTAGCGGAATTAAAGACGGATCTTATAAAATTCCACGTGGCGCAGCAAGTGATGGAGAATATGCTTATTATCCGCTTAATGTTATGGGTTCTAGAACATCAAAAATTATTAAATGCAATTTCTTAACTAACAGTATTGTAAAAGAAAGTGAAGTTATTAATTTAACATCAATTGATAAAGGTGAATGGTCTCAAACTGCTGGAAATTTATTTATCTACAAAGATTATATTTATCAAATTATGCGAGATGGTTCGTTTAAAGTATTTAATAAAGATTTAGTAGAAATGAATTTAGAAAATAAATTAAGTCTTTCTTTACCATCTAGAACAATTTATGACGTTGAATATAATGCAAAATTAAATAAATTTGTCATCGCTACAAAAGACAAAAAAGTATATTTTGCTAATGAAAATGATGGAAAGATTATTGTTGATAACACACAACATTCTATAAGTTTAGCTGATGGATTTACATTTAATGACATAACATCCGATGATAAATATATTTATGTTATTGGTGGAAAAGACAATGTAACTCAAGCATGTATTTATGTTTATGACTGGAATGGTAATTATGTTACTAAAGTAATTACTAATGCTACGAATGAAAAATTTACATCAGATGTAAATATTCAAGGAATGATAATTCATAACAATCATTATTATATTTCTCTTTCTAGATATGGTAATGAAGGCTTACTTATTTATGAATTATTATTTAAACAAACTAGCAGTATTGAATCTAAATATACTTTTGATGAAGCTGTTGAGTATATGAACTTAGCAAATAAATCGGAAGAAGATATAGTTGTCGCTAATTATAAACAATTAAATGAAACACAACTTATGGAAAAAATTAAAGTAGAAGATAAAGACATGGAATTCTTTTCATTAAGAGGAGCGGCAAGTGATGATAATTATCTTTACTTACCTTTAACTAATAATGGTGCACAAAAAATGATAATTGCAAAATATGACTTAGTGGCTAACAAAGTCGTTAAGTATTCTGACGTCCTTGTACTTGGCGAAAAGCAATCTTGGGGTAAAAATCCAGGAAATCTATTTATAGTAAATAATACAATTTATGTAGTTAAAAAAGATGGCTTATTAGCACTAAATAAGGATTTGAATAGTGTCGAAAACACACTAAGTATTGATTTTGGTAAGGCAGCAGGCAATTTACTTTCTATTCAATATAACGAGAAATTAAATAAATTTGCAATTTTAGATGGATCATACAATTTGTATTTTGCTGAAAATGGAAAAGCAACGACTTATGTTACTAAGTTAAGCGTTAGTTCCTTTGCTAAAGCCATTGAAAGCCTTTCTTCTACAGACAAATACATTTATAGTATTGCTGCAAAAGATGGATTATCGGGTGCTGAAATAAATGTACTAGATTGGAACGGCAATGTTATAAGAAACAAAGTGAAATTTAGTGGTAGCGTCGAATCAAAATGGTTTGTTAATAATGCTTATAATGTACAAAATATCATTGTTAATGGTTGCAAAACATATGTATTAGGCTTGAATTTCGGTGGAACAAAAGGTGCATATATATTTGAAACCACTTTTGGATTTTAGTAAAATTAAAATGGAGTTAAAAAAATGAAAAAAAGAGTTAAATTAATCGTTAATTTCGCGGGAATGATTGTTCTTGCATCAGCAACAGTCATTGGAAATGTAGTGTGTAATATCTTCGAATCACAAATTAATAGTTATTTGTGTCCGCCAATTTCTAATAACAAAAGTAATTCCACTGAGAGCGCTAGTGGGGAAGACTTAGTAAAAGAAATTGTAATGGAAGGTGCGGTATTAGCCAAAAATAATGGAGTATTACCATTAAGTAAATCCGACAATAATAAAATAAATATTTTTGGATGGAGTGTTACTGACTGGGTTATGGCTGGTGGAGGATCAGGTACTGTTTCTCCAAAAGATAATGATTGGAATAATACAGTTGATTTATTAAAAGCTTTTGATTTATATGAATATGGAGTTAGTTATAATCAAGACTTAATAGATGCTTATTCTAAATTCCATAAACCTGTCCGTAATGTAGGCTTTGGACAAAGTGGACAAAGAGGCAGAACTAATATTTTTGAACCAAAACTAACTGATAAATCTGTATATAGTGATGAACTATTAGAAAATGCTAAAAATTATTCAGATACGGCTTTATTTGTTATTTCTAGAACGGGTCATGAATCAACAGACGTGAGTCCGGATTATATTAAAGTTACAAATACTGAAAAAGAAATGCTTACTTATTTAGGTGAGAATTATAAAAATGTCATTGTTTTAATTAATGCTTGTAACACAATGGTTCTTGATTTTATTGATACCATTCCTGGTATTGATGCTTGCTTAGTTGTGGGCGCAACTGGAACACATGGTGCTAGAGCAATACCTTATTTATTATATGGTGATAATAGTCCTTCGGGTCATTTTGCCGATACTTATGCTTATGAGTTAGAAAGTAACGTTAATTATGATTATATTACTAATATTGGAAAATATACTAATGCTAATGAATATTTAGGCGACTTAGCGACTAAAAGCGATGCCTATATGGATTTTGTTGAAGGTATATATGTTGGTTACAAATGGTATGAAACTGCTGATAAAGAAGGCATTTGGAATAATGCTAAATACACTCGTAAAGTATTAGACGGAGAAGGACAAGAAGTTACTTTAAAAGGGTATGATAGTGTTGTTCAATATCCATTTGGCTATGGCTTGTCATATACAAAATTTGAATGGAGTAATCCAGTAATTACTGTTAAAGATAAAAACGGAAAAGAAATAACTAACGGAACATTTACTGATGAAAGTAAAATTACTATTGATGTCACAGTGAAAAACATTGGAGAAGCTGCTGGTAAAGATGTTGTTCAAGTTTATTTAACTGCACCATATAAAGATGGACAAATCGAGAAATCTTATGTTAGTTTAGTGGGTTATGAAAAAACTATTAAGTTAGAACCACAAAGCGAACAAAAAGTAAGTATTGAAATTGATCCTAATGATTTTACTTCTTACGATTGCTATGATAAAAATGAAAATAAATTTAAAGGATATGAATTAGAAAGTGGAGATTATGAACTTAAATTAATGACTGATTCACATCATTTAAAAGAAATGTCTAAAAATACTTTTGCTTTAAAAGTAGAAGATACGATTAAAATTAGTAAGGATAAAGTAACAGGTGTAGAAGTAAGTAACAAATTTACTTATCCAACTGCCTATGATGGATATTCTTTAGATGGTAATAATGGCGATGAAAATGCTAATATTCCATTTATTTCTAGAAATAATCTTCCTGATCCTTATGAATTCAAAAGAGGCGAAAACCGTAAGATTACCGCTAGTATTGCTAAAAAAGTAAAAATCACTCAAGAACTAGGCGATGAATGGGATAACGCCACCATGGACGTATTTGGCAAAGAAATTGACCAAACTAAAGAAAAATGGGGTCAAACAAATACTTCTTACAAATTAGCGGAAAACGGACGTATTACCGAATTGGGTTATGAATTAGGGAAAAATTATGATGATGCAAGATGGGATGAATTATTAAATCAATTAAAGATTGGTTCTGCAACTAACTTAGTAGGTAATGGTTATTCAATTACAAAAATTAACGAAATTGGTTTACCAAGTTTATCAGCATACGATGGACCACTTCAAATTAAAGGATATAACCCAGGTGTTGATGGAAAAGTTGGTAATGGTTATACATCTAACACAGTATTGGCTCAAACATTTAACAAAAAATTAGCGTTAGAATGGGGCGTTTCTTATGGCACAGATTGCGTTAATTTAAATGTTGCTAGTGCTTGGGCACCAGGAACAAATATTCATCGTACCCCAATTGGTGGACGTAACTTTGAATATTATAGTGAGGATCCATTCTTGTCATCAACTACTGCAGTTAACGCTATTATTGGCTTACAAAGAACGGGTACTTTCCCTTATTTAAAACATTTTGCTTTAAATCCAACCGAAAATCACCGTAACTATTTATATAACTGGTGCACGGAACAAACATTAAGAGAAACATATTTAAAATCTTTCCAAAAAGCAATTGAAGTTGCCGATTGTATGGGACTTATGACTTCTTATGGAAGAATTGGAATTTGTTATACTGGCGGTAGCGAAGCTCTTATTGAAGGAGTTGCGCGCCAAGAATGGGGCTTTAAAGGTGTAATAGTAACTGACTATTCTTACGATAATAAGTTTATGAATATTGATCATGGTTTACGTGCTGGTAATGACTTAGGTATGGGCTCAAAACTTAATTATATGGGTGCAGATTATAGCTTTAATTATAGTGATAGTGCAACACCAAGAATTCAAAAGCAACTTAAAAAAGCTGTTAAACATGCATGCTTCGCTTATGCACATACACAACTAATTAATAAAAATTGGAATGAGTATATTAAAGATCATCCAGATGAAGGTAAGACTATTGATAGTGCTGTTATCATTGATTCTTGGAACTGGTGGAAGCCAACTATTGTTGCATTTGATATTATGCTTGGATGTGGCATAGCTATTTGGGCTTATGAAACAATTCGTAAAAAAAGTTGGTTTGAAGATAATAAGGAGGATAACACAAATGAATAAGAAAAAGATTATTGAAAAAGTTGTTATTTCTTCCGTTGTGGCAATTTGCGCAGGCGTGGCAATGGGACAAGTAATTAGTTCTAAAGTTGCTTACGATAAATATCGTTCGTCATTAGAAGAAGCAGAAAAAAATCGTGTTGGCAATCCAGAACTTGATTCTATTAGTGTTAAGTTAAAAGATGGTATTAGTTACTTTAAAAATGGTAAAGCTTCACCAAAAAAAGATGATTTTGAAGTGCAAGCTAACTTTACGGTTAAAAACGGCGAAGATTATTCTTCTAATTTAACAAGTAAACAATTCAATATGGAAGTTAATAAAGATTTTGCTAATAATGGTGGAGAAATAAAATTTACATATTTAATGAAAGAAACAACAATTAATGTATCTTTAAAAGATGTAATTCCAACTAGTTTAACTGTAACTAAAAATCCGAATATTATTAATTATGAAGAAGGTAAAACATTTGATCCTACTGGTATGGTTGTGGAAGTTTTATACAATGATGGTTCAACATTAAGTATTGATGCTTCTAAGTTAGTAGTGGACACTACAACACCTTTAAAAGTTAGTGACAAAGCTTGGAATATTTCTTATAAATTTAATGGTATTACTTTAAACGGAAAAGTTAATATTTCTGTTTTGAAAAAAGGCGAATTTAGCGACGGTAAACTTATTAATATTTCTATTTCATCAGGTAAAGCAATTGCTTTTGCCGATGAGCCAAGAGCGAATAGCAATTTGGATGATTTAGTTGTTATGGGTCAATTTGATTCTGGTAACTATGTGCAATTAAATAAAGATCAATATGATATAACGGATAAAGAAGTTATGGTTGATTTTGGTAAAAAGGCTAATTTATCAATTTGCGCCAAGGACAATGCACAAGTATTTTGTGAAGTTGAAACAGAAGTTGTTAAACGTAATAAAGGCGAGAATGCCGTTATTAGCGGTGGTAATGTTTTATCCGCAACTACTTATGATTTCGTTAATAACGAATATGTTCCAAGTCGAGTTATTAATTATGTCGGCAATTTAAGCGATGGATCAACATTAAAATTCAATTTCCAATCTAAAAGTTATATTCGTGCTTCGCTTAAATTAAGAGTGGCATCTAATTATTTATTACTTGATGGAACTGACTATCATACAGAAGAATTACAACTTAATAAATTATTAGACGTTAATGTTAACGGCGCTTCAAAAATAATTTCCAAAGACAAAATTATTGAGCGTGTTGGTAATTCAAGCGACAAAAATAAACCATGTTTTTTTGCAGTAGCACGATAAAACGAAAAAGGAAAGAAAAACACCTCCAAATGTAGTTGGAAAACAATCGCATAAAGAGCAATTAATCATCCTGAACAAAGAGGCGTTTTTCTTTATCAAATGAATATTGAATTAGGAAGCAGCAGCGATTGTTACAAAGTTTATTGCCTCTGAACTATACCACTTCCCACCAATTTTTATTGCGTAAGCAATATCACTTGTGGATTCATTGCTGTCATCACCAGTAAATGTAAGATTAATTCTATATGTATAACTCTTTTTTACCTTTAAATTAACATCTGCATCTTTCAAGGCTTTATTGGCAGTTTTGATATCATCTCTACTTGCTTTTTCTTTATTTTTAAATTTCAGTTTTACTTTGACATTGTCGCCATAAAATGCTTCCCATTCGTCTAAATTGTCATTCAAATAATCCTGAACAGCCTCTTTTAGTTCTTTTTTGCTTAAGTCATATTCTTTCATTAATGCTTTTTGGTGCTTTTTCGGAACTAAATCCAGCATATCACTGGCACTTGTTTTTTGTTCTGCTTTGTAAAAATCTTTGACACAGTCTTTGGGACTGCGAGAAAAGATTTGAGAGAGCACCAGTACAACCAGTAGAGCGATAACAACGACTCCTGCAATTTTACCAATTTTTTTACGATCCATGTTTTCCATATTATTTCTCCTTTTCATGTTCATGTATTTCCTGATAATCTGGAAATGCTTCTAATTTCATTTTAATTTTACATTATTTTTTGCTTTTTGTCAAGCAATTTTTT
>URQK01000063.1 GCA_900549975.1 uncultured Mollicutes bacterium
AGAGTATCTATTTGCTTTATCTTGTATTTTATAATATTTTTTATTTGGCCAAACGAGGAGTTTTTAATGAAAAATATGATAATAGGATTTTTTACCTATTATTTCTTTTTGCCATTTTTACTTGGAATTATTATTTTAATAGTTTGTTATAAATTAAGTTTCTTAGAAGGACTATTTTTTGCTCTATGTGCTTGGTTCGGAGAGAACTTTGTATCAAGTTTGTCGGGAGACATTGTATTATTATGCGGTTTACAAGTAAGAAGTGTGGAGCATATGATTATTAGAATAGCGTTAATGGCGTTTTACTGCTTTATTTATTATTTAGTTGTAGTTTATAAATCAAAATATAAGAAAACAATAAAAGTAAATAACATAGCTACTATTGTGGTCGCAATATTGGGAGTAACAATTTTAACTGTTCTTGCACAATTAAAATCTGCTTATCCAGAATTAAAACAAAAAACAGTTAATATTATTGTTTATTCTTATTCCTCCATGTTTTCCTTGTTTACTTTAGCGTATATGAATGGTTTATTCCAAAACGAGATTCTTAAAGAAAATGTTGGTACATTAGAAACAGCATTAAAAAAACAGGCAGAGATTTATGAGTTAAATCAAGAAAACATAGATTATATAAATATTAAACTTCATGATTTATCTAAAGAAATATCACTTATCAATAAAAGTAAGTTAGAAGAAAAAGACAAAGACATAATTGATTCCGTCAGTAAAAGAATAAAAATATATAGTAATATTCCAAGAACTGGTAACGAAGCAATTGACACAATCATTGCAAGTAAAAGTTTATTATTAGAAAAAGAACAAATTCGTTTTACGTGCATAGCAGATGGAAAGCTTCTTGATTTTATGCCTTCTATTGACATTTTCTCTTTGATTGGAAATGCTATGGACAACGCTATTGAGGCAGAATTAAAAGAAAATAAGGATCAACGGTTAATTTCCATGCGACTATATAAAGAAGACAATTCTGTCTTTTTTGAAATGCAAAACTATTGTTCACATATTAACGAACTTGATGAAAATTTAAAAACATCAAAGAAAGATAAAAAATATCATGGGTATGGTATTAAAGGAATGAGATATATTACTCAAAAATATCATGGGACATTTGATATTGAAAAGACAGAAGAACTATTTTGTGTATTTATTTCTATACCTTTAAATCAAAAATAATACAGTTCAAGTTGTAAAAAAAACAATTAATGTTGTTTTGTAAGCGCTTTATTCTTTACACGCTATTATTCTCTTAGAAGCGAAAAAACGCTCAGGAGGAAAAAATATGAAAAAGAACATTGCTATGAAAGGATTAGTATTTGCCGCTCTTTTAGCAGCTAATACAAGTTGTTCGGCAAAATTATTAGACTATGCAGAAGGAAAGAAAGTTTCAGAAGGATTAGCCTTTAAGTTAGCTTCGGAAATTGAAGGTGGTTTCTCTTTTGGAGATTACGTTACAGGTGATGAAGATTATTATGTTTGTACTGGTATTGGAACTTGTACCGATGCTTATGTTGTTGTGCCTTCTACTTATAATGGAAAAGCAGTCAAAGCAATTGGAGATCAAGCATTTACAAGTAAAAGTGCTCCAGGAGTTAAAGGAATTACTTTACCAAATTCTGTTGAAGCGATTGGTAGTTTAGCTTTCCGTAACTGGGATACATCATATGAATATATTCACGCAAACGGAATCCGTTGCTATGGCGATGGCTCATTAACTGCCACACAAGAAGAGACTTATGTTGCTTCACAGAGTGCAGTATATTTAGCAGCTATGTCATTCTTTCATGGTAAAGAAGGAGCATCTACTAAATTATGGCTTCCAAAAACTGTAAAAACTATTGGTGCTTCAGTATTCTTAGACACATCATATACTACAATTCTCTATGAAGGAAGCGCTGAGGATTGGAATAAAATAACTTTTGAATCTGGTGAATTTGATGCACAACTTCAATTTGAATATAACGTTGCATTCCCAGGTAAAGCAGCCTAATTAATTATTACAAGATAGAACAAAAACTTATCTTGTTTTGTTACGAGGAAAGAAATAATGAAAAAAAGAAAACAAATTCTTTTAGGTGCTACAGCAACTCTTGGATGTTTGCTTGCTTTTACTTCTGTATTCACGGATTATACAAAACAATGGGAGTCAAAAATTAATGATACATTGAATATTAATAACATCCGCACAAAACAGCCTAAAGATGATACCACCGATACTAGATATTATAAATCAGAATATGGTGATGGATCTTTTTCTAAAGAAAATCAAGACTTGCTATTAAAAGATACAAAAGCACAATGCTATAACGAAGTTGCCGAAGGAGCAACTTTAATGAGAAACAAAAATAATGCTTTACCGCTTAAAACAAATGAAAGAAAAGTATCTATTTTTGGTAATAATGCCACGAACTTTGTTTATCTACCAAGCGGTGGCGGTGAAGGAAATTCTGTTAGTGAAAATAACATGATGACTTTTGATAATGCGTTTAGAGAAAAAGGTTTTACAATTAATCCAGTATTGTGGGATGCATATAAAAAATCTAATGTCACTCGTCATTATGATGGTGTTGATAATACAAAAGAAGATATCGGCGAAGTACCATTATCTTTTTATACTGATGAGATAAAAACTTCTTTTAAAGATTATAATGATGCCGCGATTATTGTTATTTCTCGAGAATCTGGTGAAGGCACAGATATGTGGATGAAAGATAATAATAATAATTCTAAACTTGCTCTTAGTAAAAATGAAAAAGATATGATTAGTATGGTTAAATCATCCGGCAAATTTAGCAAAATAATTGTTATTATTAACACTACAAATCAATTGGAATTAGATTGGTTAGAAGAATATGACATTGATGCATGTTTATGGACTGGCTCAGTGGGGCAATGGGGTGCAGCAGCAATTCCTGATTTATTAACAGGAGTAATTAATCCATCTGGTTCATTAGTGGATACATGGGCAAGTAATTCATTATCCGCGCCGGCTTGTGTTAATTCGGGTACAAACACTCCAAAATACACTAACTTAGATGAAATCGGAAAAACTGTTAAAGATGCAGAAGATGATTACGCATATATGTCTACACAAGTAGAAGGTATTTATGTTGGATATCGTTATTATGAAACAAGATATGAAGATTATATTCTAAAACAAGGAAATGCTAATTCCGTAAAAGGCTCGATATCAGGTGCATGGAATTATGCTAAAGAGATGGTTTATCCTTTTGGATATGGTTTATCATATACTTCATTTGAGCAAAAAATTGAAAGTGTTACTGCTAATAGTGATGGTACTTTTGAAGTAAAAGTTAGTGTCAAAAATACTGGCAATACAGCAGGTAAAAAATCGGTTTTATTATATGCTCAAACACCATATGGCACATATGAAAAAGAAAATGGTGTAGAAAAAAGCGCTATTCAACTAGTGCAATTCGGAAAAACAAAATTATTAAATAAAGGTGAAAATGAAACTATTACTTTAGATGTCGATAAATATTTATTAGCTTCTTATGATAGAAATGAAGCAAAAACATATATCATATCAGAAGGTGATTATTATTTTGCTATTGGTGATGATGTTCATGATGCGTTAAATAATATTCTTAAAAATAAAGGTGCAAGTGACTTGATTGATCAAGATGGTAATGATGTCGCTGGCAACATTGAACAAACCTATCATTGGAATGAAGAGTTTGATAAAACGACATTTGCAACTTCGAAATACACAGGAAATGCTGTAACAAATGTATTTGATGAATGTGATTTAAATCATTTCTTTACTAAGCCAGCGGTAAAATATTTATCCCGTAGTGATTGGGATGCTACTTATCCAATCACCCAAACCGCTGTAGCGGCCTCAAGCGAAATGATTCGTTTGTTAAAAGGCGATTTATATACAAAACCAACAGATTCTAAATCTTTAAAATATTATCAATATGGTATTAATAAAAACATTCCTTTGATTCAATTAAAAGATAAAGATTATGATGACCCATTATGGGAAGAATATTTATCACAGTATTCTATTGATGAATTAGCTCTTATCACAGCTGAAGCATCTGGGACTAAGGCTATTGCAAAATACATGGTACCAAATTTAAAGTTTGTTGATGGACCAATGGGTTTATGCAGTAAATTAAAATTTGATAATGAAAAATGTACTACTTATCCATCTATGCCAATTTTAGGTGCTACATATAATAAAGAATTGATTACTAGACGCGGTGAATTAATGGGTGAAGAAAGCTTATTTGCTGGTGTCAATGTTGTTAATGGTCCAGGATTAAATCTTCATCGAACACCATTTAATGGAAGATCATGTATTTATTATTCCGAAGATGCTAACTTAACATACTTAATTGTAGAAGCTGAAAACGCTGGTATGTTAAAAAAAGGTGTTACAACCGCAGTTAAACACTTTGTATTAAATGATCAAGAATTTCATCGACAAGGTGTATCAGTATTCTTTGAAGAGCAAGGAATGCGAGAAATAGGTTTAAGAGCATTTGAAAGTTCATTAAACGCTACAGATAACACATTAGGATGTATGATGTCATTTAACCGTCTAGGCTGTGTATCAGATAATAATGCTAGTTATGCTAAAAATCTAACAAGAAATGAATGGGGATTTAAAGGCTTCTTCCAAACAGATGCCGCACAACACTATTCTATTTATTACGTAACTGAATTTGCATCAGGAACTGATTTATTTTCTACAGATGTTACTGCTCGTGGCGCTAAAGCTATAAGTAAATATATTCAAGACAATGATGATGGAGCATTATATGAAAAACTAAGAGACATGGTTCATCATTTCCATTATGTAATTACTAAAAATAGTGCGATGAATGGAATTTCTACAAAAACACGTATTTATACTGTTACGCCATGGTGGCAGAAAGCGGAATATGCGCTTATTGGGGTGCTATCAGCATTAACTCTTACTGGAATCGCTCTTATCATTCTTACTGAGATTGGAATCCTTGATAAAAATAAAAAATTATTAGCAAATGGGGGACGAATTCATGAATAAACAAGTTATTTCAAAATTACGTCAGCCATCTATTATTATTCAAATTGTTGCTTTTGTTCTAAGCTTTATTAGCTTGATTTATGTGGCTAATTTTGGAAACATGATTCCGAAAGTACCAGAAGAATACAAGCCGGCATTAATCTGCTTAATTATTGGCTTGTTATTTCAAATTGGATGCATAATTATGAATGTTTATGAAGTTAAATATTCTAATTATATACGGTTGATTGTTGCAGTAATGATTGCTTTAGCGATGTCTTTATTTGCTAGTGGATCAGTTTTATCAGTCGTTGATAAAATTTATAATATTGTTATGTGGGGAGACGCTACTCAATTTTCTAAAATTATAGGATTTGGCGCTTGCTTACTTCTTGGAACAATTGCTGATATTGTCGTATGTTGGTTTAAGTAATAACTATCCCTCTCCTATCTCCAATCATTTGCGCGTGATTGGAGATATTTTTTTATTTTTAGATAAATTAGATGTTAATTATAATATTTAATTTTAAAATTGTTTATAAAAATATTAAAAGTGTATATAATATCTTTAATCTCAAAGAGATTAACGTTAAGGAGCTAACAAAATATGAAGTTATGGGAAAGAATTAAACCTAAATTTGCCTTTTTAAAAAACAAGCAAAGTGTGTTTTATTATTTCTTGTTTCTCTTTGGTTTAGCTTTTATTATGGCTATTGCTGTATTATTAATTGAAAGTTTTACAATTCCATTAGGCGGAGACTATGTCCAGCAACAAATACCTTTTTACACTAATGGATATGATGATTGGTGGCATTTTTTAAAGACAGGTGAATTCCCTTTATGGGATTCTAACACTGTGTTAGGCGTTAATAATATTGGCGCTAATAGTTTCTATTACTTTTTAAATCCATTCTTTTTACCAATATTACTTTGTCCAAGGTCTTTAATACCACAAGGATTAGCATTCTTAATGTTAATCAAAATGGCTTTAGCGGGTATTACCTTTAGACTTTATTTAAAAAATTTAGATGTTGAAGAAAAGACCGCTCGATTATTTTCTATTGCCTATGCCTTTTGCGGATGGAACTTATACTATATGTGGTTTAATCACTTTATGGAAGTTGTAGTAATGTTTCCATTAGTATTATTAGGAATAGATAAAGTATTAAAGGAACGTAAGCCATTTACTTTAATAATTTCACTATTTGTGCTTGGCTTAGCTAATTATTTCTTCCTTGTTGTAGCGTGCTTTGCCGGTGTAATGTATGCAGGATTTAGATTTTTCCAAACAATTAAAACTAGAAATGTAAAAGAAAACTTTACTTCAATTGGATTAGGTATATTTGCTTTTGCCACTGGATTAATGATGTGTGCATTTGTATTATTGCCTTGTTTAAACGCTGTTACAGAAGCAGGAAGAGTAGAAAGCGCAACTTATTTAGAATCATTAAAGACAGCATTTAGTGAAAAAAACTTAGAAGCGGCATGGAAATTGTTGTTTGATTTCAATTCTACTAAGAAAAGATATTATCCATTAGTAACTTATTTCTTCCCAGTAATGAGTGATTTCCATTGCGTTTTATATCGTAATACTGGATATGATAATACTTTATCAAGTTTATTTATTTATACACCATTAACAATTATGGTTGTACCGGCACTTATTAATAGTATAAGGAAGAAGAAAGTATCACATATATTTGCAGCTGGTATATTTACATTAATGTTATTTACTCCATTTGCTTATGAATTATTCCATGGCTTTACTGTTGATTATGGTAGATGGCAGTTATTTGTAGTAATTGCTTTAATTGCTTATGTTGCTATAAGTTACCAAGATTTAAAAACATATCCAAAATGGTATTTTGATATCTCAGTGTTAGTTATATTATTCTGTATGGCATTTACTGTCGCAACCGCAGCAAAAAATCAATATGATGTATATGATGTTAAAGAAACATTTGCCATTGTCATATATCAATTTATTTATGTTATTGTAGCTTACTTCATTATCCGATTCTATTATCAAAAACCTAAGTTTGAAAAAATATTACCAATCATGCTTTGCCTTGAGGTTATTGTTGTAGGAAACATGACTTTATTTGGACAAAAAACAACGTATAATTCTTTAGCGGGAGGGCCAAGCAACTTTAAAGACGAAGTTAAGGTTGTAAGTAATATCAATAAATCCGACCAAGATTATTTTAGAATATTTAATACTACTGCAAACGATTCAACAAATAACTTAGGAATGCGTGAAGGATATAATGGTGTAGGTGGCTTCCACTCATTATACAATACTAATATTAAAGACTTTCTTAACTGGACAAGAATGCTTTATTGGCGTGATACTTGGACAATGGGAGCACATGAAAAGAAAGTTAATCTTGATCAATTCTTAAGCGTTAAATATTACATTCTTAAAAATTCAGATTATAACACTAATATTGATAGTGAAGAAATTGTGAATGATATTAGTATGTATAACGTTCCTTTTGGATATAAATATCGAGAAGACTTATCATCTAGAACTCATAGTGTATTTGAAAATGAAAACTATATTCAATTAGGATACGCTTTTGATAACATTATTCCAGTTAATAAAGACTCCGTTGAAAATTATATGTATTTAGAAAATAATTATTGGCCAGTGTATAGTGCAGAACATACGCGTAATAATGGAGCGGCTTTATATAGTTCAGCAGCGGTTAAAGACTTTATGCAAGTGATTAGAAATGAAGAAGCTTTATTATCTGGGGCAATTTTATATGATGTTGATGAAAGTGGATTCTTTGAAGAAAATAGTTACACAGAAGAAACATTAAATGCCTTAAAACAATTCCCAATTAATAATTATTCTACTAATGCGGGTGAATTATTCGCTGGTTCTGATTTAAATGTAAGAAGATATAATTGCCCAAATGGTGTTGGAAATAATGCTAAAGAATTATTAGACACAAGTAACGGAACTTTATTAGCAACAAATAATTCAACTCCATATAAATATAATCAAGATAAATACATTATTACATTAAAAAATGGCGGTAACTTCTGTAGCGCCACTAATACACGAGGCAGTTGTTATATTGGATTAAAAATGCAACTTAATCGTTATGCTTACGTTCATTTATATGATGAAGATGATAACTTAATTACATTTGATTACCATCAATATATTGGACAAGACTATAAGAATTTAAGAGGATTTTATTCTTCTAGACCAGTTAAAACAATTGTGGTTAAACCAATGATTGATGAAGATGATAAAACAGTTATGAATGGATTTGCGGTTTATCAAGAATATTATGATACTTTCATGAATTCAATTAATAAAATCAAACAAAATCCGCTTGAAAATGTAAAAGTGACTACTAATACTGCTAGATTTACCACTAATTACACAAGTAGTAAGATAGTGGTTACCACTATTCCTTATGATGCTGGTTGGAGTTTAAAAGTAACAGATGTTAATGGAAATTCAAAACAAAAAGATTTATTTAAAGCCCAAGGCGGATTTATGGCTTTTGTTGCAGATCCAGGTGAACAATCTTATTACTTAAGTTACTTTACACCAAAATTAAAACAAGGATTATTAATATCTTTAAGTGGATTTGCTTTATTAGGAATAAGTATTGGTGTTAATTATTGGATTGAACGTAGAAGAAAAACTTCTACAAAAGAAAAAGATGAGAAAGCTAATTAATTTCTTTCTCATCAATAAATAATTTAATATTATTTTTAATGGGCTTATTAGAAACAATAGAAACGCTCGAATTATTTAAGACAAAATTTTTGTAATGATTAGGGCGTTTTTTTAATGCGGCTTTATTTAACCCTATTCCTTCTAATTTACTTAATGCTTCAATAGTTGTCCATTTATTAGCTAAATATTCACTTTTTGCATTAGATTTTAAATATTCTTTATATTCTAAATCATTTAAAATTGTATTGATGTGTTTAAAATTAATAAAGCGATTAATGGTTTCAATATCGATAGCAATGTCTTGAGTGGCACATATTACAAAACCAAATAAGTTATGAGTATGCGCTAAAGAAATGTATATATTAGGAATATGAGGTTTACCAAATTCATCAAAATATAATTCTTTTACAGAGGACTTAAATAATTTTTCAAGTTTTGAATTTAAATAATAATAATTACTTACACTTATATTAAAATCTAACTCACTATATTTGCTAGCGTGATTTATTATATTAGTGGATATTTTAACATCGTACTTTATATAAGCATCACTATATAAAAATATATAAATTTTGTCCATGATTTTTGCTCCTAAATA
>URQK01000064.1 GCA_900549975.1 uncultured Mollicutes bacterium
CCAACCTTAAGATGACCGGTCTTAAGATCGCCATCGTCAACAAGTAAAAAATAAAATTTATATAAAAACGATAAAAAAATAATCTCTATGGTAGTTTTTAGCAATGCTAAGAAAAATAAATAGATATTATTAAAAAAAATTATGGCATTACCAATTCTTTTGTGTTAGAATAATTTCGCGTAAGTTGGAGGTGTCACTCATGAGAGATAACATTATCTATCGTTGTACAGAATGTCAAAACGAAAATTATATTGGAACTAAGAATAAACGTAATCATCCTGATCGTATGGAAATTAAGAAATTCTGTCCAAAATGTAACAAAATGACAGTACATAAGGAAAAGAAATAAGGCTTAGGCTTTATTTTTTTTATTTTTTATGAAAGTAACAACATTAACATATAAAGATGAATTTATCGCTAACACTCACATTGTTTATTTAACTGATAGAGATGTGATTGCTTTTGACTGCGGTCAATCTTCAAAAACATTTGTTAATTATATTTCTAGTCATAATTTAAATTTAAAAGCAATATTTTTAACCCATGGTCATCTTGATCATATTCGTGGACTTGATTTTATTGATGAGTCAATTCCTGTTTATATTGCACTAGATGATTTAGAACTATTAGATGATCCATATAAAAATTGTTCTAGTGAATTTGAAGATAAAGTTATTATTAAGCGAAAAGTATTTACTTTGAGTGATGAAGAAATAGTTACTATTGATGGAATTGATATTCAAATATTTTTTACGCCATTCCATACTTTAGGTTCATCAGTTTATTTAGTAAATAAAGAATTATTAATTACTGGTGATACATTATTTAAAAGTGTCATTGGAAGATGTGATTTACCAACTTCTAAAGCTCGTTTAGTAGATTCATCTTTAAAACGTATTATTGAAATATATCATCAATATGGTGACATGCCTGTTTATCCAGGACATGGTGATAATACGACACTGGCTCGCGAAGTTGAAAAAAATTTCTATTTAAGGAATATAAGATAAATTTTACCCAAAAATAAATAAGGTGATGCTTATGAGTTTTAAAGAAAACTTAATTTTAAGTTTGTATTTAGTCATAGTAAGTCTAATCTTATTTGAACTATCTTATTTTTTAAATTTTACAATTTTTTCTCCCTTAATGCTAATTAATAAATATGTAACTAAATCTATTTGGCTTTGTTTATTAATAGAAGTAGCAACATTCTATTTGTTCTATTTAATTTATAATCAAATCACTAGCTATAATTTTATGGTGTTTAACCACATTTATAAATATATAGTTTTTGGTATTATTGACTATTTTTTAATAAATGGTTTGTTCCGATTAGTGGGCATTTTAAACGATTATAAGTACTTTACCACGCAATTATGCCTTTTTAGCGGATTAATTATTATAAAATGTGTGAATTTATATTCCATATTTTATTCAAATTTGATAAAATATCAAAGAAATACAAAGAAGGAGATGTTTTAATATGATTAATATCACAGAATTAAGACCAGGTAATGCATTTGAATATGAAGGTAATATTTATTCATGTATTGATATTGCTTTAAACAAAACTGCAATGGCAAAAATGAAAGTAAAAGTTAAATCTAAGAATTTACGTACAGGTGCTGTACTAGAACTTTCATTCATCGGTGGAGATAAAGTAGAAGTTATCCACTTAGATAAGAAAAAAATGCTTTACTTATATGATACAGGTGATGCATTAGTCTTCATGGATCAAAACACTTATGATCAAATTGAAATTTCTAAAGATCGTATGAAATGGGAATCTAATTTCTTAAAAGGAAATGAAGAAGTTCAAGTAGTATTCTATGGCGATGAAATTATGGGTATTTCTTTACCTACAACTGTAGCGTTAACTGTTACTGAATGTGAACCTGCAGTCCGTGGTGATACTGTTAACAAAGCTATGAAAGAAGCTGTAACTGAAACAGGATATAAAGTCCGTGTTCCATTATTTATTTCTGAAGGCGAAGTAGTATTAGTTCGTACTGATAACGGCGAATATGATGGCCGTCAACAAAAATAATTTATCTTAAATTATTAAATTTTGCACTTTCTTAACGAAGGTGCTTTTTTATTACAAATTTCTACATTTTAAATATTCATAATATTATTGTTCTTTTTTATATTTTGCTTGCGTAAAATCTAATGAATGGGAGGAAATGTTATGAAAAAACGTGTTGTTACATTTTTATCATTATTTTCTTTAGCAATGGTTTTATCAGTTTATTATGTCATGTTACCAACAGGAGTGAAAAGTCCCACTAAAACAGATCCGGTGAATAACATCATAGAAAACGCTGATGATCCATATATTGAAGGAATTATTTTAGAGCGTACTTCGGGTTTAAAAGAAGAACTGCAAGTCCAATTAGATATCATGGAAAGTTCGGATTATAGCGCTACTGAAAAACTTGATGCTGCTTCACGCATTGAAGAAATCGAATACATCATTGATTTAGAAAATGAAATGCGTACTTCAATTAAAGAACTAGGCTTTCCTTCAGCCTATGTTGAATGGAAAATAAGTGATGTAGATGTTTTAGCAGTTAGTGAAACTAAATCAAAAAAAGATGCTTTAAAGATTATTGAATGCATTGATACTTTCTTTGATGATAGTGATTTTCATCAAGTAAATGTGTATTTTCGTTAGTCTAACTTAACTTTTAATTGCTATAATGCGCCTATTAATGTAAAATACATTTGAGGTGATAATTATGACATTGCTAGTAATATTAGCTGGTGGTACAGCATGGTGGTTAACACTTATCTACGTTATTGTTGGATTTATAGCAGGAGGAATAGTCGGATTCCTTGTTGCTCGTAACCTTATCAAAAAAGAAATCGAGAAAAACCCTCCAATTAATGAGAACATGATTCGCGCTATGTTCATGCAAATGGGTAGAAAACCATCAGAAGCGCAAATTCGTGCTGTAATGAATTCTATGAACAAAAATCGATAAAATGAAAATCCTGACGTCAAACATCAGGATTTTTATTTTATCTCTCTAAAACTATATATTTACTAATAAAATACTAATTATCTACTAATAAATTACTTTTTGCTTTTTAGCCATTTAATTTGTGATTCTTGGCCTAAAAGGATACGATCAATATTTGGACTATGGCGGTTAATAAGAATAAGCGTATTAATCATAATTACAACTGTATAAAGAATTTCATAATTTAACATTGGCCACATACCAACCCAGCCAACATTAAAGCCTAACATTAATATTGCTACAATGCTTACAACGATACTTCCAAGTATTGAAGCGAGTGATACCATACGTTTAGCAATTAGAGTAATGGCAAACACACCAACGAAAACAAGAAGAAGTACGTAATTAGTGGCGATTAAACAACCAAAGAAAGTTGCCACAGCCTTTCCTCCTTTGAAATGACAATAAACAGGATAACAATGTCCGACACAAGCCATTAATAAAGCAATATAGCATATTGTCATAACATGAATATTAGAATCAATAAAAACTGGTAGTAATAATCTTAATATCCAAAATGGAATAATAATTTTAAAAGCATCCATGGCAATTGTTAATGCCCCTAATTTTTTTCCTAAAACACGTCCTACATTTGTCCCACCGGTGTTATGTGAACCAAATTCACGAACATCGGTTTTTTTAAATATTTTTCCAATTATTAGTCCATTTGGAATTGCTCCAATTAAATAACAAAGTATGATACAAAAGATAGTAATTAATACTTTTATGCACATATCCATAAAGTCACTCTCCTATACTTGTATTATTTTATAAATAAAATGTTACAAATTCAATAAAAACTTTGCTATAATAATTTAGTTAATATTAATTATTAAGGAGTTGATTTTATGCCTGTCAAAAGTAATCACGTATATGATGAAAATGACATCGTGTTATTAAAAGGTCTTCAAGGTGTTAGAAAACGTCCTGCTATGTATATTGGTTCCACTAATGCAATGGGTTTACATCACCTAGTTTGGGAGATTGTTGATAATGCGGTAGATGAAGCATTATCAGGATTTGGTAAGTTTATAACTGTAACTATTCATAAAGATGGTTCATTAAGTGTTCAAGATGAGGGTCGTGGTATTCCAGTTGGTGTCAATAAAGATACTGGTAAAAGAGCTATTGAATTAGTATTTACTGAATTACATGCTGGTGGTAAGTTCTCTGATAAAGCTTATACAACAAGTGCTGGTTTACATGGGGTTGGTGCATCTGTCACTAATGCATTGAGTGAATGGCTAGAATGTACAGTATATACAAAAGGTGAACAATATTATATAAAATTTGCTAATGGCGGTAAGATTGTTGAACCATTAAAATTAATTGGTCGCACTAATCGTCATGGTACTTTAGTCCGTTTTAAACCTGATGCCACTATATTTTCGACAGTAGATTTTAAATGGGATACAATATATAACCATTTACAAGAATCAGCATTTTTATTAAAAACTGTTCATTTTATTTTAAAAGATGAAAGAACTGGCGAGTCTGTTGAATTCCATTATGAAAATGGTTTACAAGAATATGTTGGAATTTTAAATGCTAATAATACTCCACTATCTCCGGTTATTGATTTTGAAGATAATACATCACATATCAAAATGGATATTGCTTTTCAATATTGTTCTGGATATTATGATGAAAGAATTTATTCTTATGTCAATAATGTTCGTACTCGTGATGGAGGTACCCACGAAACTGGTTTTAGAACCGGTATCACTCGTGCCGTAAATGATTATGCCACTAATAACAATTTGCTACGCGGAAAAATCAAATTAGAAGGTAGTGATATTCGTGAAGGCATTACTGCGATTATTTCTTTAAAAATTCCTGAAGATCAACTTGAATTCGAAGGGCAAACAAAAGGAAAATTAGGTACTCCAGAAGCCTTACAATTAGTTAATAACTTTGTATATTCGCAATTTACTTATTATTTAAGTGAAAACAAAGAATTTGCGGTTAACTTAATTAAAAAATGCATTGATGCTCAAAATGCTCGTATTGCCTCTCGTAAAGCAAAAGAAGAAGCACGTAACACTAATAAAAAATTAAAAAACGAAGTTATTTTATCTGGTAAATTAACTCCGCCTCAATCGAAAGATTTTTCTAAAAATGAATTATTTATCGTTGAGGGTGATTCTGCTGGTGGTACGGCTAAATCTGGTCGTGACCGTATGCATCAAGGTGTTTTACCTCTTAGAGGTAAACCATTAAATACGGATACAGTTGCGATGGATAAAATGCTTAAAAATGAAGAATTTGCAACTTTAATTAACACTATTGGTGCTGGATATGGTCAAGGGTTTGATATTAGTGATATTCATTATAATAAAATCATTATCATGACCGATGCTGATACCGATGGTGCGCATATTCAAACCTTATTATTAACTTTCTTTTATCATTATATGCGCCCTTTAATTACTACAGGACATGTTTATATTGCTGTTCCACCTCTTTATGGTGTTTCTAAAGAAACAAAAGATAAACAAAAAGTTATGGAATATGCTTGGGATGATGAATCTTTAGATAAAGCTAAACAAAAAGTTGGCGCTGGATATAAAATTCAACGTTATAAAGGTCTTGGTGAAATGTCAGCAGAGCAACTTTGGGACACCACTATGAATCCAAAAACCCGTACTTTAATTCGTGTAAATATTGAAGATCCATTACTAGTGGAATATCGTGTTGGTGTCTTAATGGGCAAAGATACCGATGTCCGCAAAAAATGGGTTGAAGAAAATGTTGACTTTAATGTTGATGATGAATTTATGAAGGAGGTTAGACGTTAATGGCTAAGAAAAAAGTAATAGAACAAGAAGTAATTAACGAAAATATTCAAGACTCCCCTTTAGAATTTGTCATGGGTGATCGTTTTGCTACATACGCTAAGTATGTTATTCAAGATCGCGCTATCCCTGACGTTCGTGATGGATTAAAACCTGTTCAACGTCGTATCATTTATTCTATGTACCTAGAAGGTAATACATTTAATAAACCAACAAGAAAATGTGCGCATGCAGTTGGTAATGTTATGGGTAAATTTCACCCACATGGTGATACATCTATTTACTCGGCATTAGCAAGGATGTCGCAAGAATGGAAAGTTCGTCTTCCTTTGATTGACTTCCAAGGAAATAATGGTTCTATCGATGGTGATAGTCCAGCGGCTTACCGTTATACTGAAGCACGTTTATCAGAAGTTGCTAATGAATTAGTTCGTGATTTAGATAAACAAACAGTTGACATGCAATTAACATTCGATGATACCAATCTCGAACCAATTGTTTTACCAGCTCGTTTCCCAAATTTACTTGTAAATGGCAGTGAAGGTATCGCTGTTGCGGTTGCAACTGATATTCCACCTCACAATTTACGTGAAGTAATAGATGCCACAATATATGGCTTATCACATAAAAACTTCACCAATGAAGATTTAATGCAATTTATTATAGGCCCTGACTTTCCAACAGGCGGTATCGTTTATAAAGGAGAAGGACTTACTTCTATTTATAAAACTGGTAAAGGCCGTATTGAAGTCGCATCAAGAACTGAAACTCTTACAGATGATAAAAATATTAATCAAATTATTGTCACTGAGATTCCATATGGAATTTTAAAGTCAGATATCGTTGTTGAAATTGACCATTTATGTCATGATAAGGCTGTTGATGGATTATTAGAAGTGCGTGATGAATCAGACCGTAAAGGACTTCGAATTGCTATTGACTTAAGAAAAGATGCTAAGATTGATATTGTCTTAAATTATTTATTAAATAAAACTAAACTTCGCGCCTCTTATAGCGCTAATATGGTCGCTATTGTGGATGGTAGACCAAAAACATTGGATTTAAAATCATTCATTAATGCCTATGTTGCTCACCAAGTTGATGTTATTACCCGTCGTTCTAAATTTGATTTAGAAAAACAAACTAATCGTTTACATATATTGGAAGGCTTAATTAAAGCAATTTCCGTTGTAGATGAGGTAGTGCGTATTATTCGTGGATCCAAAGATAAAGCCGATTCTAAGCATAATTTAATGGAAAAGTTTAAATTCTCTGATGCACAAGCTGAAGCTATCGTTAATTTACAACTTTATAAATTATCTAATACGGATATTACTACATTTATTAATGAAAAGAATGCTTTAGAAGCCTCAATTAAAGAATTAAACGAAATTCTTGCCGATGAACGTAAACTACACAAAGTCATTATCAAAGATTTAAAAGCGATTGCGGATAAATATGGGGATGATCGTCGTACATCTATTGAAGAAAAAGGCGAAACAATCACAATTAATAAACGTGATTTAATTGCTAAAGAAGATTGTTATGTTGTTGTTACTAAAGATGGCTATATTAAGCGTTCTTCCTTAAAATCACAAAAATCTAGTGATGGTTCATTACCAGGTATTAAAAACGGCGATGTGTTGATGGGATATCGTGTATTAACCACTCTTGACTACTTACTATGTTTTACGAATAAGGGAAATTATTGCTTTGTTCCAGTTCATGAAATTCCAGAAACCAAATGGAAAGATGAAGGTAAACATATTTCTAGCATTGTTAAATTAGGTAGCGAAGAAAAGATTATTCGCGTTATTGCGGTATCTAAGTTTCGTGATGACTTAAGTGTTGGTCTTATTTCTCGTTTAGGTCAAATTAAAAAGACTATGCTTAATGAATTTGAAACAACTAGATATGCACGTCCATTAGGTTGTATGCGTTTATTACGAGATGATGAAGTCGTTGATGCAGTTATTTTATCAGGAAATAGTGATATTGCCATTTTCTCTAGCCAAGGTAATGTTTCATTCTATAATGAAAACGAAATTGTTCCAACCGGAATTAGAACAAGTGGTGTTAAAGCAATGTCTTTAAGAAATGGTGATCAAGTCGTTAGAATGTATGCGATGATGCCAGAAGAGAAAGCTAAATTTATTCTATTTACAGATCATGGTACCGAAAGAATATTTGATTCATCATATTTGACTTTAACTGCACGTTTAGGAAAATTACAAAATTCTTTCAAATGCTTTAAGTCTGATCCTCATAACTTAGTGTATGCTAAAAAGATTGTAAAAGGTCTTGATAACGTTAACATCAACTTAGTACTTGATAATCGTGATATCTTAAATGTTAATATTACTGATTTTAAACCTACTCCAAGTGATAAATACGCTAAGAAGAACATGGATGAATTAAGTGATAAGAACACTATCATCGATGGCTATATTGATTATATTGAATATGTCGATGATGAGTTTAAAGCATTAAAAGGTAAAACTAAACTCCCAGAAATGAAATTGAGCCATGTAGAAGAAGAACAACAAGATGAAAAAGATTCATCTAATGGCTATGAGCAAATTTCTATTTTTGATGATTTAGGAGATTAATTATATTTATAATTAGAAACGAAAATAGCGTTAAGATCAATTCTTAACGCTATTTTGTTTGCGATTCAAACCGCTAAAAGTCTTTATTATGCAATTTAAATTCCGCTAGTAACTTAGTTAAAGCTCTTTTTTCTATTCTTGAAACGTATGACCTTGATATTTTATACTTTTTAGCAATTTCTCTTTGGGTTAGTTCTTCATTGTTATTTAAGCCATACCTTAAACTAATAATCATAAGTTCACGCTCATCTAACACTCTCAAATATTCTTTTAGTAAACTTAGCTTATGTGTTTTATCAATTTGTTCAGGAATAGAAATATCACCATCATCAAGAGTTTCTATAATTGTTATTTCACTACCATCCTTATCAGTACCTATTGCTTCATAGATGGACATATCTTTAGAATACTTTTTGTTTGATCTAATTGCCATTAATATTTCATTTTCAATGCATCTAGCGGCATAGGTGGCTAGTTTAACTTTTTTTTCTAAAGAATAAGTATCAATAGCTTTAATTAGCCCAATAGTGCCAATTGAAATCAAATCTTCATTAGATTCATCAGTATTATCATATTTTTTAGCAATATGTGCAACAAGACGTAGATTATGTTCAATTAGCTTAATTCTTGCTTCTTCATGGGTTTCTTTATTGAATAATTGATTGATACAAATATTCTCTTCTTCGTCACTTAATTTTTCTTTAAATACACCATTATTAATAAAACCAACTAAAAACTTAAAATTAAATAATAAATCAAATAAGAAATTCATTTTTTCACCTATTTAAACTTATGCTTGAAAATTACCTTTATGATTCACAAAGTGGTAATTTTTTTATCAAATTTATTAAATTTACTATCTTATATCTTTCATTATTAGTTTATTTAAACTAAAATAATAAAAAG
>URQK01000065.1 GCA_900549975.1 uncultured Mollicutes bacterium
ACTACTAAAAGCGTATTTTACTCAATATAATAGTACTTTTTTTAATCCACTTTTTAATAATGCTATTTGCTGATCGCTTAATCTCAATTTAGTTGCTCCTTGTTCATTGGAGTTGATTATCGGACGTACATAAATTCGTAATTTATCTAATGAACGTATTTGATTAAGCACTGCTAAAGTTTCATGTTCAGTTACTATTCCGGATATGTTTCCTAGGTTTACATCACTTGCTGGATTTGCTCCATGGCGATTGCTTTTCAAAGGACAGACAACCACTAACGGATTATTTGCTTTACTATCCACTAGCACAACACCATAATGACGATTAGAAAATTCACAGTTAACATTTACTCCCCAATCAAACTCATAAATGTCTCCAACGCGCATCTCTAAATTAGGACTATAATTTTCCTGATAAGTAATATACTCTAATTGTCTTTTAACCCATTCTAGTTGCTGCTTGAGATTGTTAAGAGCGGTATACTTCTTTTTGTTTTCTTCTGATAAATAATTTGCTTCATCACATTTGAAACGAATAAGTTTACTATATGACATTTTTTTCACCTCATTATTATATAGTGATAAAAAATTCAATTTTCGAAAAAAATTTAAAAAAAAATAAAAAAGCAGTAGTTAAACTGCTTTTAGACGTTTACTTAAATATTTAATAATTGATTCACCAATAATGACAATAATTACAATTTCAATGATGATAGCAATTAAGTTTGCCATATCTAGTATACTAAATGAACTATAAATCATTAATCCAACACTTCTTCTTACTTGACATAAATATTCGCCAGTAACCATTACTTTAAAGCCTAATCCAATCGTTTGAAGTAAGCAAGTAACAATGCTAGGAAACATAAGTGGTAAATAAATTTTAATGAATTTTGCCCATTTACTAGCGTCAGTAACATGTAATTCTAATACGATATTCTGATCCATATTATCAATAGATGCTATCGTTGCTTCTAACATAACGGGCATTGTTACTAAAAAGCAAATAAGCATAGGTCGAATGATATGAGCGCTACTACCACGAATAATAATAAAAATGTAAATTGCTACTGCTACTAATGGCGAAGCTTTCATGATTATGATAATCGGACGAAGAAAACTCATAATTAGACGATTATAGTAGTATAGAAGCGCGATAATTAACGAAATGATTAAAGATACTACCAATACTCCAAAAAGTCTTAAAAACGTGTATATGAAGTTTAAAATGGTATCTTTGCTTGTAATATTATTAATAAAACAAGTTGAAATATCTTTAATAGTAGGATATATCTGTGGATCTTGCTTTTGATAACTAACTAAAGCAATTAAAGCGACTAATAAAATAATCGAAAATAATGAGACAATTTTACTACTTATTGAGGTAGAAGTTTTCATTTGGAAGTTTTCCTCCCACATTAGCGCTTAATCCTAAGTTAATCATTGCATTAAAATATCCTTCTACTAGTTCTTTTTCATTTTTGAATGATTTATATCCGGAGTTAGGAATAGCTTTAGTTAATAGAGCTTCTTTAAATGTTCCAGTAACTGTTTCAGCGTTTTTAGCAGTTGTACCAACGTCTTTTGTTACTAATTCGATTGAAGCATCTATTTCTTTTAATGCTGGCTTTAATTCTTCGTATTTAGAAATTTTTACAAACATTGCGCTTTGTGGATATGAATCTAAACCGGTTGCGGTTTTCCAAAAATCAAGTAATGGTTTAACATATACTCCTTCTAAGTTAAGCGCAGAAATATTTGGTTGAGCGGATATAACATAATCAGCAGTTCCGCTAGAAAATGCTGAATTTGCCATTACAACATTATCAACGTATTCAATAGTTATATCGTTACTTAAATTAGTACTTGATATTACGGTATTCAAAATAACATCAGGAGTGCTACCTTTTCCATAACTGGTAACTGTTTTTCCTCTTAAGTCATCAATAGTTTTTACTTCTTTTCTTGATAATAAATAAATATTATCCCAAACAATCGTGCGATATAACCCATATGTAGGATTTGTTTCTTTATTGTAACGCATAGCGCCTAAATTAATTGGAGCAATAATTATATCTTTATCTCCACTAGCGAAGGCGGCTGCTAAAGGTTGAGGACCACTAACGACTTCAACATCATCCATATGATTAATTGCGTAATTACTAATGGCTATGGTTGGAGTACCATTTGGAGTAATAATACTTGGATAGACTTTTGTTTGATTTGCACTACTACTTGTACTTGTTGATGGATAATTGCTATTACTAATAGAATTAGAATTTGCATTACACCCCGCTAATAACAATGTTAGACTTAAAAATAATAAATTTTTCTTTTTCATTTTAATCACCCGGTTAATTATATGCTATAATATAAATGTGTTTTGTGATAATTGTCACAGTCAGGAGTCCAATATGTTAACTTCTTTAGATTTAGTTGCCGTACTTAATAAAGATGAATTTAAATATGTGAAATATTTAGAATTTCGTAAATCAGATGTTTTATATTTTGAAGGCGATATTTGTAATAGTATTGATATATTAATAAAAGGTGAGATTACTATGACTAAAAGTGATTTAGATGGCAATGAAGAAACTTTTAATTATATGAAAGCACCGAATATCTTTGGTAATAATTTAATTTTTGCTTCTTCTAACCACTACTTAGGAAATGTTATTAGTTATAGTGATGTGGCACTATATCGAATTAATAAAGATAATTTATTATATTTATTAGCAAATAATAAAACATTCTTAACTATGTATCTTACTCTTATTGCAAATAAATCTCTGGAATTATCTAAACACTTGCAAGTAATATCTATTCAAAACGTTGAAAAACGTATATTAAGCTTCCTAAAGATGAAATTTAAAGAAAATAATGGCTATTATCAAATTCATTCAATGACAAGTTTTGCAAAAGAATTGTCATTACCGCGTGAAACTACTTCTAGAATGGTTTATAAGTTATCTAGAGCTAACAAATTCATTTATATAGATAAAACGTTTAAAGAAATTAAAAACGCCTTAGATTCGCTCTAAGACGTTATTTTTTTATTTAAGTAGTTCTTCTATTGGCTCACCGATCATATTACTTGCTTTTTTAAGTCCGAAGTTTTCTAGTATTGTTGCGCCAATATCAGCAAAAGTATTGCGTTCATTTAATAGTTTTCCATCAAAAATTGACTTTGAATAACATAATAATGGGACATGTTCTCTAGTATGATCAGTACCAGTATGAGTTGGGTCATTTCCATGATCAGCAGTAATCATTACTAAATCATCATCTTTAATTGTATCTAATAGGATTTTTAATTTTTTATCAAAGTCTTCGATTGCTTTACCATATCCAATCGGGTTACGGCGGTGTCCATATTCGGAATCAAATTCCACTAAGTTAACGAAGCATAATCCCGTATAATCTTTCTTAGCTTCTTCGATTGTTTTATCCATACCATCATTATTAGATATAGTTCTTTGGGTACGAGTTACACCTGCGCCATTAAAAATATCATTAATTTTACCGACACAACTTACTTCGTATCCTGCATCTTTTAAGATATTCATAGCGGTTGTTCCAGTTGGAGATAAAGCATAGTCATGACGATTAGATGTACGTTTGAAGTTATCTTTATTATCGCCAACATATGGACGGGCAATAATTCGACCTAATAAATATTCCGGACGCATACAAATGTCACGCGCTATTTCGCAGTCCCTATATAATTCACTCAAAGGAATTATACTTTCATGCGCTGCAATTTGAAGAACACTATCAGCGCTTGTATAAACAATTAAAGCACCAGCTTTCATTTGCTCTTCCCCAAGTTGTTTAATGATTTCGGTTCCGCTTGCGGCAATATTACCAATAATTTTACGACCAGTTTTTTCTTCTAATTCATCAATTAATTCTTTTGGAAATCCTGTATCAGTAAATGTTTTAAATGGTTTAGTTGTTAATATTCCCATCATTTCCCAGTGACCAGTCATAGTATCTTTTCCGTTACTTGCTTCATTTAAAATTAAAGAATAGGCATGAGGATGAGATACAATAGATGATCCTACTACTTTTCCTAAGTCTCCAATTCCTAAAGCATTCAAAGTAGGAATATCAAGTCCTCCACAACGTTCAGAAGTATGAACCCATGTATTAGTGCCAGCATCACCAAACTTATCAGCGTCTTTCATGGCTCCAATACCTGCTGAATCCATTACAATAACAAATATACGTTTATATTTCATATAAAAAAAGTCTCCTTTGCGCATCAATTATTATATCTTACTTTCTTTTATTATACAAATCATAGGCACTTAAAATGCGATTTTGGGTAATTGTTGTATAAATTTGGGTCGTGGCAATATCCGAGTGACCAAGCATCTCTTGTACTACTCTTAATTGGGCGCCATTCTCTAATAAGTGTGTAGCAAATGAATGGCGTAAAGTATGGGGCGATATTTCTTTATCGATATTAGCCATTTCTGCATACTTTCTTATAACTTTAAAAAAGTATTGACGCGATAAAGGCTTCCCGTATTTAGATAAGAAAATATAATTGCTTTTATTCTTCTTATCTTCATAACGCACTTCATCTAAATAAGTACATAAATATTCTAAAGCAAATTCGCCAATTGGCACTCTTCTTTCTTTTGATCCTTTACCCACAACGGTTATGATGCCTTTAGAAATATTGACATTAGAAAACTTTAAACTTAATAATTCAGAGACACGTAATCCAGAAGCATACATTACTTCGAGCATCGCTTTATCTCTTAACCCGTCTTTCTTTGTTAAATCTGGTTGATCTAATAACGCTTCAACTTCTTCCATGGTTAGATAAGTAGGTAGTAAAGTGTGTTGTTTAGGTAAATCAACTTTGGGGATTTGTAAACGATAATAATTCTCTCTTTGTAAAAATTTATAGAAGTTACGAATAACTGAAACTCTTCTTACTATTGTACGTGCGGATATTTGATGTAAGGCTTCGTAACGAACAAAGCGCGGAAAAAGTTCTGGTGCTAAATCATCAGTATCTTCTAAGTTTTCAATTGCCCCTATAAAGAAATTTAAATCATCTTTATAGGCGCTTATGGTATTTTCCGATAGTCCTTTTTCTACGATTAAATAATCTAGGAATAAATTAATTGCCTCATGAATATCCATAAAATTCACTCCTTATCTACTAGTTAACTACTAGTTAATTACTATTTGCCTTTTTTTACCTCACTTGCACGCTTAAATACGTCTTTTTTAAGTTTTCGATTCAAATCATTAATTAAGAGCTTAGTTTTCGATTTTTCTTCATGAATTTGATAGTTAAATAAGCTCATTTGTAACTTGATTTCGTTTTTCGAAATAAGATTTTGTAACGTCACGCCTACTAAACGAATAGGTTCTTGATTATTAAGTTTATCATAAACAAGCAAAGCTTTTTCTAAAATTGTTTCATAATCATTAAAAGGTTCACGGAATGTCATACACTTAGTATGTAAACGGAAATCAATAGTTTTAATTGTTATTTGAATAGTATTGCCTAATTTATTTTCTTCTTGCGCACGTTCACTGACATCTTTTGATAAATATTTAATCATTGATTTTATTTCTTCATAATTAGTAGTGTCATGATCAAATGTACGTGAGGTTCCAATTGATTTAGGGTCAGCAACCTCAGTTTCTACAACATCAGAACCATAGCCATCAATCCATTCCATGCAAGTATAATAGAATTTACCTAATTGCTTTTTTAATTTTTCTTGATCCACTACTTTTAATGAGCCGATTGTATCTACTCCGATATCTCTTAATCTAGGTGCGGTCTTTTTACCTATACCAAACATACTTTCAATTGGTAAAGGGTAAATCATTTTTTTCACATCTTTGCGTCTAATAATTGTAATTCCCATTGGCTTTTTCATGTCTGAAGCCATTTTAGCTAAAAATTTAGTTGGTGCAATACCAATGGAACATTTTAATTTTGTTTTTTCATATAGTCCATTTTGTAAATCTTTTAAGTATTGATAAGGATTCTTTTGATTTTTTAATGGCTCCGTCATATCAACAAAGCATTCATCAATGGACGCTACTTGGATAATAGGTGAATAATGACGCACATAATCAAAAAATTCTTTTGATAAGCGTTCATATAATTCAAAATGTACAGGAGTGATTATAACATCAGGGCATAATTCTTTAGCCTGATAAGTTGGCATAGCGCTATGAATGCCAAATGATCTTGCTTCATAATTGGCAGTAGAAACAATGCCTCTTCTTCCGCTTCCTGCAACGATTAATGGTTTGCCTTCATATTCTGGGTGAGTTATAGTTTCTGCAGTAGCAAAAAAGCAATTTAAATCAATATGCATAATAATCTTACTCATGAAACCATCCCCCTATCTATATCACTAATATTATAGCAAATATTGAAGTGATATTTAAACAAAAGAAAAGGAACTATCACGATTAATAGTTCCCTAAGATAATTCTTATTTTTCTTCTTTCTTTTCTTTAACTAATTGGATAATTGGTAAGGCAATACCAGCGATTGCGCCTAACCAAATAATAGCATCAACGCTCCATAATAGGGCTTGCCAATTAAATATATGTGAATTTCCTTTAATACTAGAAGAATATTCTTGTACGGCATTCGAATTTGTAACGGCATAAATAATGTTTTTAGCTGCGTTATGGATATAATGATTTACTGTATTGTTTTCTTTATAGTTAGCTGAGCTATTAGTTAATCCTCCAACAGTTTCATTTACAGTTGATAATGGCCATAAACTTCGATATAATCGATATCATTAATATTTACTGATACTTTTTCTTCCGTTGTAGTTAAAATAATAAAGTCACTAATTTTGCTATTAATTTTATCGATGATACGCGGCATTTTTAAGTTGAACTCTTCTTCTGTTATTGGTTTAATGATATAAGCGGAAGCATCAACACTATAGCCTTCGATAGCGTAAGCCATGGATGAAGTAATAAAGACGATAACTAAATTATTACCTAACCTTTCTCTTGCCTTACGGGCGATATCCATGCCTGTTAATGAGCCACCTAAGAATATATCAAAAAATAGTAAATCAAAAATATCATTACTAGATAAAAAACTATTCGCAGTATTAAATACTTTTAAAGAATAATCGATTAAATTTTTATTAAAGTATGTTGCAATTACTTTACTTAGTTTTTCTTGATCGACTTGACTATCTTCAACTATGCCGATATTAATCATAACGTTCACCTACTAGTAGTATAACAAATATTTAAGATAATTAAAATATAAAAAAAGCCCTTGTCATCGGACTTGTTATAGTTTTATGGTTAATTAATGCATCATAATTGCATTTTTCTTGATTACAGCTAAATAATCCGCAATCATCACGATAAATTCAGAATTAGTAGGTTTAGCTTTTTCTGCGCTAATGGAATAACCAAATATTTCATCAATTAAATCAATATTTCCGCGATTCCACGCTACTTCAATAGCGTGTCTTATCGCTCTTTCAACACGACTTGAAGTTGATTTATATTTTTTAGCGATTTCTGGATATAGTGATTTAGTAATTTGACCAACATATTCGTCTTGATTAGCAAATGTTAATAAGATACCTGTTCTTAAGAAATTATAGCCTTTAATATGCGCTGGTACTCCTATTTCATGTAATAAATCAGATAAGCGTTTTTCAATTGATATATCATCTTCTCCATTTGAAGATGGTAAAGCGTTTTGCTTTTGAAAATCGCCATCAATAATCGTTTGAATAGCGTCTAGCATCACCGAATCTTTAAATGGCTTAATGACAAACATATCACCACCATAAGTCGATATTAAATTAAGAACTTTCTCGTTTACTAATGCCGACATACAAATAGTGTGTTTAATAGTAACACCATAAATTCCTTCTTTTAATTGCTTCAACAAGGCATACCCATCTAATTGAGGCATAACCATATCCATAATTAAAATATCAATAACACCAGCATTACGCATTTTACGAATCGCTTCTTCTCCATTATTAGCGGAATCAACTAAGCACATATTTGGTTGCTTAGCTATTATTGATATTAAGTAGTCAACGTATTGCTGATTATCGTCTGCAACAAAAATTTTAATTTTCTCCATATTTCATTGCCCTCCCCTTTTCAATTAATAATTATAGAATAGTAAATTTCTAAATGCTATAAATTATTTTTTGAAATGCCAAAAATTTGCTAAAAGTCGTATAAATTCGACAAAATCCGTGTTCTTAATGTCGAATTAGTCTTCTTCATTTTCATAAATATATAAATCAATGTCGATATTTGTTCGAGTTTCATGACAAAAATCAATGACATCAAGAGATGGCGCTAAAGCAGGTGCAATGTCATTAACGTAAACATGCGGCACTACTTCTAAAGTAAAAGTAACATCATTATTAGCCATGATATTTTTTAATATATCAATTTTACTTATTAATGGTTTAATTACTTCTTCCATTTGCTCTTCGACAATTGGATTATAGTTATCGCATTTATTAAAATCCCATCGAGCAAAGTCAAATAATTTTCCATCTCTTCTTTTGTCGCCGATTTTAACTACTTTAAATGGTTTTAAGTCCAATACTTTAGTTATCTCATCAGGATCAAAGTTACCTTTAATACTAAAATAAGTATAACAGCTATTTTTTGTTTTAATGTCCATGTTTATCACCTATAAAAATTTTAGCACAAATTTAAAGAAAAAGGCGAAAAAATTCGCCTTTAAGTATTATTCGTAATATTTATGATAAACTTCGTTTGCGGTTTCAAACATCCATTTCATATAAACGGCATAACCATTATCTACATCATCAATTAAAACGTGAGTAACGGCACCAACAACCTTATTATCTTGAATAATAGGTGAACCAGACATACCAGCGACAATGCCATGAGATAACTTTAATAAGCGTGAATCGGTAACTTTAAAAGTAATACCTTTGGTAGATATTTGAGTTTGAGAGTGTAATTTGGTAATTTCAATTTCATATTTTTCAATTTTATTACTATTAACTACTGTCCACATTTCAGCTTTACCAGTCTTAATTTCATCTAATTCTGCAACAGGAAGGCTACTACTATTTTTTGGTAATTCGTTATATCGTCCATATATGCCTAGAGGTGTATTAACTTTAATATCGCCTAGTGGCATATCAAAATAAATATCCGCAATTTTTTCGCCAGGACTAGAATTTTCACTTGGCTTGATTGATGTTACGTTAGAATCATAAATTGTTCCTTCATCCACATCAATGATCTCATTGCTACTA
>URQK01000066.1 GCA_900549975.1 uncultured Mollicutes bacterium
CTATTTCCAGTGGGTGCTGCCGATCCTGATCGTCATCATCCTGCTGCAGGGCCTGCTGTAAAAAGATTCTTCCGACTCTCTCATCTCTCTCATTTTACAAGACAAAAGCCGCAGCAAGTATTGCTGCGGCTTTTGTCATTTTGCGATTATGAACTCCGTGTAAATTCTAACATAACTTGTAAGATTATTTAATAAATTAAAATGTTGATAAATAATTCCAATAGTTCGTGAAATATTAATTTTATCCTTTTTAGGATCTAAATTATTTATTTTTAATGTACCAGTATAATCGTTATCTAATAGGCTAATTATATTCAATAAGGTTGATTTTCCTGATCCTGATTCTCCATATATTCCAAACATTCCCCTCGAAGGATAAGAGGCATTAATTTTATTTAAGATTACACGATTTCCAAAACGCTTAGTAATGTTTTTTAAAACAAGCATAAAAAAATCCTCCTATTAATTAATAAAGAAGGATTTTTAATTTTTCGACTAAGAAATTTTTCTTTTTACTTTTTTGTTAAAAGTTTCCCTATCAAGCATAACAATATTTCCACATCCAAGACACTTTAATTTTATGTCGGCGCCAACTCTTGTTACTTCAAATAACTTAGAGTGGCTAACACAAGGATGTTCTTTTTTCATCTCGACAATGTCACCTATTTTTACACTAACTATTTCCATACTATTCATCTTCCATTTTTATTGCTGCCGGAACTTTAGGAAGTCCTGGTAAAGTTAAAATATTACCTGTTAAAGCCACAACAAATCCCGCACCGCTTGATAAAGTAACATCTCTTACAGTTATAGTGAAATCTTTCGGTGCCCCATAAATTTTGGCATCATCAGTAAATGATTGAGGTGTTTTTGCAATGCAAACTGGGGTATTTCCAAAACCCATTTGTTCGAATTTTGCAATATTTTTTTCTGCTTCTTCTAAGAAAATTACATTGCTAGCTCGATATATTTCTTTAGCAATCTTTTTAATTTTATCTTTAATTGATAAATTGACATCATACAAAGGATGATAATTAGATTTTTTAGTTTCTAATGTTTCCATGACTTTATTTGCTAAATCAATTGCTCCATCTCCACCTTTAATAAATCCATCAAGGAAAGAAACAACATAATTATGATCTTTGCACCATTTTGTTAATGCTTTTATTTCTTGTTCTTTATCACTAGCGAAGTGATTAATAGCCACTACTACTGGTAAGCCAAACTTTTTCATATTTTCTAAATGTCTTTCAAGATTTTTACATCCTTCAAGCATTGCTTCAACATTTTCTAATTCTAAATCAGTTTGTGACACTCCCCCATGCATTTTAAGCGCTCGAATAGTCGCTACCATAACAGCCATATCCGGTTTTAAATTGCCAACTCGGCATTTAATATCTAAGAATTTTTCTGCGCCTAAATCAGCGCCAAATCCTGCTTCTGTTACAACAATATCACTTAGTTTTAAGCCTAATTTTGTAGCTATAATCGAATTACAACCATGAGCAATATTAGCAAAAGGGCCTCCATGAACTAAACATGGATTATGTTCTAACGTTTGAACTAAATTAGGATTTAAAGCATCTTTCATTAGTTTGTATATGGCATTAGATATACGTAAATCTTTTATTGTAACTGGTAAATCATCATTAGTGTAAGCTACGATTACTCTATTAACACGATTAATAAAGTCTTCCTTATTTTCTGCTAAACACATAATAGCCATCATTTCTGAAGCAACCGTAATAACAAATCCATCTTGGCGAACCACTCCATTATTATGGCCTTGTGCTATAGTAATTTCTCTTAAAGCACGATCATTCATATCAATGGCTCTTTTCCAAACAATACGATTTGGATCAATATTTAATTCATTACCTTGAAATATATGATTATCAATAATAGCGGACACTAAATTAATAGATGAAGTTAAAGCATGCATATCACCAGTAAAATGCAAATTAATATCTTCACTCGGTCCAATCGATACTTTGCCTCCACCAGTCGCGCCGCCTTTAATGCCAAAAACTGGACCTAAAGAAGGTTCTCGTAAAACAAGCATACAATTCTTTTTAATTTTCGCTAATCCATCCGCTAAAGCAATGGATGTTGTTGTTTTACCCTCCCCGGCTTTAGTTGGTGTAATCGCAGTAACTAAAATCAATTTTCCATTAGGCTTATTTTTTAATTCTCCCATAATTTCCATATTGATTTTAGCTTTATAATTGCCATATGGTTCTAAATACTTGTCTTTAATGTCTGCTTTTTTAGCTACATCACTAATTTTTAATAATTTTTCTTCCATATTTAGTCCCCTTTCATATTTTTAATCACATAATTATATGCTTTATCAGCATTATCAAACCAGTTCATTGGTAATTGATTCTTAAAATAAGTCATTTGTCTTTTAGCATAATTACGTGAATTTTTCTTAATTAACTCTACTGCTTCATTTAATGTTAATTTGTGATCTAAATAAGCTAATAATTCTTTATATCCAATAGCTTGAAAAGCATGAATTGATTCTGGATATTTATTTTTTAAATTAGTAACTTCTTCAACCAAACCATCTTTAATCATTTCATCTACTCTATTATTAATATCATTATATAATTTTTCACGCTCTACGTTAAGACCTATAAACATTACATCATATAGCAATTTGTGTCTTTGGGAATCAATAATGCTTGATTTGGTTTTACCATGTAAACGATATATTTCAATTGCTCTTAGTACTCTTTTACGATTATTAACGTGAATAGTTTTGGTTGATTCTTCATCAATTCGTTTTAATTCTTCATACAATTCTTCATTACTTAATAAAGCCAAATCAGACATATCAGCATGATTATTTTCATCATCGAAAGAAAAATCATATAATGTTGCTTTTTGATATAAACCAGTTCCTCCAACAATAATAATATTTTTCTTTTTATCTTCTAAATATGAGATGGTTTTTCTTGCTATCTCTTGATAATCTTTAACATTAAAATTGGTATTAGGATCAACAAAATCAAATAAATGATGAGGAACTAGAGCGCGTTCTTTTAATGTTGGTTTTGCTGTACCAATATCAAAGTATTTATATACTTGAAAAGCATCACCGTTTATAATTTCTGCATCTAGTGCTTGTGCCAATTTTATGGCCAAACTAGATTTTCCTGAACATGTTGGACCTGCAACTACAACAATCATACGCCTGTCCTCTTAAATAATTTTTCTAATTCATATTTTGTGAATTTAACAATAATTGGCCTTCCATGTGGACAATTATGTGGGTTTTCGCAGTTAAACAATCTTTCAAGCATCACGCTAGCTTCTTCCATTGTGCAATTCATATTTGCCTTTAAAGAAGCTTTGCAAGCCATTGTCGCAATCGCATGTTTTCTTAATTTAAATTCATCAACTTTATCATCATGAAGAGCCATATCCACTAGATCATCAACATATTCTTTTTCGTCTTCGCGATGAATCCAAGTAGGAATTGTCACGACTTTAAAAGCATTATAACCAAATGGTTCAAACTCTAAACCAATTAATTTTAAAATCTCTCTTTTTTGATTTGTAAATAATGTAACATCACTTGGTTTTAAATTAATAACAATTGGTACAAGTGGGTTCATCGTGATTATCTTTTTAGCATAAAGATGAGTAAAATATTCAAAGTTAATTCTTTCCATTGCGGCGTGCTGATCAACTAAGTAAAATCCTCCATCACCATTAATATCTTCACCAATGATGTATGTTTTATTAAGCTGGGCTAATGGACGAATTGGACAAACTCTTTTTGGTTGTTCTGGTTCTTTAGTTATTGGTGTAACATATTCTTCATCTTGCTCTTTAAAAGTATCTACATAAGGTTCTTCTTTTATCTCTTCATGAGATTCTTTTATAGTATTATTAATATTATTATCTTTTACAAAATCTTTAACAATTTCATTATATTTTGGTTGTTCTTTTTCATATTCATATTTAGTTTCTTCTACTTTTGGGGTATTTGGATTATTCTCTTCTACTTCAATCGTATCAAATAAATCAACATGTTCAATAACTGGTTTTTCAACTTTTTTAACTTCGCTAACTGGTATTTCATCATAAATAGTTTTCGGTCTAAGTGCTTCTGGTATTTTTTCTAAAAGAGCAAGACGTAATTCTTCTTCTTTAGAAAAACGGACTTCTCTTTTTGATGGATGAACATTAACATCCACTAAAGCATAATCAACATAAAAATCTAACACTACAAATGGATATTTGCTAGGTGGAATAAAATCATTATAAGCATCTTTTATGGCGCCTTGTACTTTTGGCATATATACATTTCTTCCATTAAGTAAAGTGATCATATAATATCTTGAAGCCTTAGCAATATCAGGTTTGCCTAAATATCCTTTCACTTGATAATCAACGGCTTCAAATTCAAATGGAATCATCGATTTAGCGACAGCGTATCCAAAAATATTGGCAATAACTTCAAGTAAATCATTACGACCATTAGTTTGAAATTGACATTTGCCATCAATATAAAACTTAATTGCTACTTCTGGGTGTGCTAAAGCAAGACGAGACATTATTTCAATGCTATTAGCGTTTTCTGTATAATCGGTTTTTAAATATTTTAAACGTGCTGGAGTATTATAAAATAATTCTTCTACTTCAATAATAGTACCTTTTCTTAAAGGGGCATCTTTGGCTTCTATTTCTTCGTTAATGATATTTAATTCTGTTCCAACTCCAGATCCTGTTGAAGTTGTTACTTTCATTTTAGATACAGAGGCAATAGATGGCAAAGCTTCACCTCTAAAGCCTAAAGTCTTAATTCTAAACAAGTCAAAAGAAGAAGAAATCTTACTAGTAGCGTGGCGTTTAAATGCTAATAAAGCATCATCACGATCCATTCCGCATCCATCATCTTCGACTGTAATCTTTTTTCTTCCTGCTTCAACAATTGAAACACTAATATGTTTGGCACCCGCATCAATCGAGTTTTCAACGAGTTCTTTTAAAACACTGCTTGGTCTTTCAACGACTTCTCCAGCCGCAATCATATTAGCAAGTTTAGTATCTAATACTTGAATACGCCCCATAATATCACTATCCTTTTATTTTCTTTTTAAGTTCATATAAATAATTTAAAGCTTCTAATGGTGACATACTCAGTGGATCAAGATTTTTGACTTCCTTAATCCATTCTTCTTCTACTGGATCATTTTGAATTAAAACATTGCCCACAGAAGGAACACCTTTAGATTCTAATTCGTGCAATATTTCTTTTGCTCTACTCAATAATTCATTTGGTAATTTAGCAAGACGAGCTACATTAATACCATAAGATTTATTCATTGTACCTTCTTTAATTTTATATAGGAAGGTAATTTCATCATCATTTTCTTTAACGCAGACATGAACATTTTTTAATGATGGGATTTCTTTATCTAGTTCAGTTAATTCGTGGTAGTGTGTAGAGAACATCGTTTTAGCATGAATTCTTGCCGTAATATATTCAATAATTGCTTGGGCTAAAGCCATACCATCAAAAGTTGCTGTTCCGCGACCTATCTCATCAAAAATAAGTAAAGAATTCTCCGTTGCGTGGCGCAAAGCATGATTTGTTTCATTCATTTCAACCATGAAAGTAGATTGACCAGAAACCAAATCGTCACTTGCTCCAATTCGAGTAAATATTTGGTCGAATACCATTAAATCTGCTTCTTTTGCTGGAACAAAACATCCCATTTGAGCCATAACAACAATAATTGCTAATTCACGCATATAAGTTGATTTACCACCCATATTAGGTCCAGTGATAAGCAAAACATCCGTATTGCTATCTAAATTCACATCATTAGCCACATAGAATTTTTCTTTCAATACTTTTTCAATAACTGGGTGACGTCCTTCAATAATATTAATTCTTCTTTCAAAGTTGAATTTTGGACGAATGAAATTATTGCTTGAAGATACTTCCGCTAAAGAGGCAATGACATCAATAACCGCTAAATTATTAGCAAGTCTTTGAATTAATTGTGTCTTATCTTGTACTTTTTTACGAATATCTACAAACAAATCATATTCTAAACGCATTCTACGTTCATCAGCATTTAAAATAAGTGCTTCTTTTTCTTTTAATTCTTCGGTAATATAACGTTCACCATTAACAGTTGTTTGTTTACGTTGATATCCCCATTCATCTTTAATTTGATCTATTTGACCTTTAGATACTTCAATGTAATAGCCAAATACACGATTATAACCAATACGTAAAGTTTTAATACCTGTACGTTCTCTTTCTTTTTCTTCTAGTTCCGCAACCCATTTTTTGCCACCATGAGATAAGGCAATTATTTCATCAAGTTCAAGAGAATATCCCGGTTTAAATATTCCGCCTTCTTTAATTGTAATTGGTGCATCTTCAGATATTGCTTTTTCAATTAGATCTACTAAATCATCAAAATTTGAAAATTTATTAGCAATATCATCAATATGAGCATTATTAAGTTTACTTAAAGCATCTTTTAAAGCTGGTAAAGGCTTTAAAGAAGTTTTTAATTGTAATAAATCTCTTCCATTGGCGTTACCAAAAGAAATACGAGCAATTAATCTTTCTAAGTCGTATACTTCATCTAACATCACACGTACATCATTACGAATCATAAAGTTATCAATAAAACTTTGAATCATATCTTGACGAGCAATTATTTCATTAATATCCGATGATGGTTTAGAAATCCATTGTTTTAATAATCTTCCACCCATCGCAGTTTTAGTATTATCCAGTAACCAATAAAGTGAACCATATTTTTCATCACTTCTAATTGTTCTTGTTAATTCAAGATTCAGTCTTGAATAAGCATCAATTTGCAAGGCTTTATTTGTTTTAATTACATGAGCAACTTGTAAATAATCTAAAGATCTTTTTTGTGTTTTTCTAAAGTAATTAATCAAACGCATAATAGCGCGCATTTGATATAAATCTTTAACTTCTTGTAAGACACCTTCAAATTCTAATGTAATTTCATCATTATCTTCATAAGAAATTAATATTTTCCTTTTTGATGTAATTGTGGTAATTGCTTCTTTATTAAAAGTTGATTTAACGACTATTTCATGAGTTAAAATATTATCAAGTTCTGATATTAAACTACTAATATCTTTTTCAACATTCATAACATTGATTTCTCCAGTAGATAAATCAGCATAAGCTAAAATATAGCAATAATCCGTTTCATCAACTGCGACTGTATAGTTATTATCATCATTACTAACATCCATGAAAGCACCTGGAGTAATAATTTGAACAACATCTCGTTCTACAAGACCTTTTGCAGTTGCAGGATCTTCCATTTGTTCTACAATGCCAACACGATATCCGCGGTTGATAAGTTTCGCAATATAACTTTTAATAGCGTGATGTGGCACGCCACACATTGGTACACGTTCTTCTACACCAGCATTTTTACCTGTTAATGCTAGTTGTAATTCCTTAGATGCAATTTTGGCGTCATCAAAAAATAGTTCATAGAAATCGCCTAAACGAAATAAAATAAGGACATCCGGGTTTGATTCCTTAATTTTTAAATACTGCATCATCATTGGAGAATATTTTTCTTTCATAACTTCACCTCAAAGAAAAATAATATTATTTTTCTATTAGTTTAATGATACCACAATTTTTATTTGATTTTAAAGTTTTTTGATGAGTAATAAATAATCAGACTTCATTTTAAAACAACTTTATATAAACAAACTTAACAATAGTTAATATTTATTGCTAATTTATTTGAAAAGTTTATACTTGTTATGAGGAGAGTTTTTTATGGAATATTACATTATTTGTCGCACTGGTGAAGAAAGCATAAGATTTGTTGATGAATATTGGCCTGATGAAGATGGGAATATGATGTTTACAACATCTGGTAGTTTCAATTGGGCTCGTAGTTTTGAAGATTACGATTATGCTTGTGAAATTGCAAATCAAATATATCACAAAAGCGATGAAGATGGTTACTATGTTTACGATGTAACTGTTAGATCACATGATTTTATAATTGAAAATCATTTGCATTATTAATTGTTGCTAGTTTCAAAAAGAAGGAATAGGTTTTGTGCCTATTCCTTTTTATCTGTCAAATAATTAGGATTCACATTCATTACAATTTCTTCATCAATGATTTCATCCTGTTTTTCTTCTTCAATCGTATTAACAGTAATAATTGAATCTTGAAATACATCAACAAAATATACTGATTCAATAACTATTTCTACTTCATGGTCATTCACTTGATTCATTGCCACCGCAGTTGGATATTTGATAACATGAACTTTTTGTTTAGTTTCATCATCAATAGTTTTAATATTTTTCCAAGAAATAAGAAAAACACCGGAAAATGTAATAGTTTTATAAAAAACATTTGTTTTTTGGTCATCATCATAAGCATACCAAATTTGAATATCGTAAGTTCCATTTAATTCAATGTTTTTATCTATTTTTTTGCTATCATATTTATGATTTATAATCCAACACCCTAAAGGTTTAGATATATTTTCCTCTAATTTTATAACTTGTTTTTCTTGGATGGCAAGTTTTCCTTTACCCACTAAAGTTTTAGCAATAATTTCTCTATTCATATAAATCACCTATTATATGTATATGCATTTGGATAAAGAAATTTATAAATAAACTATTTATTTTCTAGATAGTTATTAAACATAGCATCTAAAATATCTTCGTAAAACCAAAGCGTTTCATTATCATAATTAGTATTAGATATATTTTTCATGTCATCACAAATGCCCGATGCTTTATGACGGTTTAAAAAACCAAATTCTTCTTTCCAACTATCTTTTATCGCCGTATGATACAATTTTATCATTAATTTCATTAGTTCCATCTTTAAAAGAATTAGGATAAATTTCATAAAATATTGCATCTTTTAACCAACTACATTTCATAAATGATAACA
>URQK01000067.1 GCA_900549975.1 uncultured Mollicutes bacterium
ATTAATATATGGAACAATTTTTAAATTCTATTAAATTTTATTTTGAACGAATAGCAGATTTTACAACATATGGTGTAATATTCTTAATTTCTTTAAGTTATATTATGCTAATTAAGCCTAAAAAAATGGAGAAAAAAGATTATATTAAATTAGGAATTATTTTTCTTTCATCGTATGCTTTTTTGTTTTTTGAAAGCGGATTAATGTTTGGAATTGCCTCGATTACTAATCTATTTGTTTATAATTACAATTTAGCATTAATGGTTTTGATTTTTGCTTTTTTTGCTTTAAAGGAAAAGCCAATAACTAAATCAATAAAAATGATTATTTTAATTTCTGCAATATGTGTGGTGGATGCATTATCTAAGTATGCAGGCATCTTAGTTGGCTTATTTACTGATATTAGTATTATTATTTCTTTTGGTCGTATGTTACCATCATTATTGTTTTTATTTACATGTATTTTAATTAATCGAATTGATATTTCAAAATATAATATTTTTAGTAAGGAAACAGTAATTATTTGCTATGCTTTAGCAATTGTTTTAATTATAGCTAGTGCAATTGAACATCACTTTGACTTACATGATGTTTATATTTGTACTTTAATGTCTTTGTTAGATATTATTTTATTACTGATATTGGACACGACTTATTTTGCAATATATTCGATTGTGCAAAGTCGACATAAAATTACTAATCTTGAAGTCGAAAAAACGCTAGTGGAAGCACAAAATCTTTCCATTGCCATTGATAAGAACAATCGTGAAGAATTAGAAAAATTGCGTCATGATTTAAAAAATCAATTGTCCTATTTAAATTTGCTTTTAAAGCAAGATAAAAAAGAAGAAGCTATTGAGTATATTAATAATTATGTAAATAACCAAGAAGTTTTATCTTCATTTTCTTGCTCTAATGATGTGATAAATTCTATTCTAGATTTAGAACTAACTAAAGCTAAAGTTTATAATATCAAATTAAGTCTTAAAGTCGCGGTTCCACCAGTTTTGCCATTTGAGGATAATGATATTGTTTCTTTATTAACAAATATGGTGGATAACGCTTTAGAAAATTATTATGGTGAATCGAAAATAACACCTGTATCAATATGTATCTTAAAACAAAACGATTATATTCGCTTTTTTGTCTCAAATCCGATTGATATTACGAAGTACGATAAAAATAATATTTTAAAATCAAAAAAGAATAAAAAAGGTCATGGATATGGAACAAAAATCATTCAAAATATTGCTAAAAAATATAATGGTTATGTTGATTTTAATATTGATAATAATCGTTTCATTTGTGATGTTTTGTTATACTTGAATTTGGAGGATAAGTAATTATGTTTAAGATTGCAATTATTGATGATGACCAAGCTGCATTAAGTATTGTTTCTAGTGCAGTAGAAAGCTTCTTTAATAAGAAAAATATTGAGTTTAAAATTAATTCATTTCCTAATCCTATTAATTATCTTGCTACTATTAAAGAAGAGCCATTTAATTTAATATTTCTTGATATTGATATGCCAGAAAAGAACGGCTTAGAAGTGGCAAAAGCAACATTAAATGTAGCTAAAGATACCCAAATAATATTTTTATCGCAAAGAGAAGATTTGGTTTTTGAGTGTCTTGCTGTCCATCCATTTGGTTTTATTCGTAAATCCAATTTAATAAATGATTTTTCTTTGATGATGAATCAATATTATGATTTGTATTTAACTAATGAAAACGATGATATGAGCATTAAATTTATTGAGAAAAATAAAACTCTTTCTTTTAAAGTTAATGATATTGCTTACATTTCTAGTGATAGAAACTATCAAGATATCGTATTAGGAGATAAACGAATAGAAACAGTACGTGTTCCGTTATCAACCCTTGAAGAGAAGCTAAAGGATCATGGATTTATTAGAATTCACAAATGCTACATGGTAAATTATTTATATATCCGAAGTATTCATAATGATGAAGTAGTTTTAACTAATGGAGTTGTCATCCCCTTGAGTAAAAAAAGAAAAGAAGACATTATGAGACAATATTTAGCTTATTCTAGGTCTAAAAATATGATGATTATATAATTTTGTCCCTAAAAAAGAACTTTTGTCCCTAAACGTAAAAAAGTTGTCCCTTATTTAAATTAATTAGCACTTACTTTAATGTAAGCGCTTTTTTTCGCTTATATTTCTATATGTGGAAGTAATTTCACACTATAGGAGGAAAAAAGATGAAAAACAAAATCATCAGCAAAGTAGTTTTACTAGCGCTATCGCTGGGCACTATTGGTGCTTCAGTAGGCATCGGACTTGCCAATAGCAAAAGTGAAATTACAGTCCCTGTAACATTTGTTGCATCGGACACTAGTGGCTATAATACCACAGTAACAATTGGTAATTATAGTTACAAATTTAAAGGTTCTGTTTCACAAAACAGTAACAAATTTTCTTTAATAGGTACAGTTCAAGGACGTGCTTCTAGTGGCGGTAACTCAGGCGGCCCTGGTGGCGGTGGCTTTCCTGGCGGAGGATCTAGTGGCGGATCTAGTGGCGAACAAGGTCCAACTGTAGCGGTTGAAAGTGTGTCTTTAACATTAGACAAAGAACAAGCTTATATTGGAGAAAGTGTTAAGGCAACCGCGACGGTATCACCAAATAACGCTTCAACAAAAGATGTTGAATGGTCAAGTAGTGATGAAAGTATTGCTACAGTATCTAGTGGCACAATTACACCATTAAAGGAAGGCGTTGTAACAATTACTGCAACAACTAAAGATGGCGGTAAAACAGCATCTAAAACATTAACTGTTGTTAAAGAGGATTATACGCCTTATGAAGTTTCTATTGAAGGAACTTATGAAATCGACCCAGGTTATGGCTACGTTTTACATTTAGACGATGAAAAGTCTACAACAATTCATTGCGACTACAATAAAACAGAAGGAAGACATGAATTTTATTACAATGTAAAAGTAGGAGAATCGTCAAGTTTTATAAAGTTCCAAGCAAAAGATGCTAAATATAAATCAAAATTAGCAAAAGGTTATAAGACTTGGGATGTAAGAGATTCAAAATATGTATTTACCGCTAAAGCTACTGGTAATAATAGTTCTGTTGCCTATGCTTATATGTATCTACATACTGATGGTTCAGTTGTAGTTAATACTCCAAGTGGCACTAAGAGAGTTGTTGAATCAGAAGGTTTATCTTGGAAAGAAGAAAATAACACTATTGTTGTTAGCAAAGGAAATGAAACTTATATTGCGGACAAAACAGTATCAACAGAACACCCAGGTTATAAAATTTCTTATGGCTCATATGTGTTCTTAAACTCTCAATCTGAATCGGTTAAATGGAAAAATTTGACTGTTGAAGATTTTGAAGGAAAAGCAACTGTGTCATTTAATGGACGTTATGAAATCACAGGACCTGGTGGTGGATCAGGTGAAATAACTATGTCTTTATATAATGGCGGAGTCGCAAAATTGTACAAAAATACGTGGAATTTAGATTCTACAGGAACATGGACTAAAAATGGTGACGAATATGTCATAACTTTTGGTGAAGGCGATAATGCTAAAACTTACACGAGCGTAACAGAAGATGGTAATCAATTTATTAGCTATGTTGTTAGCGCTAAAACTCCATGGGGATCTGATGCTTCAACAGAAGTAAAACTAGAAATAGTTAAGTAAGTGAGGATTTAAAAATGAATAATGAAAATAAAACTTTAAAAACTTTAAAACCGGTTAATCGTGCATTAAGTATTGCCTCAATCTTACTTGGTTTATATGCGATAGTTACTTTAATTATTTTTAACTTTGCGGATGTAATTACCATTATTACAGATGAAGGTACAAAATATGCAGAAGGATTCTCTTATCCAGGATATCAAACAATCTTTGCTGGATTTGGTAATATGATTATTCAAGGATACTCTGAAGCAGGATTTAATATCTGGATGTGTTTAGCAATGTTTTTACCTTTACTTGGAACAATTGTTGCAACTGTCATCCTTATTACTAATTTCTCTAGAAGAGGAACAAATAAGAAAAGAGCAATTGTCGAAGCTGTAGTCGGAATATTGTTAATTGTTGGCGGATGTATTTTATTTAACGTTGATAAGATGTGGATTAATGCTGCTAAATCAGTAACAGGGTCGTACACAAATTATTATGAAGTATACTTGTTACCAGCAATTAATGGTGAATTATTCTTTGGAAAATGTGCTTATCCAATTTATGCGTTTGTTATTTGCTTAATTGCAGGAATCGTTAAATTAGTTAACTGTGGAATGTTGCTTTTCCAAAAATACTATGCGAGAAAAATCAAAGCTAATGCTTAAGGAAGGAAAAATATAACAATGAAAGCAAAAAATAGAAAAATTTCATATTTGGCAACTGCCGGAGCATTAAGCTTAGCATTAATGACCGTAGTTACCGTTGCTGCAAATATGCAATCTAATAACCTCGATTTATTATTAGGACGAGGTAAACAACACGTTATTAAATCAACAGGATTTGATGCGAATTATATTGATTATGATTATGATAATCAATCTGATGCATTAAAAAATGCTCAAGATGTTACTCAAAAAACAGCAGAAGAAGGTATGACTTTATTGAAAAATGAAGATAATGCTCTTCCTTTAGCAAATAGTGAAAAAGTAACCGTTTTAGGATATTATTCTTGGCATAATAATATGTCAGGTGGCGAAGATCCAGCGACAACAAAGGGTGCTGTGTCTTTAGCTACTGGCTTAAAAAATAAATATGGCGAACGTTATAATGCAAAAACTGAAGAAATTTATAATCGTGCGAATGGTGACTTTGATGATCCAACTACTGGTTTAGTTGAAGCAGAAAGTACATTTAGTGAATATTCTACAGCAATTATTACTTTAAAAAGAAACTCAGGTGAAGGTAACGATCAATCATTAAATATTGGCGCTAAAGAGCAAAATAGAAGTGGTTTAGTTATTACTACAGCCGAATTAAAACTAATTGATTATGCTTCCAAGCATTTTGAAAAAGTTATCGTAGTTATTAACTCCGCTAATGCAATGGAACTTGGATGGTTACAAGAAGAAGATCCAAATATGCATAATGGCATTTATACCGACCCATATTCTCAAAAAACATATGACTTTAGTAAAGTAAAAGCGGCTATTTGGGCTGGATGTTGTGGATCACAAGGTGGTAAAGCTCTTGCTAATGTATTGGATGGAACAGTTAATCCATCTGGTCACTTGGTTGATACATATGTTCGTGATTTAAGAAAAGATCCGACATATCCAAACTTTGGCTCATTCTTATATGAAAACTCTGATGAACTTGGTAGTTATCAAGAAGAAACATTCTTTGTTGATTATGAAGAGGGAATTTATGTCGGATATCGCTATTATGAAACAGCTTGTAAAGAAGCAATGAATGGCAATTATGCTGGATTTGACTATGATAATCAAGTTGTCTATCCATTTGGATATGGCTTATCTTATACAACTTTTGCTACCGAATATGAGTCAACACCAACATTTGATTCAAGTACTAATGAATATACATTTAAAGTGAAAATAACTAATACTGGTTCTGTTGCTGGTAAAGGTGTAGCACAAATCTATGTGAATGTTCCTTATATAAGTGGCGGAGTTGAAAAAGCTCATGTTGCTTTAGTTGGCTTTGCTAAATCTAGGGTTCTTGATGCTAATGAAAACCAAATTGTTACAATTAAGGTCAACCGTGATTATTTCTCTAGTTATGATTATAAAAACGAAAAATGTTATATCTTAGACGAAGGTGATTATAATTTCTATCTTTCTGATAATTCTCATTCTTGGAAGGAAATTGATGAATTAACTTCTGGAAAAGATAAATACTTATGGACAGATCATATTAGTAGAAAATATGTATTTAAAGAAGGAAAAGATGGTAAAAGATCAACTGATTTAGTAGAAGCAGTCAATAAAGAAGATGACGAATTAAATTACAAATTTAAAGAATATACTGAAGTTGATCAAGGCGAAGGATACGCTATTAACTTTACAAGAGCGAATTTTAAAGAATCTTTCCCAGAAGCACCAAAAGAAGATGATTTCATTTTATCTGATGAAAGAGCTAAAAAACAAGTAGCGGTTTATGATGTATGGGATGAAGAAAATAACGAAATTACTGAAATGCCTACAGTTAATACTGATGAAACAAGTTATACACTTTCAGAAATGAGAGGCATTGACTTCAATGATGACAAATGGGATCATTATATGAATCAATTTACCAAAGAAAAACTTATTGAAATGTTTGGTAATGGTGGCTGGAATGAAAAAGCTGATAATGAAAATGGTGTTCCAGAATCATATGATGCTGACTCTCCATATGGATATTATGCACACGCTTTATCAATTAAAGATATTAATAAATGGTATTGTGGTGGTCCAATGGTTGCTGCTACATTCAATGTTGATTTAGCAAAAGAAATTGGTGATGCCTTTGGTGAAGAAGCTCACGCTAACTATTTAGCAGGCGGTAGTTTAATTACAGGCGTTTATGGTTATGGATTAAATACACATAGAAGTGCATTTGGTGGAAGAAACTACGAATATTACTCTGAAGATAGCGTTTTATCAGGAAAAATGGCTGCAGCTGAATCTAGTGGCGCATCTGAAAAAGGCTTAATTACCTTTATGAAACACTATGTCTTAAATGATCAAGAAACAAATAGACAAAAGAATGGTTATTGTGCATGGGTCAATGAACAAGCATTTAGAGAAGTATATGTTCGTGGTTGGGAACTTTATATCAAAGAAGCTAAAATGACTATTAAATATTATGCAACTGGTGAAAATGGTGAACTAATTAATAGATTAGAAGAAAAAGAAATGTCTGCCGCTACAGGTATTATGACAGCGTATAACCGTGTTGGTGCAACATATGCTGGTGCATCTTTAAGTATTAATGGCATTTTGCGTGATGAATTTGGCTTTACTGGTACAGCAATAACTGATGCTGGTGGAGAAAAGAATACTTATATGACGACTGACTTCTTATTAAGAAGAGGTGGAGACTTAACATTAACTAATAATGGCTCTGAACCATTATATGATACATCTTCTCCAACGGCGGTTTATTGGTTAAAGATGGCATGTAAACATATCTTATTTAATAAAGCAAATTCCAACTGCGTTCAAGGAATTGCTCCAGGAGATTCAATTTATTATGATATGGCTCCATGGAGAATAGGAATGTATGCAGCTTGGGGAGTAATTGGTATTTCAGTCATTGTTGAAGGCGTATTTATTGCCTTGATTGCTCTTGACAAGATTCATGTCAAAGAAAGAGAATACTTGGAAACTGACGAAGAATATTAATAATTATCTATTAAATAGTATTTATGAAAAGTCACTCAATGAGTGACTTTTTACATTGCTTTGGCAAATAATTTTATAACTGATTTGTTTAGAGTTTCTTCTTGTCCAATTAAGTTTTTTTCTTTAACATATTTATCTACTAGTGCAAAATGTTTTTTACTAGCAAGTTCAATAACTTCCGCAACGGCGTATTGATCCACTTTATTATTAGGTAATTTTTTAATTGGATGATTTATTTTTTTCCATCTTACTTACGTTCTAATTTTAAGTGACGAGGAAGTCCATCCACCCACAAAGGCTCTATTTCTGCTTGGATTAACGGCCTTATAAAATGAATTAATTCTTCTTTTACATATGCACCATCATCACTAATCCATTCAAGAGGAACTTTTTTCTCAATATTGGCAATGAAATGAACATCTGCAGGTTCAGTAATACACATATATGGGTCCTCACTAACTCTTTTTAAAGTAATAACATGTCCAGTTAATCCATTAAAGGCAGCTTTAACTGCTGCACCACCAGTGTTAAAAGCTTCGGTAACATCAATACGTGAAGTTAAATGACCAGCACATCTTTGCAATGATGATAGTTCAATAGCCCTAGTTTTAACATTAAACTTGCTAGCAACGCGTGATGCCAAATATCGAGCGGTACCAGATAATTGTTTATGACCAAATGTATCGACATATTCAACGTGATCCAAAAGTTCACACACATATCTTCCGTCACTAATTTTAATACCTTCACTAACGGCGATAACGATGGATCTATTTTGCTTTAATAATTCACCAGTTTTTTCTAAAAATAAATCAACATCAAATACTTTTTCCGGTAAGAAAATCATATCAACACCTTCGGAATCTTCACCTTTTGCTAAAGCAGAAGCAGCGGTTAACCAGCCAGCATTTCTTCCCATAATCTCGATAATAGAAACTACAGGATAATCATAAACTAATCCATCGCGGATTATTTCTTTTGTTGTTGCCGCAATATATTTAGCGGCGCTACCATAACCCGGAGTATGATCGGTAATAGCTAAATCGTTATCAATTGTTTTAGGTACGCCTATAAATCTTATAGGAGAATTAATAGAATTTCCATAATCTGTTAGTTTCTTAATGGTATCCATTGAATCATTACCGCCAATATAAAAGAAAGCATAAATTTCGTATTTTTTTAAAATATCAAATATCTTTTTATATGTATCTTCATTTCCTTCGATATCGGGAAGTTTATATCGGCAAGATCCTAAAAAAGAAGATGGAGTTCTTTTTAATAAGTCCATATCTAAATCATTTTTTATTTGCTCTGATAAGTCAATTATGTCTTCATCCAGGAATCCTTTTATTCCATGTACCATGCCATATACTTTTCTTACATTCATATCTTTAGCGGTTTTAAATACACCAAGCAATGATGAATTAATTACACTTGTAGGACCACCAGATTGACCAACAATAATATTTTTCATAATGTACCTTATTACATAAAACATGTAATCCTTTCTATTGCTTTAATTATAAATAATTGCTTTTTGTGTAACAATTGCATTATAGATAGTGTGATTT
>URQK01000068.1 GCA_900549975.1 uncultured Mollicutes bacterium
ATGTCGCGGCTTGTAAGCCACATGGAGACCGCGGCGATGATGATGAGCACCAGCACAAGGGCGATGAATATGTTAATTCTGTGCTTGTTCATACAAATTTACTCCGATCTGCCGCCGTGCGGCAAGTGATACAAATGATTATATATCATCACCGGCAAAAAATCCAGTGCTATGTAAGCTGAGCCGTCAGCTTGTAAGCTCCCAGCTCATGTCTATGAGAAAGCGCAGCTTATCATCATCGACTGCGGCAAGCTCAACGCTTATCCAGTGCTCCTTGCTCATGTGATAGGCCGGGAAAAAGCCCGGCTCGGCGCGCAGTGAGCCGGAAAGCAGCGGGTCACACTTTAAGTTTGTGACCGTGACCATGTCATCACCGGGCTCGCCCAGCCTGTGGCGCGGCAGCTCCATGACGAGCGCGAACCACTTTTTACTGCTTTCGTGGCGAAAGACCTCGTAGGTCGGATTCGATATCCAAGGGAAATCGTTTACGGCGGCATAGTTTTCAAGGATATACTGCCGCAGAGTGTCTCTGTCCATTTCTGTTCTCCTGTTCAAAACGCCATCCGGAGAACCCGGATGGCGTAATACCGTTTGTCACTTATTCTCTTCCGAGCGGCGGCGAGCTTCCTCAAATCTGCGGCGAGCCTCCTCGTATTCCCGGCGCGCCTTTTCGTAATCGTTTTTGCAGCGTCTTTAGTTTTATATCCATTTTTAACTAGTTCCATAGCGTAATTAGTAACTTCATTAATGTCTATTTCTACATCTTCACTTTTTTTACCATCAATAATGATAACCATTTCACCAATTAATGTGTCTTCATCAATTTTGTTTAAGTTCTCTAAATCGTCACGAATATATTCTTCAAATTTTTTTGTTAATTCACGAGCAATACATGCTTTGCGATTGCCTAAAATTAATAATAAATCACTTAATGTATCTTTTATGCGATGCGGTGATTCATAGAAGATAAGCGTTTCTTCTTTATCTTTAAGTTTTTCTAATTCTTTGATTCTTACACTATGTTTACTTGCTAAAAATCCATGAAAATAGAAGTGGGTTGTATCTAAACCTGAGCCAAGTAAAGCTAAAAGCATAGCGTTAGATCCAGATATAACGCTAACTTTGTAATTAGCATCAAGCGCTCTTCTTACTAAGCGTTCACCTGGGTCTGATATTCCAGGATATCCAGCATCAGATATATAAGCAACGTTATCACCATTAGCTAAATACTTTAAAATAGTATCACTTGCTTGTTCTTCATTATGCTCATGACAAGAAATTAATTTTTTATTTATTCCAAAATAACTAAGTAATTTTCCACTATTACGTGTATCTTCACATCCAATTATAGAAACAGAGTTTAATATTTCTAAAGCTCTAGGCGACATTTCTTTCATATTTCCAATAGGAGTGGCAACTAGATATAAGATGCTTTTTTCTTCATCGAAATTTCTAATTCGCATTTTTATTTTCCTTTAAGCATTTATTAACTTCGTCAAGACTAATAAATTGTACATCATCGGCTTTTTCAATTTTAATAGTTCTAGTTAAAACATTCATTGAACTAATACGATATTGCTCATTATTATAAATTAATCTTGTACCAATTTTTGGAAAATCTTTCTTTAAATCAGTATAAGCTTCATCCTCATATTTAAGGCAGCAGATTAATTTACCACAATGCCCGGATAATTTAGGAATATTCAACGAAAGCATTTGATTTTTAGCACGGTTAATGGAAATACCATCAAATTCATTTAAGAATGTGGCACAGCATAAAGGCAATCCACATATACCAATTCCGCCTACGACTTTAGCTTTATCACGAGTGCCAATTTGGCGTAATTCAATACGGCAATGAAGTCTTGACGCAAGTGCTTTTAATAATTCTCTAAAATCCACACGATCATCAGCAAGGTAAGAAAAGATAACTTTGCTACGGTCTAAAGTATATTCGGAAGTAATTAAGCGCATATCAAGGTTTAATTTTTTTATTTCTTCTAAACAAACTTCATAAGAATTTTTTGCTAATTCAATATTTTCTTTATATAGTTTTACATCTTCATCAGTTGCTTTTCTTAATACTGGCTTAAGTTCTAAACTTAATTTGTATTTACTCATAGGTTGAGAAAGCGAATCAACTTTACCAAGTTCTAATCCACGCACTGTTTCAATAACAACATTATCTCCTGGCTTTAAATCATCAAAATTAGTGGAAAAATAATATGCTTTTGCCGATTCGTTTAACTTGATAGCGACAAAATAATCATATTTTATGTTTTGAGTTTCTTCACTAACTGGAATATTGTTATCTAATTTTTTAGAATCCATATTAATCATCTCCTAATATATTTTGAAATATATGGTCAAGTAATAGACCTATATTAATATTCATATCTATTTGACCCCTAGAGGTCATAATTAATAGCAAACTACTATTAATTTGTTTTAAATGTTTACTTAATGTTTTTAAGTTATCTTCATAACTTGTTAAAAATATATTACCACCAATTGATAAATTAACAAGGTCTTGGAAAGCAATGGTTAACATATCTAAATAAAGTCTTGCTGCTTCTTTGCTCTTAACATTAGGAAATACTAAAGAGTGGAGTTTAGGAATCGCAATATTTTTATTATTGGATAATATATCTAAAGTATTATCTATTGATTTTTTGGCATTTTGATAATCTTTATCATCTATCTTTTGCTTAATTAATTCGGCATTATTATAAAAATTACATAATAATTCAGCATCTTTTACTTCAACGCCCAAATTAATTGCTTCTTTTTTCATTTCTTGTTTATCAATACTTTTGAAATGTAATGTTTGACTTCTTGATACAATAGTTGGAAGAACTCTGCTTTCGTTTTCCGCAGTCAAAAAAGCATAAATGTTATTAGCGGGTTCTTCTAAAAACTTTAATAAAGCATTAATTGCTTCTAAAGTCATATTTTCAACATGGTTAATAATATAAATCATTTTACCTTTGCTTTCGACAGAACTAGTTTCAAATTGTGTTTCAATAAGATTAATATCATCTTTTTTTATAGTTTGTTTAGCACCATCAATAATAATTAGATCTGCAAAGGTACGATCATCAATACGACGACAAGTTAAGCATTCTTCACACGCTAAAGGATTAGGATGATCACACACTAATGATTTAGCAAGAAATATCGCAGACTCTAAAAGAGGAGTACCTTGTTCACCAATTAATAAGTAGGCATGAGAAAGGTGAGAAGTATTTAAAGCATTCAAAAATGTTTGGAATACTACTTTTTGATAATTCTTTAAATATGCACCTATTTTCATACTATTTACCTAATTTTTTTAAAATTTCCTTCCATGTATTTTCCACTACTTCATCTAATGGTTTAGATGCGTCAATAATAACATAACGATTTTTATATTGTTTAGCTAATTCTAAGAATGTATTACGCACTAATTTATGAAATTCAATTTTTTCTAAATCTAAACGATTGACTTCTCGATTAGCGTTTGCCGCAATTCGCTTTAATCCTTTTTCAGGCGTGATATCGAAAAGAAGAGTCATATCAGGAAAAGTTCCTTCAGTAGCAAACATATTAATATTTAACACATTTTCGACTCCTAAATTTCTTGCTCCGCCTTGATAAGCTAAAGAAGAATCGATATAACGATCACAAATTACAATTTTTCCTTCTTTTAAAGCTGGCCAAACTTTTTCCACTAAATGCTGACGTCTACTTGCGGCATATAATAATGCTTCAGCGCGAGCATCAAGCATTGTGTTTGCTTTGTCTAAAATTATATTTCTTATTTGTTCCGCAATAGGAGTACCGCCTGGTTCACGAGTGTGAACAACTTGATAACCAATGTCTTCTAGACGTTTTTCAATAATATTACTGACGGTTGTTTTTCCACTGCCTTCAGGGCCTTCAAATGTAATAAACATATTTATTAATCTCCTTATTTGATTTTAGTTCTTCCTTCTAATGATTTGGATAATGTAAGTGAATCGGCATAGTCTAAATGACCGCCCATTGGTAATCCATATCCTAATCTAGAAACTGAAACATCACATTTTTCTAATAATTTAGCAATAAATTGTGCGGTTGTTTCTCCGTCAAGTGTAGGCTCTGTGGCTAAAATAACTTCTTTGATTTCACCATTCATTACACGTTTAAGTAATTTATCAATTGATAAATCTTCGTAAGATACACCGTTTTGAATGGATAAGACTCCATTCAAAACATGGTATAATCCATTGAATATTTCACTTTTTTCAAAAGCTATAACATCTTTTTGATAGCATACGACCATTAATTTGCTTCTATCGCGGTTCAAAGAAGAACAAACCTCACACTTATCTTTTTCGGTTAATATTCCGCATTCAGGACATTGATGAATTTTATGTTTAACTTCTAATAAAGCGTTAGCGAATTCTTTTATATCTTCTTCATCCCAAGATAAAATAGAATACGCCATTCTTTCAGCAGATTTAGCCCCGACACTAGGGAGTTTTTTAAATTCGTCCACTAATGCGTCAAGCGATTTTAGACTTTCCATGATTAAAATCCTGGAATTCTATTAGCCATTTTAGCTTGAATTGCTTCATTAGCCTCTTCAATTTGATTAAGGCATTCGTTAATAGCTTCTTTGATACTTAATTCTAAGAACTCTTTGTCTTCTTTATCTAATCCTGCATCAGCAATTTCGATTGCCACTAATTCACGAGTTCCCATCATTTTAACAGTGACAATTCCGTTTTTAGAAACTTGGAATTCTTTTTTTCCTAAAGCGTCTTGTTCCTTTTGCATTTCTCTTTGCATTTTTTGTGCTTGAATTAACATTTGTTGCATATTCATTTTGCTATTCTCCTTTAATATTAATTTCTATATTTTCAACTTTTATATCTGGTAATTTTGATAGTTGCCTTAGTTCCATAAAAGTTCTTGAAGCATCGTAAGATTCGTTTCTACTTAAGGCGTATATTTTTGTTTGAACACCAGATATTAGTTTGACAACTTCGCATAATTTATTTTGATTTGCTATCAAATTTACTTTTTCTGCTTCATTAGCAAATTGATAATCAAGAACTAATACTTTTTCATTCATCACATATGGTTTACCATTTAGAAGAAGTGTGGCAAATTTTCCTAGTGTTGGATGCAATTTATAATCCTCTAAACTTTTCCATTTGGATATTAAAGCCATTTTCATTTCTTTATTACCAGTTACCATGATTTTAATTAAATCATCTTGTGTTAATTGGTTTTTTTCACCCATAGTGGCAACTTGGCTTAAACTATTAGCGTCCTCCAATATTTTTGTGCTTGTTTCATTTTGTTTAGCAACTGGTTGTGTAGGAACGCTATTAATATTAGTTTGAACTTGTTTTTCTTCGACTTTTGTTTCTTTTGAAGTGTTATTTACTAAGCTCTCATTAGTGCTTCTAATATTTTCATTAACAACATCAGTGGCAGAAGATACGTTAAGCAATTTTAATAAAGTGATCTCAAATAATGTTCTAATATTATTAACAAATTTATAATTGCTTTGTGCATCTAATAAAATATTTATCATTTCAAGAGCCTTTTTGTTTGTTATTTTGTTAGAGAAATCTTTCACTTGATTTTCTTTTAATTTAACTAATAATGAAACATCATTAGTATTTTTATAAATGATAACATCTTTTAAAATATCAAGCATATCTGTAGTTAAACGTTTGATATCAACGCCCGCTTCAATAAATTTGTTCATTTTTTCTAGAACATATTTGGTATTTTGTTCATTGATTTTATTTAAGAAATCGACTTTTTCTTCAATGCTTGCTAATCCAAATAAATCTTCAACATCTTTTTCAGAAATATTAGAACCGCTATAGGCGATAACTTGATCGGCAATAGATAAAGCATCACGAACACCGCCATCAGCAAGAGTAGTAATACTTTTTAAAGCATCATCTTCATAGGTGATGTTTTCTTTGGCAAAAATTTCTTTAAGACGCTTAATAATATCTTCATCATCCACTTTAGAAAAATCATATCTTTGGCATCTTGATACAATAGTAGGAAGTACTTTATGTGCTTCGGTAGTGGCTAAAATAAATACGACATGAGCTGGTGGCTCTTCTAATGTTTTTAATAAAGCATTGAAAGCACCAGAAGTCATCATATGAACTTCATCGATAATATAAACTTTGTAACGTCCTTTAATTGGTGAGTATTTAACTTTTTCAATTAAATCACGCACTTCATCAACGCCATTGTTACTAGCGGCATCAATTTCAATAACATCTGGATGTGATCCATCGCTAACGGCCAAACAGTTTGAACAATGATTGCATTGGTGACCTAAGCCTTCTTCACAATTCAAAGCTTTAGCTAATAATTTGGCCATACTTGTTTTTCCTGTTCCTCTAGGGCCACAAAAAAGATAAGCATGAGCAATTTTATTTGTCGCTAATGCATTTTTCAAAGTTTTTACAATATGTTTTTGCCCTGCAACTTCTTCAAAAGTAGAAGGACGATATGTTCGATAAAGTGCTTTATATGCCATAATTAATCACCTAATTAAGTATAGCACTTTTTGTATCTCTATTTAAGTATTAAATAGAAAAATTGTATTATAAACTCTCTTGACTTTTTTCTTTGCCAAAAACTTTATTTATAAGTTTACTCCAAAATGGCTTAATTTTTTGATTAAGACAAATTGCTAAAGGTGAATAAATAATTAAATAATGTATAGGAAGGAGCATAACCAAAGAGAATAATGTTTCCACTAAGGCAAATAATGGACGATTAATATCTGATTTTGGTAATGAATTTATATAACTATACCATTCAGGAAAAAGATCCTTCTTAAATAACGGCATTGATAAAGTTTGGTGGAAAGCAAGGAGTACTAAAGTTGTTTTACCTAATTCACCAAATGCCTTATTTGTAATAGCGTTAGAAATTAAAATAATACCAAATGATCCAAATATTGCTGACGGAATAACTAGATAATATTTTTGATATTGAAGTCCCCACATCTCTAAGTGCAAGTTGAAATTCTTATAGTTTATATATTCTAATAACAAACCAATAGTTAGTGATAGACAGCCAATTAATAAACTATATAAACGCTTTTTAATGCAAAAATTATATACATTTTCCAATTCTTTTCTTCTAAAAATATATCCTAGACTAACAAAGAATACTCCAAATAAACTTACATCAAAATTCCAAGGTAAACTTTTCGGATAAACAATATTAAAAATAATAGCAATTCCTAAAAAAATTAATGATGTGATAATAGTAAATAATAATTTTTGTTTGCTTACTTTTAAAACCAAATAGAATAATAAATCACTGCAAAATAAAGCTCCAACAAACCATAAAGCAAATACTCTTTTTTGAATTGTTAGTTCAACAAAATTGTCCATAAAATATGTAAAAGTAAAATTGGTTTTAGAAAATAATGCATCGAAAATGATACAAAATACTCCTAAAAACAACGTTGGTATAACATATCCTTTTATTTTTCTTACAAGAAAGTTTCCAAAATTATCATTTTCTCTTAGTTTAAAAGTTAATCCATTAATAACAAAAAATAATGGTAAATGAAATGAATAAATATAAGGAACCATTGGTCCGCCCTCTAAACAATGAGCAAAAATCACAAGTATTATACCGATAAATTTTGCCGTGTCAATGTATTCAATTCTTTTTGATTGCTCCATAATGTTATTTCCTTTTTTCCTTAATTATATCATAATAAACGCTTTAATCTATATTTCTTGATGAATCATTAGTATTGTATTATTATTTAATTATTAAAAATTTCCAATAAAAACAAATACTTATTTGTATTAAAAGCGAGGGGTGTTATATGGAATTAAGTGAAATGATTGATGAGTTTAAACAAAACGACCATTCTAATTTTAATTTGTTTTATGAATTAACAAATAAACAAGTATTTTTCTCTTCTTTTACTATTTTAAAAGAACAAACGCTTGCGGAGGATATTATGCAAGATACTTATGTGACATTTTTAAATAATATTGGTGATGTTAAATCATCACAAAATATTTATGCGTATTTATCCACAATTGCAAGAAACTTAAGTATAAATTATTACAAGAAGATGAAAAGGAACACGGAAGATGATGAACCACTCAACTATATGGATACAAGAGATATGCCATATATTGGAAGTAATGTTATAACAATTCTTGAATTATTAGACTCACAAGAAGAACGAGAAATAGTTACATATCACGTTATTCTTGACTATAAGTTTGCAGATATTGCTAAAATTATGTCCAAACCCTTAGGAACGATTTTATGGATGTATAATCGTGCAATCAAAAAATTAAAAGAAAGGATGTCTAAATATGAAAAATAAAGAAATTAAAAAAATTATTAAAGATGCCTCAAGTAAGATAATTATTAATGATTATCAAGAAGAAATATTAAGACGTGTTGATTATACTCCATTAGAAAAAGAAACTAAAAAGTTTAACTTTAAGCCAGTATTATCATTTTCTCTTTTAGCGGTTGCGTTTATTGTAACTTTGGTTACTATTTTACCAAAATTAATTAATCCATCTAATCCTAATAATCAAATTACTTTAACACAATCTAAAAAAAGTCTTAGTTATGAAATTCAAGCATTAGGGGCTTTTATACCTAATGATTCAAATAATAGTACTAATTTAAAAAGATTAGCAAAATTTAAAAATAGCAATGAAAATAACTATCAAGAAATTGCTTCTGATATTAAAGATTATTTGCTTACTGGCGAAATGATGTTTGAAAAAGATAATGTTATGACATCACTAGAAAAAAATAGTGACACAAATTATAACAATTTTGAATACAAAT
>URQK01000069.1 GCA_900549975.1 uncultured Mollicutes bacterium
AAAAAAATAAATAAAAAAATTGACATAACTATTTTGCATATTTATAATTATTACAATTATAATATAAATATTTTTTCCATACATTTAAATAAATCCCAATAAAAATTATGGATTAAATGTTTAATTTATTAAAAAGGAGAATGAAAATTATGAAGAAATCGTTTTTAGTATTATCAGCGATTATTGCATCACTAGGCCTTGTTGCTTGTGGTGAAAATAGCAGCAATGGAAGTTTAAGTCCATCTATTTCAGTTATCGAAGATGATACAATTAAAGGAGCAGGGACTAAAGAATCGCCTTTTTTGGTTTCTAATCAAAGGCAACTTAAAAAAGTGGCTAATGCTTGTTTGGGATCTGAAATTAAACTTTATATATCGATTGAAAGAGATTTTGAAATTACTGAAGAGTGGGCTCCATTAGGAACACTTAAGACACCTTTTACCGCTAATATCATTGGCAATGGTCATACAATTAAGGGATTAAATATTAAGGCGGCAGGGGATGAGCAACAATTATTTGGCTTATTTGGATGTTATAGTGGTGTAGTAGAGAGCTTAACTGTTGAAGGCAATATTGATATTCAACAACAAATAGCGAGTAGTTATGTTGGATTATTTGCGGGTGTAACATACAATGCTTATTTAAAAGATGTTACTACAAAAGGTAAAATAGTTGTTAGAAATAACACTGAGGTTGATGATTTAACTTCTTGTGTTGGTGGTGTAAGTGGTGCAAATGTATTAGGTGATAAACTTACTTCCACATTTGAAGAAGTATCTTTCTTTGGTGATATTGATTGCCGCGTTAAGGATGCTAATGTTGCAGGTATATTAGGCTGCGTTCCTAATGTAAGTCTTATTCAAACGTCATCATTATTAATTACTAATAGTTATGTTGAAAGTAGTCAAATTAAAGGTGGTAATGTTACTGCTGGCCTTGTTGGTAACTTAGATGCCTATACTGGTATTACTAATTCAATTGTCAAAGCAGATAAAATTGAAGCAATTGATAGCAGTGAAGGTGCTTATGTTGGTGGGATTACTGCTGCAGCATATTATGAAACAGCATTGATTAATAATGTTGTTTTGGTTAATAGTTTAAAAGCTCCTTCGTCACCATCTCCAGCTTATAGTTCGTATGCTGGTGTAGTAACAGGTCGCCCTGTTGAAGATGGTTATGAAGAGTATTCTAATGAATTAGGTAGCGCTATATATGGTAATGGATTTATAAATCCTATTATTGAAGCAGACACCACTTTATTAGAACAAGGTGAAACTATTGAAGCAAAAGATGTGGATTCAACTTATTTAATTAAACATGGATTTAATCGTGCTTGGAAAATAGATGATGGAAAAGCAGTTCTAAAAGCTGCAAAAGACATATCTTCTGATGAAGTTGATGTAATTATTAACAAAAATGATGGAAGTGGAGATTCTAAAACTGTTAAAGTTGAGCCAAATACTATTGCAGTTATATCAGAAAATGACTACAAACGTGATGGCTATTTAAATTATGGATTATATTATGATAAAGAAGCTACAGTGGCATATCGTTTCTATGCTCCAGTTAATAGTGGATTAGAAGTTAATTGTGGCTGGTTTGATACATCGCGTTTAGCGGGTTTTTATAAAGGTGCATCATCAGTAAATGGTACAATTCAATTTATGGAAGACGGAACATTTGTTTGGCTAATGTCTGACTTATATTCCAGTATTGGTACTTGGTGGTGTGATGGTAAACATTTAATTTATTCACATCTTTTCCTAGAAGATGTAGTTTGTATTTGGGATGAAGCAAATGGAAAATTTACTTTCCCTGATGCGAATGATGATTCTTATTCATATACATTTACTAAAGCCGGGAAAGTATATGGCTATTGGTCAAATGAAGAAGGAAGGCAAATATTCTTAAATGATGATGGAACAGGATCTTATAGTGATGGAGATACTGTTGTAAGCATTACTTATAGTAAAGTTAGCGATACAGAACTAAAAGTTAATGATTTTGGCGCTTATGGCAATTGTAAAATAGTTATTGCCAATGATGAATCTATTACTTTTTCAGTTGTAGAAGATTATGATTATAGTTACAATTGGAAGTTAGTTAAAGGAAGTGCAGTACCTAATTATGAAAATAAAAAAGCCATTGGTAAATATAAAGGAAACTTTGCTGGTTGTATAGATTTATTAAAAAATGGGAATTTTGAATATCGTAAGAATAGCGAAGATACAGTTTATGCTTATGGTGGATTTAGAATAATTGATAGCACAACTGTACAATTAAAATCTAGTGCAGTATCTATTTTTAATGGAACATTTAAATTTGATGCTTCTACAAACACATTAATTAGTGTAGATGGCACAAAAATACTTGCTAAAGAAGGCGAATATGTTAATTCATTTATGACTAGTGATAAATCCGTAATTATTCATGTGTTTGATAATAAGACTTATCTAGTTATGAATGGTAAATTAAATAAGAGTACTACAATTTCTGGAGATTTAGTTGACGGTAATACCATTACTATTGGAAAAGATGAATATAAAATTGAAGGAACAACATTAAAATATATTTCTAAAGATCCTGATAAAACCCCATTAGTAAATACATATATTGATGCAAATACTAAAATTGAATTAGCATTAAACGCTGATGGAACAGGAACTTATGGTGGCTCTGCGATTAATTATACTTTTGATGGAACTAAAGTTAAATTCACTGTTAATAGTCTTCTTAATGTTGAATTAACTTGGAATGCATCAGATAAAACATTAATTGGAACAGCTGATGGTGGTGAATCGCCAGTTAACTTATCTTTCGCAGTTAAACCAGAAGTAGTTGAAGAAAAGAACTTAATTGGTACATGGTCAGGTAATGGCATTATGAGTAATACATATACAATTACTATTAAGGCTGATAAAACTTATTCTATGAAACTTCCTGCTGGAACTTTTGATGGCACATGGACTGGATCATTAGACGGCAAAATCGAATTGGATACTACACCTATCTCTTCAATCTTTGATAGTTGTTCTATTACTTATCAGGCATCATCAGATACTATTAAGGTTGAGTGGGAAGATTACGATTATAACCCAGGCTCTGGTGTTTGGACAAGGGTGTCATAATCTTTAATAATTAAATCTAATAAAAAACGACTATGGAATGTAATTATAAAATCATTTCATAGTCTTTTTTATGCTATAAAGAATAAAACTGATAATAGCCAGCGGAAGTTTAAAGCACCAAAGAAACAAGAATATCTGATTAATGGATTATCTTCGACAAACGATTTCTTGCAAAATTTACAAATATATCTTTGTTGTTTATATCTAATTTTAGCTACTCTACCATCATTAAAAATAGAGTGGTTAATTATTTTGATTGAATAATCTTTAATAGTATTGGTTTTGTGATTACAAGAAGGACATTGATGTTCATTTCTCTTTAGTACGACAGTAAGAAATAAGGTATTACCATCTGTTGTTGAATCACATTTTTTGACATCGGTATCTTTTAAATTTAAAAAATTTAAGGTATCATTGTTTATGGGCATGATAAACCCTCCTTTCGTATTTAATTTGTTGTTGCAAACTAATTATACTGAAAGGATTTTTTATTTGAATTACCCACCCCGCGGAAGTTTGTTTTTATATGTTTGTTTTAGTAAAAATTATAATTTATATAATAAAAAACCCCTCAGTTTACCGATTAACTCGGATCAACTTTTTTTGAGGGGTTAATTAACATTTTATTTACTAATCTAAAAACTATTTATTTTTTGAAAACAACAATACATGTTTCGCCATCGCAACTAAAATAAATTTCTAATTGTGCTTTTTCAGCATTTGTAATTGTTGATTTTACGCCATATTCAGAACTACTTAATTCGGTAATTACTAGTTTAGAATTAGTATAAGACCATTTGAATGTTGCATCAGCAAAATATTTACTTTTGATAGTTCCTGTTCCATCTTTATTAAAGACCACTGTTGGATTTCCAAAATCATCTTTATCTAAAGATGTGGACCATGTGCCAATCAACCATGCTGCTGCATTTTCTTTAAGCAATTGCATATTTAGTTTATGTTTTTTATCATAGTTATCTTGGGATGGCATAATTAAGGAAATTGAAGATTTGTCTTCGGCTATTACTACATTTGTTGGTTCTGATAATGTATTTTCTTCTGAATACCAAGAACTAAATTTGATTGTTGTTCCATCGTATGCCCAATTAAATGTTGCTTCGTTATCATAAGCAACTCTTGTAACTTTTTGAACTATTTTACCGCTGCCATCACTATTAAATGTGAAAGTTGTATTGAAAGTAATAATATCTTCATCTTCATTAGTTGCAGTAGTCGTATTCTTCCATGTACCAATAATCCAATCAGTTGGTTGTTCTACTTGTTTCTTTTCGACAGTTATTGTTAATGCTCTTGAAATAACATCAGGATTATTTTTACTTCTAACGGTAATATTAGAAGTACCTTCTTTTAATCCTTTGATTGATAATGATTTTCTATCTGCTGAAATTTCACCAACTTCAACTACAGTAGGATCACTAGAAATAGCTTCTAATTTTTCATCAGACTCTGTAGGATAGGCTTCAATTTTAATAGTGGCAGTATCATCAACTTTTAAAGTTTTGTTAGTGATAGATATCCAAATTGAGTTTAAACTTGGACTTGTTACAGTTACTTTTTTTGTAACAGTAACACTTCTAATAGGATCTGCGATAGTTAACGTTGCTTCACCTGATTTAACAGCTTTAGCACTACCAGTAAAGGAATTAATCTCAATTACTGATGTATCTGATGATTCTACAATTTTAAATTCATCAACATTTAATGCAGTAGCAGGAGAGAACTTGTTGATTCTTACATCGACATATTTACCTGCTTGAGCTAAGCCATCGTTATTTTCTTTATCGGAATAAGAAGATACATAGAATTCATCAATAGAAGTAATGTAATACTTAGAGACATCAAATGTAATTTCTTCTTTATTATCTTCGCCTAATACAAAAGTTGCTTTGTATTTAGAAGAAGAAGTTGGTTTTTGACTAGCATCAATAGGCTCATTTGTTTCGCTATCAAAATTATCAGCAGGCCATGTATTTGATTCTAATTTACCTTCTAATAATTGGTTGTCTTTATCAAAAGATAATGTGGCTATATTTATGGTGCGGTTATTTACGAATGTTACAGTTAATTCATAGAAATCTTCTCTAGTTTTGCTAGTAAATGTTGCACCATCAACTAAGATTTTTGAAACATTATTTTGAAACCATGTTTTGTTATACACCACGCTATCAATTTCTTTTTTAGCGCCATCTAAAGAAATTTGCGTTGTTTCATTTTCGACATTAGAAACGATATTTTTTCTTTTAGCATGTTTTCCTAAATAATTCTCAATATCATAGAATGTAGTATCATTAAATCCTTTATAGATTAATAAGTCGCCAGTTTCAAGAGAACCTTCATTTTCAAATGTTGATTTTCCTTTGATTAATATCTCGTTTTTATTAAATGAAACATCACCATTGGCCTTTTTAGAAGAGTCATCTTCAAACGTATAGCCTTTAATCTTTGTTGCATCAATGTTAGTTTTGATTTCGCTAATTGAACTTGGAATATCAAAAACTGGTTGTGGAGCAACGCTAGCAGATGGTTTACTACTAACTGACTCGCTAGCACTATTTGAAGGCTTGCTACTAGTTGAATTGCTAATTGATCCGCTAGTAGAAACTGAACCACTATTAGATGTTGTTTCACCACAACTAGCCATAGCGAATACACTTGCTAAAAGTAATATGTAAGATATTTGTTTTTTCATAAAGTATTAACCCCTTTTTGTATAATTAATTAACCTAATTGAATTGGCAATTCAGTGCCACCTATATTTTCATAAGTGATAGTTGCTTTTCCACGAATGTTATTGATTGAATCGTAGTATTCAAAATTTAAAGATTCAAATTTATTTGCTGCGTTTAATTTGATTTCTAACAACGTTATATATTGAGCATAATATCTAGCTTCAGTATATGGGGCGATTAAACTAATAATAGCTGACTCAAATCCTTCGTGGGCGGTAAATGTTTTTTTATCATTGCTTACTTCAAATAAAGCAGTACTAAATCCTAAATAATTTGGATATAATAAAGTTTCATCGATAGAATCATCATCATAGACTGTTATTTTTTGTTCTCCACTAGAAGAAGTTGCTACTTTAAATTTATAGAAGTAACTGCCTTCTTTTTTGAAGCCATAAGAGTTATTACTAGAATCTACAGCATTAGAATAAACCGCATCTTTTGTGGCATAATAATATCCAACAGAAGTTCCAGCACTTTCTTCTAAAGTTGTTTTAGCAGTAAAATTCTTATTTAAATTTAAAGAGTAAGAAATATTAGTTAAAGCATCTTCTAATACATCAAGACCATCAACGTTTTCATCAAATGGAGTAATTTCTGGTATTGATGTTTCTTCATCCCAATTGAATGTTAATTCAAATCGATATGAAGAACTAACGCCACTAACAATAGTGGAAGAAGAACTAGTGTAAATGGTTACTTTATCGAATTTATTATCTTTTACAGACAACAATACTTTGGTAGCAGTAATATCTTTCAAAACTAAACTAGTAGCAAATGTTGTACTGATTTTCGGTTTTATTAAATATTGATCGTTTAATTTTACTAAGTCAGAATAAGTTAAACTCTTAAATGGTGAAGCAAAATATTCATCGAATTTAACTTTGTCACTTGTTCTATTGCTAACAGGAATATCTTTAACTTCATTTTTTAATGTTAATTCTCTTTGATAAGTATATCCATCATCTTTAGCAAAATATGTGTATGAATATGGATCATCAAAAGTTTCCTCATCGATTTCGTAATGGTAAACAAGATTATTTGTAACAATTTTTTCATTGAAAATATTATGGAGATCGTAACTTTCAATATCAACTTGTTCACTACCATTATTGTATGTTGTAATAACTTGTCCTTTTACGCCAAAATAATGTTCACGGCTATGAGCTAGTGCCTCTGCTAAACTATTACCGGTACTACTAGGTGGTACACTTATAGATGGTTGAGCGCTAACACTATTAGAATTATTTCTATCACAACCGACTAATAAGATAGATAATAATGGTACTAATACCAATAAAGATTTTTTCATATTATTTGCCCTCACTATTGGAATTAGATGTAGTATTCTTTTGGTTTATCGGTAGTACAGTGGTACCCACGTTTTTAATTGTATATGTTATAGTGTCTTCGTAGGGTGCATACATATCTCTACCAGTCCAACCCCATGAAACGATTTTGTTAGATTCATCTAAATTGAAAAATACTTTTGAGGCATTATAGTATGGCTCATATCGATCATAGAAAGGTGAAATCAAGCGATGAATTTCGTCAACAACAGAGCTATTTGTTGTATAGAATTGTTTGTTCTTTTCATTGTATAAGAAAAATTCACTAGCAAATCCCGAAAAATTTGGCTCTAATTTATCTCTACTTAAACAATCCTCTGGTCCATCACCAATAGAATCAAAGATTCCATCACCAATTGAAGCATTTGCGCCACTCACATAATGTGTATATTTATGAAATTTTCCATCTTCTTTATTATATTTATAACCTATTTTATAACTATCATTAGCAGCTTTGAAATCACTATAGAATCCATCTACGGTTGCATAGTTATCATAAGCTACATCTTCAGGAAGATCAGAACATGAATCAACAGCAGTAATAGTATAATTTTTTTGATCAATTGAAGATTCTTTCAAATCTTTTAAGGCCGCTTTTAATATATCGTGTTCATCACGATGCTTTACTGTTTTAATTGTAGGTAATTCTAATTCTCCTGGACATACGACACTGAATGTGCAATCAAGGAAGAAATCAGAAGGCTCCAAATAGTTATCTGATCTAGGTTGGGTTGTAATGATTATATCTGAAAACTTTTTATTTCCTAATCCTAGAGAAACAGAAGCAACTTCAAAATCATAATAGCTAAATCTTTGTGTACTTGATAATGAAATTAAGCCATTAAACGCACTTACTTTATCCTCTGATAAATAATATCTTTCCTCAATATAAGAGAAGTCATCTGCGGTTATGTTTTTAAATGGATTTAGACAATAAGAATCATAATCCATTGTTGTATCAGTTCTTGGATTAATAAATTGATAAGATTGTACCTCATTCATTAAATTAAGTTTGTTATATGACATTTTACCGGCATTATCTTTCACAAAAATGTAATCATAATTCAGTTCATCGCCATTAAACTCTGTATAATTCTTTTTCCATTGCATAAATGAATCAGTAATAGTGATGTCTAAATCACCTTCACTTGAGTTATCACCATCTTCTACGTAAATAGAAGTGATAGAACCATTGAAACTTACTGATACTTTTGCTTTTTCTAAAGCGGTTTTTAAATTTTCTTTTGCTTCAGGAGAGATGGTTCCGGCAGTGGAAGCACTGGACAGTGCTTTAAAAGCTGCCAATGTGAACCGTCTTGATGTAGTGAAAGTCGGCGGCGGTCTGGTCAGTGTACTGATTGAGGGCGACGTGGGAGCTGTCCGTG
>URQK01000070.1 GCA_900549975.1 uncultured Mollicutes bacterium
ATTATGCCATTAACCGCTAATTTGGGAGATTTCATTTTCTCTTCTATTAAACGTAACTATCAAGTTAAAGATTTTGGTACTTTGTTAAAAGGACATGGCGGAGTTCTTGATCGTATTGACTCATTACTTGTTACTTCTTTAGTTGTAACTATAATTATTATTTTTATGGGTCATAGATGGAGCTTCTTATTATGAGAAAAATAATTTTGTTAGGGGCTTCAGGTTCTATTGGAAGTCAAACTATTGATATTATTAAAAAGCATCGTAAAACTTTTGATTTAGTAGGTTTTAGTGTTGGAAATAGAGTAGAAGTTATTGATGACATTTTATGTGAATTTAAAAATGTAAAATATGTTGTAATTAAAGAAAAAACAAACATGGAACGATTTAAAAATCGCTATCCACATATTAAGTTTAATTATGGCAATGATGGATTAACAAAAATCATTGAAGAAGTTAAATGCGATATGGTTGTTAATGCTTTAGTGGGATTTGTTGGTTTTTTACCAACTATTAAAACATTAGAATTAGGAATTGATTTAGCGCTTGCTAATAAAGAATCTTTAGTAGTAGGTGGCGAATTAGTTAATAACCTAATAAAAAAGCATCATAGTCATCTATACCCAATCGATAGTGAGCATGTGGCTTTGGCTAAATGCTTAAAAGCAGGTAAAAAAGTTGATCGATTAATTATTACAGCATCAGGCGGAGCATTTAGAGACCTTAATCGTGAGCAATTAAAAGATGTCACAGTTGAAATGGCTTTAAAACACCCATCATGGCAAATGGGAAATAAAATTACTATCGATTGCGCAACAATGATGAACAAAGGATTTGAAATTATTGAAGCGTATTATTTATTTAATTTTCCATTAGATAAAATTGATGTTTTAATTCATGATGAATCACACATTCATTCTTTAGTAGAATTTAATGATGGTTCATATATTGCCGATATTGGTCCAGCAGATATGCGTATACCAATAAGCTACGCTTTATTTAAAATGAAACGTGTTAAAAATGATTTTAAACGTTTACCAATTGAAGAATTTGGAACTTTCCACTTCCGCAAGTTTAATCCTGATCGATATCCTTGCGTAGGATACGCTCGTGAGGCTTTAACAATTGGAGGAACAATGCCAGCGGTAGTTAATGCCGCGAATGAAGAAGCAGTATATGCTTTCTTGAATAAAGAGATTTCGTTCTTATCTATCGAAAGAATTATAAAAAATGTTATGCAAGAGCATAATGTTATAAAGAGTCCAACTTTGTCGGACTTGCTTATGGCAAATGATTGGGCACGTGAGCAAGCAAAAAATTTGATAAAAAAGGAGCATGATTTATGTATTTAGCAGGAATTGATATTTTGTCGATATTATTATGTATTATCAGTTTAGGAATTTTAGTTATTATTCATGAACTTGGCCACTTTACTATGGCTAAACTTTTTAACGTTTATGTTAATGAGTTTTCAATTGGTTTTGGGCCACAACTCTTAAAAAAGAAAAAAGGAGAAACAACTTATTCTTTACGCGCTATCCCACTAGGGGGATATGTATCGATGTTTGGTGAAGGTATGGAAGAAGGAACAGATGGAGAAGAAATTAAAAACATACCTCAAGAACGTAGTTTACTTGGAATTAAAAAATGGAAACGCGCTATTATCATGGCGGCAGGTATCATTCTTAACTTTGTCTTAGGATTCTTATTATTCTTTACTAATAATGCTTTCTTTGGACAACCGACATTAAGTAACCAAGTAACAGTTCAAGAAAAGTCGCCAATTGCGGAAAAAGGTTTAAAGACAGGCGACTATATTATTGAAGTAACAAGAACTTGTAATATTGATGGAAACGCTAATGCATGTTCTAGCATTAAGCCAGTAGAAATCACATCAGAAAATCCTACTGATTTATGGTATAGTGCTCTAGCAATAAAAGTAGATGGAGAAAATGGATATGATATTTCTCCTAAAAATGCTGCTGATTCTTTAACATTGGCCATTAAATATTATTCAGAAGGTGAGCAACCAAGTGATGCAAAAACCATTGATATTACTTTAACTGTTGATGTGGCAAAAGATGGCACATTATCTTGGAGTAAAATGGGTATTTCTACTTATTATCAATATGTGAGATATAAAAGTTTAGGGGCTATTTTAGGCGCAACAAATAGAGACTTTGGTGACAACACAGTCTTAATTGCTAAAACACTAGGTGGATTATTTGTTGGTAAAAACTGGGACGCTGTTGGTGGACCAGTAGCGATATTTACTCAGTCATCACAAGTTTTAAAGAGTTATGGCTTTGGTATGTTTATTTATTTATGGGGGGCTATTTCTGTTAACTTAGCAATATTTAATTTGTTACCATTCCCAGGATTAGATGGTTGGCATTTATTAGTGGTTATTATTGAAGGAATTACTAAAAAAGAAATTCCAGAAAAAGTAAAAAATATTGTTTCAACAATTGGATTAATTTTACTATTTGGATTAATGATATTTATTATGGGACGAGATATTATACGACTATTTTAGCGTATTAGGTTTTTGATTTATGGAAGATAAAGTATTTGAAAGATTTTTAAAAGGAATGAACATTACTAATATCGAAGACTATGATATGTCTTTTGATTTATGTGAATGGAGTCCAATAAAAATTAACAATGAAAAAATATTAACCATGGTAATTAGAAAAGAAATGCCATGGAATTATGACAATCTAAGAAAATTTTTAGGAGCATTAAAAAACATTACTACTTATAAATATACAATTCAGTATATTTATGATTTTAAACCCAGTGCTGAAGATGTTTATCATTTATTAACGGATTGGTATTTTGCTAATTTTGGCATTGCTTTTTTAGAAGATTATAAATTTGACGAAGAAAAACTAATAATTCAAGTCGATGATATCTCTTCAACTACTAATAAATTAAAAGGATTTATCGATTTATTAAAAATTATTAATTATGATGATGTATTTGAGATAGCAAATAAATCTATTCAAACTGAAGAAACTGTTTTTGAAGAAACAGAAACAATAGATGATGAAGATGATGAAGAAATTGATGAAGATGAAGCATATCGTTTAGAAATGGAACGTCGTAATCAAGAACGTTTAGAAGCAATGAAAGACGCTGTTGATAACTACGAACCCTTTAAAGAAAAGAAAGATAGTAGCGGTGGATTTGGAAAATACAAAAAGTTTTGTATTAGAAACATCGATACTAATTCTGAAAATGTCGATTTTGATGCCAAAGTATTTTCTTATGAAGAGCGCAATACAAAAAAAGGCACAATTATTGCTACATTTGGCGTTGCGGACGCTACAGGAGCAATCCACGTAAAAGTATTTGAAAATGCTAAATATTTTACAAAAGAAAAAATTCAAAGTATTAAAATTGGCGCTAATGCTCGAATTCGAGGACATGCTGAATATGATACTTTTGCCAAAGAATTAAATGTTACTGCGCGTTTTATTGATTTGCTTCCTCCTGATGAGCCAAGAAAAGATGAAGAAGAAGAAAAACGTGTGGAATTACATCTACATACCAAAATGTCCACTATGGATGGCGTTACTAATGTTGAAGACTATATTGCTTTAGCTCATTCAATGGGACACAAAGCAATTGCAGTTACAGACCACGGAGTTGTGCAAGCTTTCCCAGCTGCGCAAAATGCAAGTAAAAAATATGGTGGCATTAAAATTCTTTATGGTAGTGAACTTTACATGATTGATGATGAAGTTAATGCTATTAGAAATCCTTGTGATTTAGAACTTAATAAAGCTACTTATGTAGTATTCGACTTTGAAACAACGGGATTATCAGCTAGATATGATGATATTATTGAGTTCGGTGCTGTTAAGTTTGAGCAAGGCCGTGTAGTGGATTCTAGAGATATATTTGTTGATATTAATAGACCTCTATCGGAAAAAATCAAAGAATTAACCGGTATTAATGATGCAATGCTAAAAGGACAAAATTCCTTAGTAGAAGCAATTCATAAAATTCGTGAATTTGTTGGCGATGCGATATTAGTCTCTCATAACGCAGACTTCGATATTGGATTTTTAAATGCTGCTTGTAAGAAAATTAATGAGCCAATATTTAACAATCCAGTTGTGGATACTTTAGCTTTAGCTAGATATTTATTTCCAGAATCTCGTAACCATCGTTTAGGAACATTATGTCGTAACATGGATGTTGTTTATGATGAAGATGCTGCCCATAGAGCGGATTATGATGCTAGCGTAACTAATGAAGTATGGCAAGCTATGATTGCGGTTTTAACAAAAGAAAATGCCCATTTGACACATAAAGATTTAGCTAATCTTAAAGCAAGTGATGAGCATTATAAACACCTTAGACCAGTGCATGTGGTTGCTTTAGCTAAAAATGCTGCTGGTTTAAAAGATTTATTTAAAATTATTTCTTTTTCTCATATAAATTATTTTGCAAATGTTCCAAAAGTTCCACGAAGTTTGTTGGTTCAATATCGTGAAAATTTATTATTAGGTAGTGCTTGTTTTAATGGCGAAGTATTTGATACCGCTCGCACAAGGACAAAAGAAGTATTACAAAAAGTAGTTAGTTTCTATGACTATATCGAGGTACAGCCAACAGAAAATTATTCATATTTAATTAATATGGGTGATATTAAGGATGAAGAAGAATGTCATCAATATGTAAGAGATATAATTGAAGCTGCAGATGCTGCAGGTAAAATAGTTGTGGCTACTGGTGATGCGCATTATCTTAATCCGGAAGATAAAAGGTACCGCGATGTATTTATTTCCGCAAAAGCAATTGGAAATATTAACCACCCATTAATGCCTTATGCTCGTGAAAATATGGATTATTTTGAAAATCCAGATCAACATTATCGTACAACAAGAGAAATGCTTGATGCATTTGAATATTTAGGAAAAGAAAAAGCAAAGGAAATAGTTGTAACTAATACAAATAAAATTGCGGATATGATTGATGTATTAGAACCAATTAAATCTAAACTTTATACTCCTACTATTGAAAACTGTGAAAACTTGTTAAAAGATTTATGTTATTCTAATGCCCATAAAAAATATGGTGATCCATTACCACCAATTGTGGCTGAACGTCTAGAAAAAGAACTTAATGGTATTATTAATAACGGATATTCAGTTATTTATTATATTGCTCATAAAATTATTCATAAGGCTAATGAAGATGGCTACATGGTTGGTTCAAGAGGATCGGTTGGTTCATCTTTCGTTGCCACCATGGCGGATATTACAGAAGTTAATGCTTTGCCGCCTCATTATCTATGCCCAAACTGTAAACATAGTGAATTTGAAGGTATTCCTCAAGTATCATCAGGATTTGATTTACCAGAAAAAGATTGTCCAATATGTGGACATAAAATGATTCATGATGGACAAAATATTCCATTTGCCACATTCTTAGGATTTAACGCTGATAAAGTTCCAGATATTGACTTAAACTTCCCAGGCGATTATCAACCAATTGCACATCTTTATACCAAAGAATTATTAGGTGCGGGAAATGTCTTTAAAGCTGGTACGATTGAAACCGTTGCGGAGAAAAACGCTTATGGTTACGCTAAAGGATATTTTGAAAGAGTCGGACCGAAAATTGGAAAAAGCCTCGATAAAATATCTAAAGCAGAAATTGAATATTTAGCAAAAGGATGTACGGGTGTTAAAAGAACAACTGGTCAACATCCAGGTGGTATTGTTGTTATTCCAAAAGATTATGAAGTTTATGACTTTACTCCAATTCAATATCCTGCTGATGATAAAGAAGCCGCTTGGAAAACAACACACTTTGATTTCCACGCTATTCACGATAACGTTTTAAAACTCGACTTATTAGGTCACGTTGATCCGATGGCGCTTAAGATGATGGCGGATACAACAGGAATTGATGTTAAAACTATTCCTTTAAATGATCCAGAAACGTTATCAATATTCTCTAGTGATGTTGCTTTAAAACGTCACTCTAATTATTTACATGAAACTACTGGTGCTTTAGGTATTCCAGAGTTTGGTACCAACATGGGACGTCAAATGTTAAAAGAAACATCCCCTAAATTATTCTCGGATTTATTAATTCTTTCTGGTCTATCACATGGTACTGGTGTTTGGGCGGGAAATGCAGAAGAATTAATTCGTAATGGTACTTGTACATTGCGTGAAGTTATCGGATGTCGTGATGATATTATGACTTATTTATCCGCGAAAGGTGTGCCTCCTTTAACATCATTTAAAATCATGGAAGATGTTCGTAAAGGTAAAAAAGTAAAACCAGAATATGAGCAAATAATGCGTGAAAATAACGTGCCAGATTATTATATTGACTCATGTAACAAGATTCAATACATGTTCCCTAAAGCTCACGCAACTGCATACGTTATGATGGCTATTCGTGTAGGTTGGTTTAAAGTACATATGCCATTATATTACTACGCCACATTCTTAACTGTTCGTTCAAAACAATTCGAACTTGAAACTATGATTAGTGGTGAAAAAGCAATCATCAAACGATTAGAAGAAATTAAAGCAAAAGGTTTTGATGCTTCTGCAAAAGAAGTGGATATTGAAAAAACACTGACAATTTGTCTAGAAATGGCAGAAAGAGGATTCTCATTCTCTAATATTGATTTATATAAATCAGATGCATCTAGATTTTTAGTAGATGAAAAGAATAAATGCTTAATTCCACCATTTATTGCTATTGATGGACTTGGAGAAGCCGCGGCAGTTTCAGTAATTGAAGCAAGAAAAAACGGCAAATTCTTATCAAAAGAAGATTTACTTGCAAAGACAAAATTATCACAAACTCATGTGGCAAAATTATCTGAACTTCATGCTTTAGATAATTTAGCTGAAACAAATCAAATGGATTTATTTTCGTTTTTTAATATTTGATATATAATATAAAAGGCCTTGAGCCTTTTTATCGGGACGTAGCACAATTGGTAGTGCGCTTGCTTCGGGAGCAAGAGGTCGTGCGTTCGATTCGCATCGTCCCGACCATTTAGATTGAATTAGTTCGATTCCAGCATTTGGTTCGAACTTTTTTGTTGCTTAATAGTATCAAAGTAGTGCTATCGATGTGTCAGTAATTATTGAAAATTTGTAATATTTAATGCTATATTAAGTATGGTTATTAAACAAATGGATTAAATTAATATTGATAGTTAACTTTGAATTTATTATCAACATATTTTATCCAAAAACAAAGGAGACAAAAAAAACATGAAAAAAGAAATTGAAACAAAATCCGCTATTTTCCCAATGCCAGTTCTAATGGTAGCGACTTATAATGATGATGGAACAGTTGATGTTATGAATGCTGCTTGGGGAATGATGCTAGAAATGGATCAGGTAGTATTAAATTTATCAGACTTCCATAAAACAACTAAAAATATTTTAAAAAGAAAAGCATTTACTGTTAGCGTCGCTGATGCAAAACACGTAAAAGAAGCTGATTATTTTGGTATTACTTCTGGTAATGATACACCAAATAAATTAGAAAAAAGTAAGATGACATTTTGTAAATCTAATCATGTTGATGCACCAATTATTAATGAATTTCCAGTATGTATGGAATGTGAATTTTTAGAAGAAACCAGCTGCGGAATCGTTGGTAGAGTACTTAATGTTACCGCTGATGAAGAAGTACTAACTAATGGTAATGTCGATATTAGTAAATTAGACGCTATTGCATATGATCCATTTACTAATGGATATTATGTTGTTAAAGAACGTGTTGGTAATGCTTTTAAAGATGGTTTAAGCATTAAAAAATAATGTATGATTGAAGTAAAAAATCCAACAAATTCAAAACCAATTACTTATAAAACCGAATTAGAAAAAGAAGTTTATGAAACTTTAGAAAAGCTTGATATCCCTTATACACGAGTTGAGACAAGTCCTGCGATTACCATGGAAGATTGTTTAGCAATTGATAAGGTATTAGGAGTAGAAGTTATTAAAACACTTTTTCTATGCAATCAACAAAAAACTAAATTTTATTTATTTGTTACAAAAAGTAATAAGAAATTTAATACAAAGGCATTTAGTTCGGCGCTTAATATAAGTAGAGTATCTTTTGGAAGCGAAGAATTATTGCATGAATTATTAAAAGTAGTTATTGGTGCTTGTACTATTTTTAGTTGCTTAATTGATAAAGAAAACAAAGTAGATATAGTAATTGATGAAGATGTTATAAAAGATGAATATTATGGCTGTAGTGATGGCACCACTACTTGTTATATGAAGTTAAAAACAAGTGATGTATTAGAAAAAGTATTACCATTTTCTAATCATAAAGCGACGATAATTAAATTTGATTCTTAATAAGAGTGATTAG